>JAKAYS010000085.1 GCA_021826695.1 Acidobacteriota bacterium | reverse complement strand
CGTGCTGTTTCTCTCGCATTACTCTTATTTCTTACAAATCAAAATGCCCCCGATTTTTCCGGAGGCATTTTCGATTACTTACTGATCCGTCCAATGAAGCATTGCATTTGGGTGCCCCATCCACGCCGCGTTGTTTGCGGCTAGGGTGGGAGAAAACACGCTTTTAAGCGTTACTTTTGATCGAGTACGATACCGTGAGCAGCAGTCTCCTGGTTCTTCTTTTGCTCATTCGCCTTGCGCGCGGCCATTGCTTTCTGTACCCACTGGTCGGCCTGGGCCAGGTCCGCTTTACGAGTGTCATCGTCGCCGCATTCGAGGTCTGCTTTGCGGCGATACAAAAGATTCATGTATGCCATGGCGTCATCGTAATTCGGCTTGATCTGAATTGCCTTTTGCAGATAGTCCAGGCCTTCCTGAATGAGTGGAGCGTTCTTCTCCGCAAGAGCTGCACAGGCTTTTTTGTCCTTGATGGCGTCCCCATTGTCCTGGAGTCCCAAAGACTGGCGAACTGGCAAAGCGTTCTTGTAGGCAACTGTCCAATCGATCACGCCGACGGTGTAGTCGGCGCTCGCATCGTTCGGATCGACGGCAAGCACCTTGTTCTGGTACTCCTTCGCCTTGTCGAAATTCTGCGTATTCAGATACAGCGAAGCAATCCCCTTCAGGGCATTGATGTCGTTCGGATCTTTTTGCAGAACGTATTGAAAATTTTGAATTGCCAGGTTTGCGAACTTCATGTTCTCTGGCGTCTGAAGATTGGGGATCACTTGCTGTGCATACGCGGTCGCAAGATACAGGCGGGCCATAGGCAAGCTGGGATCGAGTTGGACTGCCTGCTGAAAGTGATTGATCGCCTCTTCATAGTGAGCAGTCTTGAAGGCCTCAACGCCTTTGTTCAATTGGTCGCGTGCTTGGAGTCGGTTACATCCGGTGATTAGGACAAGGGCAGTACACAGGACTGCGGCCATGACCGGAAGACGTGCGATACGATTCATTCGGCTTGATCTCTCCTTCAATCAATCGGCTGCCGTATCCATAGCTGGATGACAGCGAGAACCAGTGCGTGAAAATCAATTCACTTGCTTTGTGATCTTACTCGGTTTCGTTGATTTGAGAAAGACCGTAGCATCCGACTGCAAACGAACAACGCTTTAGAGGGGTCCGATCACCCCCCCTCTTATGCATTATTGCCCGGCTGCAATCTTCGGGGTAATCACACCAATATGGTCTACGCTAGCTTGATGGCCAATGTCAATCACATCCGCGACCGCCGCAAAATCCAGGTCTGGATCGCCCTTGATAAACATGACTTTCATGGCGCGCGTTGCATAAATCTGTTCCAGTTGCGGTAGCAACTGATCGTGCGAGACGTCTGTCTCATTGATCTTGTAGCCTGGCTGACCCCCGCCGGGCCGATGCGTAATCTGCACCACGATGGTGCGGTCGCTATTGTTTTCATGTTGAGGATTTTTTGGCGGCTGCGGCACCAACGCATCCAGGCCGTGCGGAGTCGTCGGCGTGATCACCATGAAAATAATCAACAATACCAAGAGCACATCGATAAGAGGAGTGACGTTGGGGCTGGACGAGAGACTGCCACCACCACCTGCTGACATTGCCATAAAATTATCCTCGCTTTACAAATACACCCCGTTGGGGGCTGCGTTCACTCAACAGTCGAACGGAAATTCAGAAAATTGTTAGGATCCCGGGGCCGGAGTCGTCGGTGATTTCGGTGTCGGCTGAGTTAACTGCGGCTGTTGCTCGGTGAGAAAGCCCACTTCATCGACTCCCGCCGTACGGAGGTTATCGATCGCGTCCATCACCACGCCGTAGCGGGCACGCGCATCGGCGCGAATATATACAGTCTTGCTGGGCTTATTTTGCAGCAAATCCTGGGTCTTCGGGCCCAGGTCCGCTAGCGCAATCTGATTGGCCCCCAGATAGACGCGCCCGTCGCGCGTGATGGCCACCTTTACCGTGTCCTCATGGTCGGCATCAGGCATAGGGTCCGCGCTGACGGTCTTTGCCAAATCGACGTTTACCTTATTTTGCAGCATGGGTGTGATCACCATAAAGATGATCAACAGAACCAGCATCACATCGACCATTGGGGTGACGTTGATGTCCGATGTGACTTTTTTGCCTTCATCTCGTTTTGCTATTCCCATGGATAAACTCCGGGACCTTAGCTCTCTACGCCTCCATGGCGTGGAGCCTGGCCGCTATCTTGTTTTACATTCTGGCGGGCTGACGACACGTATGGCTCGTCAGCCCACGACAGATGATTCTCGCTCGGTACACACCTGAATTGAATCGGACAGCCTCGTTTAACGGCGTGCGCCTTGCTTCAGAAAGTAATCGACCAGCTCGCTGGAAGAGTTGTCCATTTCGACGTCAAACGCTTCCACGCGATTCGTAAAGTAGTTGAATGCCATAACGGCTGGGATGGCCACGAAGAGTCCGAATGCCGTGGTGACAAGAGCTTCAGAAATACCACCGGCAACTGCGCCGATACCGGAGGTCTTCTGCGTTGCAATTGCCTGGAAGGCGTTCAGAATACCAACGACTGTTCCGAACAAGCCGATGAATGGCGCCGTGGAGCCGATCGTTGCCAGACCACCGAGACCGCGCTTCAGCTTGGCGTGAACAATGGCTTCCGACCGTTCGAGGGCGCGCTGGCTCGCTTCCACTTGCGGTTCCGAAACCGTGCCGCCACTCCCGTAGTTGCGGAACTCCTGAAGACCGGCAGTGACAACTTCCGCCAGGTGGGACTTCTTGCTGCGGTCTGCCAGCTTGATGGCTTCATCCAGACGGCCTTCTTTCAAAGCGCCGGCAACTTTCGGAGCAAACTCGCGAGACTGCTTGCGGGCCGCCGAGAAATAAAGAGCGCGGTCAATCATGACGGCCAAAGACCAGACCGACATAATCAAAAGCAGGAAGACTACCATTTTGGCCAGAATTCCCATGTTGTGCCAGAGGTCCACGACAGTGAAACCGGGCGCCTGATCTTGAAAATATGCCGCCAGCGCAGCTGTGTGCGGAGCGAATTGTGTAAGGTGAGCGAGAATCACTGGAATCTATCCTCCTTAAGGATAAGCTTGCATTTTGGTTGATGCGGTAAATCAAATCGTTAGAGCGAACATATCCGAAAATATCATTCGTTCAGGGTAAACACCACACTGATCGTTGTTTCCACGTCGACAGGAACCCCGTCGAGCACGGTCGGCTTATACCGCCAGCGCCGAACAGCATCCAGCGCGTTCTGCTGCAACATTGGGGGACCACTTACAACTCTCAGGTTCTGAATAGTGCCATCCTTGCCGATGGTAGCGGCCAACACCACAGTACCTGAGATGCGGGCAGCACGGGCAATGGGTGGATATGTTGGAGAAGGTTGCGAAATTGCCTTGCTCTGCATGACGCCAGAGGACACCACGATCTTCTTGGGCGGAGCGGCCTTCACCACAGGCCCATTCCCCATTCCCCCTAAAATGCCTCCGATGACGCCGCCTTCGCTCCCGCCCAGGCCGCTCATGCCCTGTACGCCGCCTGTAGGCGGTGGAGGGGCCTGGTCTTTCACCATCTTAATGACTTTTGGAATCTTGCTGGGGGCCGTCAACTGGTCGGCCATCGATTCGACATGCACCGGGACGACCTTCACCTCCGGAGGCGGTGGTGGAGGAGGCGGTGGTGGCGGCGGCGGTGCAACTAAAAGAGTTGCCATGGCCTGCGTAGGCAATGCTTCCGGGTAAATAAGAGGAATCAAAATAAGGATCGCAACCACGCTCACGTTCAAAATCAACGTGGCGATCATCCAATATTTACTCTTGGTTTTCAGCTTGCCAGCAGATTCAAATGTGCTGTCTTCGAACATGGCGTTTACCCCTGGAGTCCTGAAGCTTTAATTCTTCCTCAATTTTAGACACCGGACTCCAGGTAAAAAGTTCCCTATATCGTAGAAATATTTCCCCGCAACCACTTTGTTCGACCAAATCTTTCCCGATCAGACTTTTGCACGCTTGCCAGCAGGCAGCGTCACGGTCTTGCCGCGGCTCGCTCGCCAGTCCTGATAGGCCACCAGCATCGGTGCCGCCACAGCTATGGAGGAGTAGGTGCCGATCAGAATGCCAATGACCAACGCAAAGGAAAATCCGTTCAATACCTCGCCGCCAAACAGGAACAGCGACAGAACGGTAAGAAATGTCAGGCCAGAGGTCAAAACAGTTCGGCTCAGCGTCTGGTTAATGCTCTTGTTCACAATGTCGGACAGCGAGCCACGACGCATCAGGCGCAGGTTCTCTCGAATACGGTCGAAAACGACAATGGTGTCGTTCATGGAATAACCGATCAGCGTCAGGATGGCCGCAATCACCGTTAGGGTAATTTCACGGTTCGCCAGGCTGAATGCGCCAATCGTAATCAGCGTGTCATGGAAAACGGCCACCACGGCTGCTACGCCGTAAATCAACTCAAATCGGAACCATAGATAGACCAGCATGCCCGCCAGTGAATACAGTGTGGCCAGCAGTGCCTGCCGACGCAGTTGCGCGCCGACCTGCGGTCCGACAATCTCCACATTGCGTACCGTAAAGCCAGAAAGATATGCGCCCTGCTGAAGGTCCGCAAGTACAGCAGGATCAACCTTGCCATTAAGATCTGAGATGCTGCCGAGCAGCCCGCCTTTGTCTTGATCGCGATAATTCAAAATCGTGGTCGCAATCTGCGGGTAGCGGACTTCTTCCACCGCTTGATTGTTCAAATGCAGCGGATCGGTCAGGGTAAGAAATGCCGCCAGCGATTCCCGCGTCGCATTGTCCAGGTCAAGCTTACCGGCATTGGCAGCGCCATTCGGCAGATAGTTGGCCTGCAAGGTCTGCACAATCGTCGCGCGTCCAGTGTCGAGCGAAGACTCCTTCGTGTCCCGCTGTGGCAAGGAAACAATGACCTCATGATCCGCGGCGTGTCCGAATCTCTGTGTTTTTATGTCATGCAGACCGGCCCGGTCCGCCGCCTGGCGGATGCGGTCAACCTGTGGCGGCTGCTCAAACTTCAGGTAAATCAGCGTGCCACCCTGAAAGTCGACCCCAAGCTTGAGGCCGTGCCAGAAAAATAACGACAGCAACCCAGAGATGCTGAAGATGAGTGAAAATCCGAGGAAATACCACTTCTTCCCCAGCCAGTCGATATTTACTTCACCGAAAAATTCCACGCCGTACTCCGATACTTGTACTCGAAAATAAAAATGCGATCCGTTGTTCTAGCCTGGGTGCCCCATCCTTCGGTCGCCGCGGAGACCGAAGGGTGGGAAGATACGCTGTATAGCAAATTGAAAGCTACTATAGTTGAAAGTAAAGTTTGCCATCCCGAGGTCGCCACGCCAGCCCGCCGCGGAGGGGCGACCGAAGAATCCAGAGGGTGATAGCGGCCATGATAAGGCGAATATTCTCTGGATTCTTCACTCGTCGCCGCGGCGACCTTCGTTCAGAATGACTCCCTCTGATGACTCGTTACATTCACTATGAACCTGCTATTAAAGATGCTTTCGTTCAAAATGTGGTCTGTCCTTACTTAATCGCAGCCTCAGCCCTCAAATTGAGATCGGCTCGCCACGCTGCTTACGATTCAAATTCGCTTCAAAAATCACTCGCGAGACAAAGACCGCGGTAAACAAGTTCGCCAGCAAACCGAACGTCAGCGTGACGGCGAAACCTTTTACTGGACCCGTGCCGAACAGGAACAGGATCGCCGCCGACACAATGGTCGTCACGTGAGTGTCCACAATGGTGAGCCATGCATGCGCGAACCCCTGGTCCACCGCCGCTGATGGAGCTTTGCCCGCCCGCAGTTCCTCTCGAATTCGCTCAAAGATCAGCACGTTCGAGTCCACGCCCATACCAATGGTAAGGATGACCCCGGCAATGCCCGGCAGCGTCAGCGTGGCATGCGTGTAGCCCATAAAGCCGAGCAGAATGATCAGGTTGAGGACCAACGCTAGGTCGGCATTGATGCCCGCGCCTTTGTAGTAAATCAGCATGAAGGCCAGCACTGCGAACATTCCCGCAGCCGCAGCCTCCACGCCAGCCCGGATCGAGTCCGCGCCCAGCGACGGCCCAACCGTCCGCTCTTCCAGAAAATGGATCGAAGCCGGCAACGCGCCGGTACGCAGCATCAGAGAAAGGTTCTGCGCCGTTTCTTTGGTAAATCCTCCGCCTTCAATCTGGCCCTGGTCGCGAATCGCGCCATTGATCGTTGCCACTTCGCGCACGGTATTGTCGAGCACGATGGCCATGCTCTTGCCGATGTTCGCGCTGGTGTACTGATAAAAACGGTCGCCACCCGCCCGCGTCAGAATAAAGGTCACATCCGGGCGCTGGTTCACGTCCACCGAAGGCTGCGCATCGCGAAAGTCGCTGCCCGCCACAACGGACGCGCGGCGCAGCAAATAATACTGTCCAGCCGAGCTGGAGCCATCGTCGGATTTCATCAACTCGCCATCCGGAGGCAGCGTTCCGCCATTGGCCTGCAATGCGCTCTGCTCGTCCATGTACGGACCGCCGAGCACTTCATGGATCTCCAGCCGCGCCGTGGACTGGATGACGTCCTTCACCCGGCCCGGATCGTCGATGCCCGGCAGCTCTACCAATATCTGATAATTGCCCGGGCCGTACTCTTCAATGACCGGCTCGCTGACGCCAAGGCGATCGATGCGCTCGCGGATCGTTTCAATCGACTGCTGGAGCGCGCGCTGTTTCAAATCGTTCACGACCGACGGCTTCATCGTCAGCGTGTAGGAGTTGTCGGCCCCGGACGTAATGTTGTACTGCAAGGCGTAATGGTCTTCCAGCACGGAGCGCACCGCATTGTCCTTGTCCAGGCTCACACCCGTTACGCGGATGAGCTGCGGCTGCGTCTTCGGATGCGGCTTGATCGCCGTCGCCCCGGTCGCGCCCGCGCTTTGCAGGTCGGTAAGGATGCGCGACAGGTCGCTATCGCTAGTGGCACCAACCGCCTCGTCCACCATCACCTGCAAAATCAGATGGGTGCCACCGCTCAGGTCAAGTCCGAGATGGATGCGCTCCGTAATGGACTGCTTGATCGCCGCGGGGCTGAAGCCGTTTGGAAGGCCAAGGATGCCGGCAACGAACACCAGCAGGATGGCAATAATCAGTAGGGTCTTTCCAGTCAAGTTATTACGCATGGAGGTCTATAAGGATGGTACAGAATTGTTGGTAACTTCGGCGGGGAAAACGCGTCATGACTTCGATTCGTCCTCGGCGGTGGTAACGCTGGCAATGGCGGACTTGGCGACTTCCATTTTGATATTGTCCGGCTTGACGCTCACGATCACAACATCGTCTTTGACCGAAACCACTTTGCCGCGAATGCCTCCCGTGGTGACGACCTGATCGCCGGACTTCAGCTTCGCCAGCATGTCCTGCCAGGTCTTCTGGCGCTTCTGCCCGGGCCGAATCATAAACAGATAGAAGACGGCAAAAATAAGAATGAAGGGTGCGAATGTGGTCAAACTCTTGATAGGGTTTGCCGGTAGATCGAGAAATGTCGCCATGCAGTGCTTTCCTTAAGAAAATAAAAGTCTGTCATTCTGACCCTTGAGCAAAGCGAAGGGGAAGAATCCAGAGGGTGATCGTGGCGCTGCCCCGCGTGTTCCATGTGGAAACACCTCCACACATCGCCTTGTTCCCGTGAATCTTCTAGCTTACATCATGATGGGCAATGGGTACGTGCGCGCTCGCGCGTATGCGCCAGAAGTTCGGGCAGGGTCCCCAGGGAAATAGCATCGCGTACCGACTGCATCGTGTCAAGGTAGGCATGCAGATTGTGGATGCTGTTCAGCGCGCCGCCCAGTGGTTCCCGCGCCATCGCCAGATGCCGCAGATACGCCCGCGTATACCGTCGGCACACCATGCAAGCGCAATCCGGGTCCGGCGGATTCTGGTCCTCCTGAAAGCGCTGGTTCTTGATGTTCATGCGGCCTTCCCGGGTAAACAGCAGGCCATGCCGCGCCGCCCGCGTCGGCAGCACGCAGTCCATCATGTCCACGCCCATTGCGGCATATTCGACGATCTCCTCCGGGTAGCCGACGCCCATCACATAGCGCGGCCTGTCCGCGGGCAGCAGTGGCAGCGTCGAGGCAATCACATCGCGGGTATGCGCGCGCGGCTCGCCCACGCTCAGGCCGCCAATCGCATAGCCGGGCAGGTCCAACTCCACCAGCCGCTCAGCGCACTCGCGGCGGAGGTCTTCATACATCCCGCCCTGGACGATACCGAAAAGATTCTGCTTCTGCCCACCATACTCTTCAAACCAGGGAACTTCCTCGGCGCGCGCCAGAAAATGATCTTTACTGCGGCGCGCCCAGCGCAGCGTCAAGTCCAGCGACTCGCGAGCGCGCTCCCGTGTCGCCGGCCACTCCGTACATTCGTCGAAGACCATGACGATGTCCGCGCCGAGGGCAATCTGCACTTCCATCGAATGCTCGGGCGAAAAGAAATGTGACGACCCATCCAGATGCGATCGGAAGTGGACACCATCTTCCGTCACCTTGCGCAACTTGTTCAGACTGTACACCTGAAAACCGCCAGAGTCGGTCAGGATAGGGTGCGGCCAGCTCATAAATTTGTGCAGCCCGCCTAGACGACGAATCCGCTCATGCCCCGGACGAAGATACAGATGATACGTATTGCCCAGCAGGATCTGCGTGCCAACGTCTTCTAAAACATTTTGCGGCACGGCCTTGACGGTCGCCGCAGTCCCCACCGGCATAAAAACCGGCGTATCGACCACCCCATGCGGCAGCACCATAGTGCCGCGCCGCGCCGTGCCGTGCGTCTGCTGAACAGTAAAGGTAAGCGACATGCCTCTTTTGATTGTATGGGCGTCCGAGGTAAAGATGACAGGTCACCATGACCGGGCAAGAAACCGGGGTGCCCCAGATGATGCGCCGCGTTCTTTGCGGCTCATCTGGGAAAAGATGTTTGTCCCATCGCGCACATAGCGCCGCAGCTCGTCTAAGTTGTAGCCGTAGTAAAGCTGGTTTTGTCCGCCATCGGAATTTCATTGTGAGAGTAGCACGGCTCCCCATAAAGAAGAGTCATTCTGAGCGCAGCGAAGAATCCAGTGGGTGATGGCAACATGGATGCATCGATCGCCTTCTGGATTCTTCACTGCGGTCGTTCGCCACGGCGAGCGACCTTCCTTCAGAATGACTTCTTTCTTACTCAGCCCATCTACAGCGCGTTCATGTTCTGCAAGAACTCTGCATTGTTGCGGGCCTTGCCGAGCTTGTCGACCAGCGCGGTCGCGATGATGGTCAGCGATTCGCCCTCTTCGATATTGCCGGGTATCCCACCCTTCGCAGTTTCATCGCAAAGGGTGGGATAGGACTTTTCAAGTTTGAATCGCTGCGCCAAAGACAACTCATTCTTCCCCCACACGTCGAGAATCCTACTGGCATGTTAAATGCGCTGTTGCGCTGACCAGGGGTGTGGTCATTGTCATGGCGGACAACGGCGTGCCAGGATTCTTTGGGGCGATGGCGACAATCGGGATTGTGCCTTTGAAGGTGGTGCATTGCGCCAGGCCATTGCTATCCACACTCACGCCGCCTGGATCGGGAATTTCTATCCACGGAGCGTGGAAACCCCAAAAAGCAGTTAGCGGGGAGACCGTCCGTCCGTCTGTATACGTGCCGGTCGCTGTGAGCTGCACCTTGCCACTTGCAGAATCCTGTGCGCTGGCAGTGTCCGGGCTGATGCTGATGGATTCAAGCTGAGATACGCCGCAACCGCAGGCCAACACGGAAAGTCCCAGCAGAAGAAGCGGCGCATCGAACAGGAAAACCCTCTGTTTTCGCATAGAAGCCCCTCCGCCATGCTGGCATGTCCATGCCTGCCAGATTTTAACTCAACCCACAATTGCCGGGACGATACACCTAAAGACGCTACGCTTTTGGATCGCACTCTACCAGCATATATAGTACGAGCGAGCCGGTTTCTGGCTCGCCCGTATGCGCTACATAAACATGCTTTATGCGGAAGTAAGTTAATTGCTTGTGGAATTTTTGTGCGGCTTCACTTCCAATTCATTCACCACCTGCTGTACATTGGGCACGCCCTTTGCCAGCCGAGCGGCCTCTCTCTTCTGCGCTGCGGTCTTTACGCTGCCGGTAAGCACAACGCTTCCATTTTTCGATTTCACGGAGATGCTCTGATCATCCAGGTTGCGATGTTTCTTTATGGCGGCCTTGAAGTTGTCCTCTATCGCGCTGTCCGTGTCGGAAGCAGCGGCCTTTGCCTGGCTTGCGTCGTTCGGCGGCACAACGCCAATCTGGTCCGCGATGGTGTAATCCGGAGCTGCTTGCTTGGCGACTGTATCCGCTTGTGTCTTTTGGTCCTGCGACTGCACATTGCCGGTAAGGGTCATCACGCCTTTGTCGCGGTCCTGGGAGACATCAATATTGCCCAGATTGTTTTGTTTCAGAGACGATGTCACGGCATCTTTGGAATCTGGATAATGCGGACTCTTGTTACAACCGGCTGACATCAATATTCCAGCTAGGCCCACGGTCATAAACGCTCTTGCACTTACTTTTCTTATCTCACTCGTTACCATAAATGGCTCCTTACTGTTTAGGGACACTACTGGACATCATTAGGATTTATAGGATTTTCAAGGTGCATCCAAACGGGCCTCTGGCCGTACGGCTCTTCCATCCATGGATGCAGATGAACAGACAGCTTCCCTGCAAAGGACAACTCCATGCGCGGCCCTTTGCTAAGAAGGTTAGTTGATACAAGATGAATTTATGTTGCTTTCAAATTTTGATATTTTGTGCCAATCCATCTTGACCCCTCGTTGAAGAGATGGGTCCTTTAACTCCATGAATAAGCTGGATCAACCGAAGCCCAAAGTGAATACCTATTCATTGGAAATAAATTTGCTGGCGTCCGCGCCACGCGATTAAGAATACGCATCCCAACTTGAAGAGAGGATATTTGTCGCGAAATATTTGGAGGAATTTATGGACCAGGTCAAGAAATGCAAACATGCAGGTTGTACGTGCGTTCCATCTGGAAAAGACGATTACTGTAGCACTTGGTGCAAAGACGCGAAAAGCGTTACGGAAATTGCCTGCCAATGCCATCATGCTGGTTGCAGCGGCGAAAAACTCAAGGTATAGGTGTAATTTTCTGCAATCGGAGGGACCCCAAAAGCATGGATGAATGCCGGACGGTTCCGTTCCTGGTTCTCTCCGTTGCTCGATGTAAAAAAATAATTGTGCTTGTAGAAGTGTGCTACTGGTTGGGATGGATCCAGATCGAGAAAATTCATTCGGAGCTGGAAGCGCTACGATTCGTATACGCCGGATAAGTGGTGCTTTCAGTAAGCAGTTTGTAATCTTGATACTGAATCGTTAGAGTGGCCTGACCGCCCAGCCGAATCGTTGAGACACTCTTGTTCCGTTCCGGCAACCAGTATGCTCCTACCTTTTCGTAGACGTGAGAAATCTTAGTACTGGTTATCCAGAAAGATGGGTTTTTGGCTGGTTGTGCCTCGATGCGGCAAACCGCAAAATCACGGTCGTTGATCCATATTCGACCTCGATAGAGTAGCTTGCTTGCGTTCTTAGGCTCTACCGATACAGAGTAAGAACAATCATCGTCTTCCTTTTGATATTGCAGATCGCTAAAGTTGTAATTTTTGGTGTTCAGGTCTACTTTAGTTCTACTTTTTTTCTGCTGTGCTCCTGTTTCCGTTTTCAACAGCCGCATCAATACCTGGTCGATGATCCACTTAGGTCCAGACTGAGAGACAACCGTAAAAGTTTTAGTGTTCGGAGCAGTGTAGGTCAGGTCTACAACCATCTGCGCATGTAAGTCGCTGGGAAATCCTTTGTAAAACAAAGTGTAAGTGCGCCTGCTCCGATAGCCCTCCAATGCGCGCGAACGTTCAATGTTCTTCTCCACCATAGTTTGAACAACTTGGGTGAGCGTCATCGGGCTGCTGTCGCCATTCGTATCCGGTGACTGCGCAACTGCCTTACAAGCCATCAACCCTAATCCAACGACTGCGACTAGAAAATATCGACTCGCACTTGTGGTGAAACGGTGCACGGTCCTATTGAAACTTCTCATTGCAAATCCATGATTGGTATTTCTTCTTCGTTTTTTATTTCTTCCATGCCTATGAATCGATGTTCCGATCCAGTCATATTCGGCAAACCTAAATACCTGGCATAACCTTGATAAATCTCCTGGAAAGCCTGCTCCCAGGATGCCGATTGAGCATACTGACGGGCAGCCATCCGCATACTTGCCAAAGTTTCTGGCTGAACGATCAAGGCCGCAACAAAGTCCCGAAACTCTTCAAAGTTTTCCGCCACGAATCCCGTTTTGCCATGTTGCACCGTATACTTTGGCCCCCCAACAGAGGTGACGACTGCCGGAACGCCAGAAGCCAGGGCCTCAAGCACGACCAGGCCGAAGGTCTCCGTCTCCGACGGAAACGCCAGCACGTCCATATTGGCGTAAGCGCGTGAAAGCTCGGCCCCTTTCAAGACCCCTGGGAACTCTGCCTGTTGCAGATTGGCGCGCAGCCAAGACTCCTCCGCGCCTTGTCCCACCACTAAAATTTGGAAGTCGCGATGACCGCGTTCCAATAGATTTTTTTCAAGTCGGGCCAGCCATCGAACATTTTTTTCCGTCGTCAAACGTCCCACATATCCAATCGTGAAAGGGCCGGCGGGCCGATCGCGGAACTTCGGATCAAACACGGAAGTGTCGACACCGTGGGCCATTGGCAGACACGGTTTGCCCGTGGTTTTTGCCAACTCCGCTACGATTTCTGGATTGGGTGCAAACAATAAGCTGGGGATTTTGTAATAACGCGTGGTCGCGGAAAAACTCCCTCGCTGCGCCATCTTTGAGACAGGGCCAGCCCACGTCTTGGGCAGGAAGGAAAGCGCCTTAGCAGTGCGCATCCCTGCATACTGGGGAAGGTTGGTCTGCCAGAAGGCTGCCAGTGGAACACTTTTGTTGTGCGCAAAAAGCGCGCCGAGGATGCCAACATCACTTGGTCCGGTGATCTGTACCAGGTCCGGCTGAAACTCGCGGAGCACGGTCTCCACTTTGCGATAATGCCGCAAAAATAGAAGGTCGAATTCATGTGCGCGGTCGAGCGGAAATTTTATCGGTCCACGTTTGAGCTGTACGCGAGTGACCGACCCTTCGCGAGTCACCTCGTCGGAGGGTCCCGCATGGACCGTCAGCAACGGTAGGCATTGTTGTCTGGCAAAGGCTTCCAATTGTCGGGCCACTACCGCAACGCCATCTACCTCATGAAATGCATCTGGAAAAAATGCAACGCGAGGAATCCGTTGCTTCACGGAATTGCCTCGGACGGGCTGTCGGGAAGGAGTTGAATGTCCATCGGGTCGGCATACATGCGCTTGGCCGCCCATTGCACGGCGGCACTGTCTGCCAGACGAAAGACAGCAAAAATGCGCTCGATAAACTGCGGTGGGGCCTTCCAAAATGCGGAGATCGGCTGAAAACCGGTGCCTGTCTTATCGGGGTGGAAGACGCGCTCATCCCAACGGCGAGAGCCTTCCGGATTTTCCGGATAATACCGAATCACATCCAGCACGGAATGCGCGATACGGACTGGCATCGGGTCCCTGTACTGCGGCATAAAGAGCACATGGCTGCGCCGCTCCACCCGTATTTCCTGTACAAATTCAGGGAAACTCTGCGCATTGCTCAGATTGACAGCAGCACTCGGCTCATACGCATGACGATCTCCACCCGATACGATGGGGCGCTGCCAGCGGTCCGCAAGCGGTCGCACTTGCCGATTTTCCTCCCACTTGCGCATTCCATTGAATTCAAATGCGTGTACAAATGTGTGGTTCGCCTCTAGAAATTCATGCAGGCACCGCGCGTGACGTTGAGATCCCAGGCCGCATAGATCCCACAGGGGATGGTTGAAGACAATCAGCACTTCCGGAAACGCGTGCAGTCTTGCCAGTAGCTCCGTAAGGGCAGCATCTGTGGGTCTCTTTGTATATTTGTGCAGATCGGCTGTGATCTCCCGCGCCTCGCTGACTGGCAAATTATGCACGCCGAAATGAAAAATCGTGCCGCGCACGGGGACGCTCCACTCCAGAGACAGCGGCACCTCCGCGGTTTCTGTCGCCAGCCGCAACAAAGAGGGGGCCTGGATCGAGTCATGGTCCGTCAACGACACCAAACTCGACAACCCGAGCCCGCTCTCAATCTGGTTTCGCTCAACGTCGAATGCCTGCCGGGGTGTCAATGGCGATGTCCAATAGGCACGTGAAAAATCTACGGGAACAACGGACTTCCGGTACTGGCGCTCCAGTGTTCGCTGAATAAATGGCCATTTTTCCGTGAACGCGGGGATGAACTGGAGCTTCTCTTTGGAGTGCTTGGTATGACTATGTAGAGATACGCCAGTGCGATAGTCGCTGGCACAGTTCGGTATTCTCTTTGAGCAGGAAACCTTTGTTAACAACAACGGAGACGAACCTCGATGGCGCTACAATCCTATGTCTTGCTGCGAACGGCCTACATGAGCATGGAGACTGAAGGCTATTAAATATAGACTACATAATCTGACATTTGGTTATCGGAATTATACTTTATATTTGAAAAAACATTGACCGCAATGGATTGTTCTCCAGGGCCGACGCATATAAATATTTACGGCAAAACAGTTACCATC
>JAKAYS010000084.1 GCA_021826695.1 Acidobacteriota bacterium | reverse complement strand
AAAGAGAGAAGCAGAAAACCAAAAAGACGGGTCCGCATAACTGATTCTGAGTGTACCGAAAGGAACGTCCTCAGCGCGTGTCGAGTGCTGTGGCGGGAGGAAATACGTGCGTACAGATGGGAATACAGAATGAGTGCTCCGGTTTCTCGAAGCTAGATTGTTTGGCTAGATTCCCACCCTTCGCAAACAGCGCGAAGGATGGAGCACCCCGGCTTCTTGGCAAGGTCAAACGCACCATTTTTAATATCTATTGCTGCCCGAATCACGGTCAACTCGTAGATCGCCTAACATCGTTCAATAACTTCTTATGGAAACTGATCCACTTCACGCTATTAATTTCCCAGCACGGCGCGATAGCGTATCTGGTTCTTCTTCAACTTTGCTATGGCGTCGTTGACCTTCGCCATGGGGAAAGCCTCGGTGATGGCCTTCACGTCATGGCGGGCGGCGACCATCAGCATCTCCTGCAACATGCGCGGGCTGCCGCTGGGGCTGCCTGCTATACTGCGCTGTCCCGCGATCAGCGGGAACACATGCGTCGCGACCGGGCTGGGCGGCACGCCGACAAACCAAAGCGTTCCTCGCGGACGCAGTGCGGCGACCAGTGTGCTCCAGTCCTGGTCTTGGTTGATGGTGGAAAGAATCAGGTCGAAGGAGCCAGCCAGCTTCTTCATCGCCTCGTTGTCGCGAGAATTGACGAAATGGTCCGCGCCGAGGGACCTTGCCTCTTTTTCTTTATTCAAAGAGGTCGAGACTGCCGTGACTTCCGCGCCAAATACATGCGCGAATTGCAAGGCGAGATGGCCCAGACCGCCGATGCCGATGACGGCCACGCGAGACCCCGGAAACACTCCCGTTGTGCGGATCGGGTTGTATACAGTAATGCCGCCGCACATCAGCGGGGCCGTATTTTCGCTCGCCAACACTTCCGGGACGGGAATGGCGAAGCGGGCGTTGACGCGGACCTTGTCTGCAAAGCCGCCATTGCGGTGTACGCAGGTGCCCTGGCTTTGCGCGCACAGGTTCTCATCGCCGCGCAGGCACCACTCGCAGGTGCCGCAGGAGTCGGCCTGCCAGCCCACGGCCACCCGCTGCCCAACGGCGCGGTCCTTTACCTGGTTGCCCATGGCCGCAATCGCGCCAACAATTTCATGTCCGGGAACAAAGGGAAATTCCGTGAGTCCCCAGTCGTTGTCGATCAGATGGAGGTCGCTATGGCAGACGCCGCAGTGGGTAATTGTGATTTCAACTTCATTGGGCTGGAGCTCTCCCACTTCGTATTTGTAGGGATGGAGTTCGGCGCCAGCGGCGTGGGTTGCGTAACCATGAATCTTGCTCATTGGGAGTTGGTGCTCTTCTTTCTGGGGAGTTCTATTACAACATATATAAAATTAGGGCTTCACATCGAGGGTGACAACCTGAGAACCGCTCAGCGCCAGGCCCATATTTTTGGAGCCGAGGGCAATCGCAGTTTCTCCGTCGATGGTAAAGCCTCCTGTGGTTCCATCTGGCTGCAGGACGTTCGCCATAGTCAGCGGTACAGCGGGCAAAGTGTGACCTTGCAGTACCGCCTGCGGCACCGGAGCAAGCAGCGTGACATAGAGCCGATTATTAGGATGCAATTCGTTGAGCCGGGCGATGGTTTCGCTCAATCCCAGCGGCTGGGCCGTCGGGTTGGGAATTAAATGCAGCGTGTGGTCGAGCGTCGTGCCATCGCTGACCAGCAGACGGACCGGCCCGGAAGTCAGTGTATTGGGCAGTTGCAGAGTCATCGTAACCAACCGCTGCGGCTGCCGGTACGGATGCAGAGTCGCTTCCACCGTTATCTTGTCACCCGAATGGACGGTTGGATTCAGTACGCGAGCTTCCGCCAGGGCTGCGGATTGACGGCCCTGCATTGCATCCAGGGTGAGAGAAATATTTTGAATGGAAGGCATTTCACGTGGATTGCTGAAGATGCTGTCAAAGCGCTGGGCAACGGCAATGGCAGTCGCCAGGCTGGCGGGCTTTTGGTCGGTCGCCGCGATCATGTCGTCAATCTTTATGGAGTGTTGGTTGGCAACGGTAATTTCTCCGCGCAGGCGATAGGTGGAAAGATCGTTGTACCCGTTCGTGTCCTGCATCGCCTGAAACATGGAGACTGTCAGCGCGCCAGTGGTCAGACGCGGATGCTCGACCACCCCGAAATGGTAGATGTGAGGCTGCGGCGTTCCACGGATTGCCAGCGTCACGGGAATCATTTGCGCCCGCTTGCCGAAGACGCCGAGAATACCGGACTCCCGGTCCTCAGTAAACGCGCCGACGGTCTCCGTCGTGTTGACGATCTTTATGGGATCCAGCGCCGAAGCCACCGTGGCGACGACCTGGGCCTTGGTCATGGGCAGAGAGACGTTGCCAAATTGCGTGATGGGATGACCGCAGGCCAGCAGACGTTTCGGGTCTACATATGTGACGGTGCAAGTGGCCGCCATGTTGAAGTCGCCCGAGACAATGACGGCGCTGATGGCTGAACCCGGCACGACCGGCGCAGCGTCGGGAACATCCGGACTTGCACTTCCCAGTCCGGAGACAGGCATCAGGTCGGACGAGGGAAAGCGTTGGCGGAACAGGTCGATCGATGCGGAAGAAAAGCCGTCAAACACCAAGGGGGTCTCAATCGGTTGCAGAGTATCGCCGCTCTGCGATGACCATGCGGGAGAATGCACAGACCCATTTGACGATTCCTCGTCCATGTTTGGTGGAAGAACACCACCGGCCAGTTCTTTCGGGGGAATGTTTGCATTGCTATTGCTTTGACGCACCACTTGCAGCATTTCCTGAATGGGCGTGATGCCTGCGATGGGCTGCTTGGTGAACTGGCCGATGCGAAAGCCGATGGCCCCCAGCAGTTTGCCATCGATGTAGACCGGGCTGCCGCTCATGCCGGCGACGACCCCGGTGTATTCCGGTTTGGCGCCGACCAGTCGCGCAAGGACCATGTCCTTGCCCGGTCCAATGGCATCGTGCAGGACGCCGAGAATCTCCACATCCATCGCCTCCGGCGTGCTTCCTTCAAAGACGGTGTAGGCGGTGCCATGCAAACCGGCATGCACCTGCGACAGGGGATAGATGGGCTGCGTCAGTAGAGAATTGGTGGACGGCGCGGGCGGGGTCGTCTGGCCCAAAGCAAGTCCAGAGGATGCAATTGCAAGAACGCCGCAGGTAGTCAGCATAAAACTTCGAGCACGACGCGAAACTTGGATGGCCACATTACTAGAGTAGAGCGGAAGCGCCCGCAACGGAAGTCGCTGGACAGTTTGAGAAGCATTTCGATGGGTGACGGCAGGGTTGGCGGTATGCAAAGATTGTGGACGAAACGAGTGGGCCAGGAATCCGGAGACCGGGGAGGAGATCGATGCTCTTTTTAGGAATCGACGTTGGCACCGGTGGCACGCGTGCTGTGCTGATAGATGCATTGGGCAAAGGGGTGGCTTCGCAGTCCACCGGACATGCGCCGTTCCGGTCCGATTTTGCGGGATGGGCGGAGCAGGACCCGGAAGACTGGTGGCGCGCAGCACAGCAATCGATCCGCGCGGTCCTCGCCGCTGCGTCCTGCACGCCGAGTGATGTTGCCGCCATTGGACTGACTGGCCAGATGCACGGCGCGGTCCTGCTGGACGCTGACGGGAAGGTGCTGCGGCCTTCGCTGATCTGGTGCGATACACGCAGCGCGCCGCAGTGCGACTGGCTCCACGCCACGCTGGGACGCGAGCGCGTGATCGAGCAGACCTGCAATCCAGCGCTGCCGAATTTCACGCTGACCAAAATCCTCTGGGTGCGCGAGCACGAGCCGCAGGTCTTTGCGCGCATAGCGCACGTCCTTTGCCCAAAGGATTATGTGCGCTTCCGCATGAGCGGCGCTTACGCCACGGACGTGCAGGAGGCATCAGGCACACTGCTGCTGGACGTGACGCAGCGTCGATGGTCGCCGGAAATGGCAGAGGCCTCTGGAGTTTCGCTGGATTGGCTGCCGGAGTTGTTTGAGTCGGCGGAAATCTGCGCCACGCTCGATGAGACCGCTGCTGCGGCGACCGGCCTGCTTGCGGGCATACCCATCGTTGCGGGAGCGGGAGATCAGGGCGCGGGCGCGGTCGGCATGGGCATTCTGAAACCCGGCTCGGTGAGCGCAACCATCGGCACCTCAGGCGTCGTGTTTGCGGCAACCGACCAGCCGGTGCGCGATCCGCTGGGGCGGCTGCATACCTTTTGCCACGCAGTTGCCGGGCGCTGGCACGTGATGGGCGTGACCCAGGCGGCGGGCCTGTCGCTGCGCTGGTTCCGCGATGTGGTGGGTGCTGGCATACAGGGAGAGCAAGCATCCTACGAGCAACTGATGGCGCTCGCTGCGGAAGCACCCGCTGGCAGTGACGGTGTTTTCTGGGCGCCGTATCTTTTCGGGGAGCGGACGCCGCATCTCGACCCGGAGGTTCGCGCTGCTTTCGTCGGACTGAGCGCGTCTCATGGGCAGAAGCATCTGGCGCGCGCTGTGCTGGAAGGCGTGGCCTACAGCCTGCGCGATACCTTCACCTTATTTGCCGAGCTGGGTATTCCGATACTGAACGTACGACTCGGCGGCGGGGGCGCGCGCAGTCCGCTCTGGCGTCAGATCCAGGCCGACGTGTACGGTCGCGCGGTGGAATTTCTCGCCGCCGAGGAAGGCGCCGCCTACGGTGCAGCTTTGCTTGCAGGCGTAGGAGTAGGCGCATGGTCGAATGTCGATACGGCCTGCGAGTCTTCCATCCAAATAGCCGGTCAAATCGGGCCTGAACCAGCGGCCCGTTTTGAGTATGACCAGAGCTACCAGACCTATCGCCGGATTTATCCTGCGCTTGTAAGCTTGCGAACTTCGCGCTAACGACCGAGCGGAATTTCCATCGACGCGCCGATGGTGTGTGTGCGCGCGTCCATCACCGGATCAACCGAGCCGAGTATTCTGCTGGTGAGAGTTTTCTTGGCGCCGGGCCGGTACAGGGAGCGATGGTTCAACACGTACGTCGCGCTGAGGAAGCCAAAGGTCTGGCCAACGATCACGTCAGAGGGAAAATGCGCCAGCGCCAACACGCGGCCGATGGCCACTGTCTCCGCGAACCCATAGGCGGGCAGCATTACGTACCAGTGCGGGTATTCCCCTGCAACGACGCGGGCCAGCGCCATGCTGGCCGTGGCGTGGCCGGAAGGGAAGGATGAGTCCCACGTCCATCCTGCGGGTCGATTGGTCCAGAAATCTCCTTGGCCATTGCCTTCCCGCGGACGCTGGCGATCCGTGGCCAGCTTGGTGACGAGAGTGACAGAGCCGGAAGCCAGGATCGATTCGGCGGCCAGCCGTCCGGTTTCCGCCAGCTTGGGACTCTTGCGATACAGTCCCAAGAAATAAATCCCGGCGCTTTCGCCGCCAGTCGCCCAGAATTCGCCGATGTTGGAAATGTTACTCGCTGTATTGATGCGGCCCTGGTCGTGGCCGAGTGTGGCGGAGGCATCCCCATCGTAGGCAAGCGCCAGGCCGGTCGATGCGCCAAGCGGTGCGAGCCAGTATGCATCTTTCGGCTGGATCCGCAGCGGGCTGGTGAAGATGCCCTTTTCGTCTTCGCCAAGGTTCGCCATGCAGATGCCTAGATGCTTGAAGCCGCAGATCGGCTGGTCAGCCGACATGGAAGTAGAGTTGGTGCTCTGCGCGGAAGTGTCCGGCGTCGTTGTTGCATTTTGAATAGAAGCAGGATTGTTCGCCATCAGGCTCGCCGCTTCCACGGGCGTCTCCGTTGCTGTTGAGAACGAACGCAAGTCCGGAGTCGGGTTAGAGGGCAGGTTCGAGTTCTGTGGGTAGGCTGCTGTACATGCAAAAAGTAGAAATCCGGCGATGAGGGAAGATTGGCGCATAACTACATCCAGTGTATGAGAGATAAAGGAAATTGAAACAAGCTCGAAGCATACTTTTGCCAGATTGGCGATTATGAAATCTCCGAGCAGACGCCCGCGAGCGAATCCATGGCCGCCTGAAGGCGCTCCTGTGACACGGAGCCTTGCGCCATGTCCTTCGACCCGCCGCCGCGTCCGCCGTTTGCCGCCAACGTTTCTCGCAACACTGTTCCGCAATCGAACGCCAGATCGCCGCTACGGGCAAAGATTATCGTGGCGGCGTCTGTCCCGGCTGCGTCCGGCGTCCAACTCAGCAGTGCGACAGTCCGTTCTGACTGCGCGGTCAGCTTGCTGGCCAGCAATTTTGCATGTCCGGCATCGGGTGCATCCGGAGGAGTCAGTTGGAGCCGAACGCATCGCAATCCTTTGTCGAGAGGAGTCTGGCGGATCAATTCTTCGGCGCGATAGCGGACGAGTTCGCCGGTGAGCGTCCGTATCTGCCTGGCTGCGTGTTTCGCATCCGCCTGCAAGCGCAGGATGGCCTCTGGAACTTCTTTGGGGCCGATAGAGAGTTCCCGCGCGGCGTCCGTCAGTGTGTGGAAATCATCGCGCGCCGCGCGCATGGCGCGCAGTCCACAGACAAATTCGACGCGGACGGCCTGCTTTATTTTTTCTGTGCCGCGCAGATATAGACCGCCAATTTGTCCGGTAGACCGCACATGCGTGCCACCGCAGGCGTTGCGATCGAAGTCGGCAATGTCCACGATGCGCAGATTTCCCGCTCGCGGCGGCAGTTTGCGCAGTTCCCCGGCTGCCAGCCAGGCTTCCGCCTGTTCCCGCGAAGCGACCGTGACAGTGACGGGCCGGTCATCGGCGATAATCTGGTTCGCGAGGTCTTCCACCCGCTGCAAGGTTGCGTCGGACAAACTATGGACCGCCAGATCGATGGTCGAGCTTGCTTCGCCAAGATGAAAAGAAACCGTCGGCGCGTTGCATATCTGGAGAAATGCCGCCGATAGAAGATGCTGCCCGGAGTGCTGCTGTATGTGGTCGAGACGCCGCGCAGCATCGACCACGCCGCGCACATGCGTACCCGCCACTAGAGGCTTCGCAGTGTGGTGCCAAACGCGCCCATCCTGCTCGTCTTCCTCCACGCCAACAATTTCTGCGGACAATTCAGCGCCGCTGCGCGCCGTGGCGAGCAGGCGTCCTGTGTCGTGCGGCTGGCCGCCGCTGGTGGGATAAAATGCGGACCGGTTGAGCTCCACGCGCCAGAGGGACAGACCATTGGCGCGGGAAACCTCCTGAATGTCCGTCACGACCGCGTCGAAACTTGTCAGAAATGAATCTGCGTAATAGAGACGTTCCGTCATCTGTACCGTTCTGAAGGTTGCTTATAGAAATAATTGTGCAGCCACTATTGAGGAACAATGATGCCGCCAACGCGTGTGTGTTGTGGCATCGGAATGCCGCGATGATCATATTCTCGATCTTTCGGCGCGGTTTGCGCGGCAACTGCGGTCGATGGACTTGGTTCTTGCTGAGGCAGCGGTCCTCCACAATGCGGGCAGGTATTTTTGGCAGAGTTCATCGATATATATCTCCAAAATCGGGAATCTCGTACTTCTTTATGTACAGACCTTTATTCTCGCCCATTAGACTGGAACTATGCCACCCTGCCCCAGAATGCTTGTTTGCGACCTCGACGGAACTCTGCTAACCAGTAAAGGAACCATGACGGACGCGACGGTGAATGCGTTGCATCAGGCAGTGGCCGCAGGGGTGGAAGTCGCGTTTGCCACGGGCAGGCGGCATACATTTGCCTGGGATGTGCTGGCCCCGGTTGGTCTGCACCCAGACACGGTATTGATCAGTTCCAACGGCGCATTGACCCGCACCTTTGCCGGGGAGTTGCTGCATCGAATTGGCATGCCCACTGAGACCGCGCTTTTGTTATGTCGCCAGTTGACCCGATTTCGCAGTTCTCTTGTTTTTACATTTGAGCGGACCGGATTGGGAGCGTTGATCGTCGAAGACCTCGAAACGCTGCATCGCAGCATTGCCCGCTGGGTGGAGTCGAACCGGCACGAGATAGAACGGATGGTTCCTCTGGAGCGCGCCTTTGAGGGTGGCGAAGAACCGGTGCAAGCGATGGTTTGCGGGACCATGCATCGAATGGAAGAGGCCATGTCAGTTCTGGCGGAAACGACAGCTGAGGCTTCGGATTTACGACGGAGGCTATCCATCCATCGCACGGAGTATGCTTCGCGGGACCTGTGTATTGTGGACTTGATGCCAGCGGCCTGTTCGAAGGGAAATGCCATCGCGCAACTGGCGACGCAACGGGGAATTGACCGGGCACATATTGCCGCTATCGGCGACAATATGAATGATGCCGATATGTTGGCCTATGCCGGACATGCAGTCGTGATGAATAACGGAGCTGCCGAACTACTGGCGACCGCGAGAGAAAATAACTGGTTCGTTACTGCGAGCAATGATGAGGATGGCGCGGCGCAGGCAATACTGCGTATGCTGGAAGGGATGGAGCGACCAGTGGCCGTATCTGAAACAGAGATTTCTATGCTGGCAGACTGATTCCATTTGGTTCCGTAGCGGTCCTAAAGATTGCGCAGTATGAAAATGTCTTTGAGCAACATATCGCTGGCAGTTGCGTTGTTGATGGCAGGATTCACGACGTCTGCCTATGCGGGCGAACGCATCTATTTGCGTTCCGGCTCCAATTTGGTCTGTGATCATACGAAAGCCATCGATGGACAAGTTCGTCTGTATTTGACCCCTTCGAGGGAGAACTACCTGGATGTCGCTGCGAAGGACATTGTGCGCACGGAAATTGTTAGCGCGGCGATTGTTCCTGCGGACGCGATCCCTTTAGGCCCAGCTTCCGGCAACGCTCGTCTATCGAGCGCAGCCTCAATTCCAGCTCACTCTCCAGCGACAACCAAGTTGGATTTATCCGCGCTGTTGCACGATGCAGGGGCGGAGCATCATCTCGACCCGGACCTGTTGGCGAGTGTGGTCCACACGGAAAGCGGCGGCAAGCCTCGCGTTGTATCGCGCGCTGGGGCAGCGGGTTTGATGCAGTTGATGCCGGGAACGGCGGCGCAACTGGGCGTGCGGGACAGCTTTGTTCCCGAACAGAATGTGGCCGGTGGGGCCACTTACCTGGATGCGCTGCTGATGTATTACCACGAGGATCTTGCCCGTGCGCTGGCTGCATATAACGCCGGTCCTGCTGCCGTGGATCGCTATCGGGGTATTCCACCCTATGCGGAAACTCGTCGTTACGTGCAGCGCGTAATTCATGACTACAACCAACGGAAACTGAGGGAGGCGAGGCGCAAAGGCATCCATTTTTCTCCAAGTGCTTCCCACATTGTTTCGATTGCAGCAGTGACTACCGCCCCGACAAGGTAAGCTGGATAGACCGCATGAAAAAAAAACGATGGCTGATAATGGGGGCGGTGTTCGCCGTTCTATTGGTCCTGGTCTATATCCAGTTCCGCACGTTGAGAAGTTTTGATTGGTCCGCGCTGGCGCAGGCGTTCAACTCCATCCGCTGGTTGCAGCTTGTACTGGCGACCGCTCTTATTTATGGCGCATATATTACGCGTGCATTTCGATGGAGCATATTTCTCCGCCCCACCAAGCCAGCAACTCCAGTGCAAATGGTCCCTGCGCAATTTATAGGCTTTACCACGGTTGCGATTTTAGGACGCCTGGGAGAATTTGTCCGTCCGTATCTCGTCGCGCGTCGACAACAACTCACCTTCACTTCGCAGCTTGGTGTCTATGCCGTCGAGCGGGTATTCGATCTTCTCGCTTCGGCGGTAATCATTGCCGTCACTCTTTCTGTCAGCAGCTCAGTCCGCAGCTTGCCGCACCATGAGGATTTTCGTAGAGCCGGCTACATTGGCATCGCTGCCGCGTTTGTACTGGCTTTGGTTGCGGTAGCCATTCGTCTGGCTGGAAACCGCATCGCTGAGGCCGCAGGTCGTACATGCGGTATTTTTTCTAGAAAATTTGGACACGGAGTGAAGGAAAAAGTCCTCGCCTTCAGTCATGGTCTGGGGGCCATTGGCGGGTTATCGGAACTCCTGCTGGCTTTGTTGTACTCGTTTCTGACGTGGGGCCTTATCGCGGTGGCATATGCGGTGATCGTGCATGCCTTTCGTTTGCATGAACTGGCAAGGATCGCTCCAGCGCAGACCATAGTCCTGATGGCCGCGAGTATGTTGGGATCATTTCTACAGTTGCCCGTAGTGGGTGGCGGGTCGCAATTGGCCACTATCCACGCGCTCATCAGTATTCTCGGCGTCGCCCCAGAGGCAGCAACGGCCTGCGGGATCACGCTGTACTTAGTAACATTTATGACGGTCATTCCTGCCGGTTTGATCTTCGCCCGGATTGAGCATGTGTCGCTGAGAAATGTGGCGAAGGCTTCCGAGGAGGAAGAAGAAGTGCTGGTGGAAGAGGGTGCGCTTTAGAGCAGTTCCACGGTTACTGTAACCCGGCCAACGATCACTGAGTACACCTACCATGGGACCGTCTAGAGCAAGAGCACAGATACTGTGATGTGGCGAGTTGAAATGGTGTGCAGCCGTTCTTTGAAGGAACGGCAGCGGTGAGAGCGGCTTTCCACCTTACACCTTCTGTGCTCTTGCTCTAGCCGCGACTCTTCCGTTTTGCACCGCACTGCTACAATTTCAGGTGTGCGAACACAGGAATCTTTGAGAGATCGTTGAACAAGACAAACACCATTATCAGGATCAGGAAAACGAACGCCGTCTGGTAGACGCGCTCCTTGAATCGTTCGTTCACGTCGCGCTTCATAATGGACTCAATCAACAGGAAGAGAATCACGCCGCCATCGAGAATTGGGATAGGCAGCAGATTCAAGATGCCCAGATTCAGGCTGATGGTCGACATCTCGGTCATCAACGGCGTCCATCCGGGCATGGCGATAATGTGACCGGTTTCGCGCGCAATGCCGACTGGACCGCTTAAAGTGCGCGCAGACATGCGATGTGTGACCACGCGGCGCAACACGTCGACAATCAGAGTCGATCCCTTTATGTTGTCGCGTGCTGACTGAGAAAAGGCCTGAAGCAAAGATAGCCGCTCAATGTGAGAAGGAGGGGGATCGGTTGCGAAACCAATTTTATACGCCAACTTACCGTCTGGTCCTGTAGTTTGCTTGGGTTTGACGACCAATGTCATGGGTTTACCATCGCGCAGGATGGC
Source organism: Acidobacteriota bacterium (assembly GCA_021826695.1). GTDB lineage: Bacteria > Acidobacteriota > Terriglobia > Terriglobales > Acidobacteriaceae > JAKAAZ01. The sequence goes on along the minus strand of JAKAYS010000084.1, from coordinate 3,676 downwards.
AAGTGCGATCGGCTTGGTGCCGTTCTGCCTCAGATACAACACCATCGACGTGAGCGAATGCAATACGGTGCCGTCTATCGACACGATGGCATCTCCGACACGTAGTCCTGCCTTCGCGCCGGGCATGTCCGGTTCTAGAATGGCGACCCTGAGCGGCCGGTTTTGTTCGACAGGGGTAAAACCAACATCCTGTAATCCAAAATCATCCGTATCGGCTGGCGCTGTCAGATGGAGAGAAATTTCTTTTTGCTGGCCATTGTGATCGACCAGCATAAAAACGTTGTGATTCAGGTTCAGCACGGAGTGAACGAATATCTGTTGCCAGGTAGGGTTCTGAATACCGTCAAACTGCACGATACGGTCGCCCGGTCGCAGACCAGCGATGGCGGCTGCGGAATTCGGCAGCACGTAGTCCAACGTCGCTGGATAACTCATAAAATTCGGGACTTCGTTATGGCCCATGTAGACGATGGTCATTAAGACAAGGGCCAGAAGAAAATTGGCCGCTGGTCCCGCGCACGCAATCAAGGCCCGTTGCCAACGGGGATGACTGGAATATTCGTCGGGATCGCCGGAAGCCTTCTCGATCGGCAACTCACCTGCCATCTTGACATAGCCACCAAGCGGCAGCAGTCGCACGCAATAATCGGTGCCGCCCCGTCGGACGCCAAACAGACGTGTGCCAAAGCCAATAGAAAATGTTTCGACGCGAACTCCGCACAGCTTGGCTACAACGAAGTGGCCGAGTTCATGCACAAGCACCAAAACGCCGAGCACAAAAAGCATGGAAACGAGACTTACGAGGACAAACGACATGCGAGTTTAGGTGTATCCGTTCTCAGGGTCTTATGCTGATGATATTTCGCTCAAGCTTACTCAGAGTCTGCGCACAGCATCCGTTAAATATCATGGTCCCGCACTATCTGTTCGGCAGCAACTCGCGCGCCGTTTCGCGTCCGCGGGCATCCGCCTCCAGCACCTCGGCAATCGTTGAGGGGTGCCAGTGTGGCGTCTTCTCCAGCACTGCCTCAATTGTACGCGGGATGGCAAGAAACGGGATGCGCTTGTCCAGAAATGCCTCGACTGCAATTTCATCCGCTGCATTCAGCGCCACGCAATGTTCCCCTCCAATTTCTGCCGCTTCATAGGCCAACCTCAGGCAAGGGAACCGTGCAAAGTCGGGCTGCGAGAAATCAAGTTGCGCTAGCCTCGCCATATCGAAAGTCAGTTCGGAGGCAATCCGTTCTGGATACGTCAGCGCGTAGAGGATTGGCAGGCGCATGTCGGTGACGGAAAGCTGCGCCAGAATGCTGCCGTCAACAAATTCCACCAGGGAATGGATGGTGGACTGGGGATGAATGGTGACCTTGATGGCCCTCGGCGGTAGGTGGAAGAGCCGACAGGCTTCGATGATCTCCAGCCCTTTATTCAACATGGTGGCGGAATCGATCGTGATTCGTTGGCCCATCACCCACGTCGGGTGTTTCAATGCCTGCTCGACGGTGATATCTGCAAACTGCTCCAGCGGCGTGGTGCGAAACGGTCCACCGGAAGCAGTCAGCCAAATGGATCGAATTTCCTGTTGGGAGCCTCCACGCATGCATTGGTGGATGGCGTTGTGCTCGCTGTCGATGGGGAGCAGCGTCACGTTTCGTCGACGGGCCTCTTCCATCAAAATTTCGCCGGCCGCAACCATGCACTCTTTGTTTGCGATGCCGACTGTTTTGCCCGCGACTACGGCCGCATACGTCGCTTCCAGCCCCGCCACGCCAACGATGGCGCTGACGACGAAGTCAACTTCCGGCAGCGTGGCCGCATGGACTGTGCCCGCCGCGCCATAGATGACTTCCACACCTGCAATGTCCGCAGACAGAAGACGACGACGCAGATCGCTTGCGCGTTGCTCGTCTGCAACGGAAATGACCCTCGGTCGCCAACGCTGGCACTGCTCGAAGGCCGTGTCCAGGTTCCGCCCCGCAGCGAGGCTGACGACGGAAAAACGGTCCGGATAGCTTTCGACAATGCGCAGCGTGCTCTGGCCGATCGAACCTGTGGAACCGAGAATGGCGAGATGCTTCAATGGATGTCCCGATCAGGTAGAAAAGCCATGCATTCAATAAGACTGGCGGAAAAGCAGAGCGTACCACAGCACAGGCAATGCCAGCAGCAGGGCGTCGATACGATCCAAAATGCCGCCGTGTCCGGGCAGCAGAGAGCCGGAATTCTTCAAGCCTGCTCCGCGCTTAATGGCAGATTCCAGCAAGTCGCCGATCTGCGCTGCAATATTGAGCAGGATCGCCATCCCGACCCAGTACCACCAGGGCTGGGCGTATAACAGATGCGCAATGCCCCGCCGATACAATATACTGCCGCAGGCGACCAGCCCCAATCCCGCTGCAATGCTGCCAAGCATGGAACCCGCCGCACCTTCCCAGGTTTTTTTTGGGCTTAGTATGGGGGCCATCTTGTGACGGCCCCACAAACTACCAACATAAAGCGCCGTAATATCTCCGGCCCACACCACGACCAGTAAAAACAATAACTGCGCCGTCCCACTTTCCTGGGTTGTCAGAAGAGGAGCCAAAACCAGGGGAAATGCGACATAAATCAGGCCGAAGAACCCGAGTGCGGCGTCACTCAGAACTTGATCCAATGGAGAGCGCAGTGAGCAGACGGCAAGAAGAACCAACGCAAAGATCCCGATAGCCGGCAGAAGGAAGAGTGGTATCCAATAGGCCACGGCAAACAGCACGGCGCAACAGAGAAGTACCAGCCAACGTGGGCTCCGCTTGCCCGATGCGTCCGCAAGGGCGAGATATTCATACAGCGCCAACTCCGCGATCGCACCGGCTGCCAGCATCTGTAGCCACAACGGTGCCCAGAGAACCAAAGCCAGCACCAGCGGAATCAATATGACCGCTGTCAAAATACGCTTCATCTTCTTTTTTCTCTCATAACTTTAACTAAAAAAACCCGTGAAAGCCTGCGCTTCCACATTATCTATGAAAGTAGGCCAGAAAATTCTTTTGAAAGATTTGAGATTAAGATTTTTGAGGAGGAAACCAGCGCGCAACGAGTGCATAATTTTTATGTATTGCGGCATTTTCTATCGAACTTCTATTGAGCCAAAGCCTGCTCCTGCTCCACGGTATTCGCCGTCTGCGCATTGCCCAGCCCGCCGAAACGGCGCTCGCGACTCTGATACTCTCGAATTGCCTCCAGCAGATGCGTGCCACGAAAATCCGGCCAGAAGCGCTCGGTTACGTAGATCTCAGAATAGGCAATCTGCCACAGTAGAAAATTGCTGATACGCATCTCCCCGCTGGTGCGGATGACCAGGTCAGGGTCCGGCATGTGCGCGGTGTAGAGTGCCTGCGACACATGCTCTTCTGTGAGTTGCGTCAGCAGCGCTTCAAATGGAATGGGGCCGTCTTGCTCGGCTGCAATTTTGGCAAGGGCACTTCGGACGGCATCGACAATTTCGCCGCGCGCTCCGTAATTCAGCGCCAGCGTCAGGGTCGTTCCTGTATTGTGCGCGGTCTGTTCCGCGGCCCACTGCATGGTTTCCTGCACTTCGCGGGGCAACTCGGCAATACGCCCCACGTAGGCGATGCGAACGTTGTTGTCATTCATCCGCTTCACATTGCCGACCAGATACGTGCGCAGCAGACGCATC
>JAKAYS010000083.1 GCA_021826695.1 Acidobacteriota bacterium | reverse complement strand
ATTCAAGGCCGCAGAAGCCGCAGTCAAAGCTGAGTAAGAGAGTTCTCGTAGCCAACATTAAGGACCGCTCACGCTTTGGCGAGAGCGGTCTGTTGCGTAAGTGAAGGCGAGTGCCCACATAGTTTCATCCACGCCTGACGATTTCTTTGCTGGCTGCGAAATGAAAAGTTCGCTGCTTCCATCCAGAAATGGAAACTTACAGTTCAGCCAAAAGCCTCTGTTCGTATGCATCGAAGAACTGTCCCACCACGGCTATACTGGTAGTTCAAGGGAAAGTGTTTCTGCCTATGGCCACGCATCTGGATGAGATTCTGGCATCAACGCGACTGGATTTGGTACGCCGCAAACAAACTGCGGACCACGCAGCGCTGGAACGTCGTGCCGCCGCACATACGCCACGGGGCTTTGCCAAGGCACTGCGACAACGCTCGCAAAACCATCCAGCCGTCATTGCAGAACTAAAAAAAGCTTCGCCATCGCGTGGTTTGATCCGACAAGATTTTCAGGTCGCGCAACTTGCAGCCATGCTGGCCGGCGCGGGTGCCGCGGCGCTTTCTGTTTTGACGGAAGAGCATTTTTTTCAAGGCAGCCTTGGCAATCTCAAGCAAGCATCTGCGGCTGTCTCCATTCCATGCCTGCGTAAAGATTTCATCGTAGATGATTTTCAAATTCTTGAAGCGCGCGCTTGCTGCGCCGACGCCATTCTTCTGATTGCCGCTGCGCTTGATGATGTATCTCTCCGCTATTTAACGAAGGCCGCACATGCGCAAAGCCTGGACGTACTGTGCGAGGTACACGATGCCGAGGAACTGAATCGAGTGCTGGATCTTGGCTGCGATGCCATCGGCGTCAACAATCGCAATCTACGAACGTTTGAGGTGCGTCTGGAAACATCTTTGGCATTGGCGGATCGCTTGCCTGTGGACGCAGTATGCGTTGCAGAGAGCGGCATCCACACTGCCGCCGACTTGACCCGGCTTCGCGCTGCCGGTTATCACGCATTTCTGATTGGTGAGTCGCTTATGCGGCAAGCTCATCCTGGCAATGCATTGTCTGAACTGATGGCCGCTGCCGCGTCACGCGAGGTGCCCGCCTGAAGCGGATGCCATGTGGGTAAAAATCTGCGGTATAACGTCGCTGGAAGATGCGCAGTTCGCTGTTTCCGCGGGGGCGGATGCGGTGGGATTTGTTTTTGCAAACAGTCCGCGTCGTGTGTCCGTAGAAAGTGCCAGTACGATTGCCAAACGACTTCCCCAGGCCGTCGAAAAGATTGGTGTGTTCGTCGATGCTACGCCGGAAGCAATGGCGGAAGCCATAGAATTCGCGGGCCTGACAGGTGTACAACTGCATGGCGAAGGCCGCATTGGAATTGCGCAGACATTACGCGAAAAAAGGAGGAACATATTCCGCCAACTTCGAGTGATCCATGTTCTGCACTACCCAGTAGATGCTGGCGCTACGGATGTGGACGCGGGCTCGCTACGCCTGGTGAATCGGGTGCGCGCCTTGCGCGAGGAGAGAGCATTCGATCCAGCAGTAGACGCAGTTCTGGTCGATACGCGCGTCGCTGGACTGCAAGGCGGGACTGGCGTGGCCTTTGACTGGGAGAAGGCGCGAGAAATTTTTCTGCGAGAAGCGCCGCATCTGAAACTAATTGCCGCAGGCGGCCTGAATCCAGAAAATGTACAGCGTGCAATTCATACGCTGCAACCATGGGGCGTCGATGTTTCCAGCGGAGTCGAAGCTGCGCCTGGACGGAAAGACCCAAACCTCGTCGAAGTGTTTTTATTTGCTGCAAGAGAAGCAGCGCTGGGGCCTGGAAAACCCAACACAAGTGTGCAAAGGTAAAGAGTGTCGGAAGGAAAGCGGATCAATATGAAAACGCTGTTTCCAGAAAAGTCTGCAACAAAAGAATCCGAAATGATCATCGCGGCGGCCCATTCAGGCACTGGCTCTGGGCGCTTTGGCGCCTATGGCGGGCGTTACGTTCCAGAAACGCTTATGGCTGCGTTGCAGGAACTGGAGTCCGCCTACGCGGAGGCGCAAAACGATCCCGCCTTCGCCAGTGAACTTGCCTATCTGCTGCACCATTACGCAGGTCGTCCCACGCCGCTCTACCTGGCAGCGAGGCTGTCGGAGTCTTTGGGCGGCGCGAAGATTTATTTAAAGCGCGAAGATCTGCTGCATACGGGGGCGCACAAGATCAACAACTGTCTCGGCCAGGGACTGCTCGCCCGGCGAATGGGAAAGCAGCGCATCATTGCAGAGACCGGCGCGGGCCAGCATGGTGTTGCGACGGCGACTGTGTGCGCGCTGTTCGGCATGGAATGCATCGTCTACATGGGCGAGGAAGATATGCGTCGCCAGGAACTGAATGTGTACCGTATGCGCCTGCTTGGCGCGGAGGTGCGCGGCGTCAGTTCTGGGTCCGCGACGCTGAAAGACGCCATCAATGAAGCGATGCGGGACTGGGTGACGAACGTACACACCACGCATTATTTGTTGGGCAGCGTGCTAGGCGCGCATCCCTATCCTACGATGGTGCGCGATTTTCATCGCGTCATTGGCATCGAAGCGCGTCAGCAAATTCTGGAAGCAGAAGGAGTACTGCCGACAGCAGTGCTGGCCTGTGTTGGCGGAGGCTCGAACGCCATCGGCGCTTTCTATGAATTTATTCCCGACAAAAATGTTCGTTTGATCGGGGTCGAGGCAGGTGGGCGCGGACCGGCACTCGGCGAACATGCTGCGCGATTCCAGGGTGGCTCTCCGGGCGTGCTGCAAGGGACATATTCTTACGTGCTGCAGGATGATGCCGGTCAGATATCCAACACACATTCCGTTTCCGCTGGACTCGATTACCCCTCCATCGGCCCGGAACACGCGGCGTTGCACGATTCCGGTCGTGCCGAATATGTGTCCGCAGATGACAATGCCGCCTTGCAGGCGACAGTGACACTGGCACGCACGGAAGGAATTCTGCCGGCACTGGAAAGCGCGCACGCCGTTGCCGAGGCAATTCGTATCGCACCCAAAATGAGTCGCAAAGACATTCTGTTGATCAATCTTTCCGGGCGTGGCGACAAGGACATGGGCATTCTGGCGCGCGAACTGAAGTTGCAGGGAGCGTAACGATGGGCATTGAATTTCGTCATCATCCGGGCCTCATCGCCTATCTCACCATTGGCGATCCGGACCTGGTCACCAGCAAAAAAATTGCGCTTGCGGCGATCGACGCCGGCGCGGACGTGATAGAACTCGGCGTGCCATTTAGCGATCCTCTGGCCGATGGACCGGTGATTCAGCGGGCCAGCGAGCGCGCCGTACGCAATGGAACACGGCTGCTGGATGTGCTCGCACTGGCCCGGGAACTGCATGCGGAGCGTCCGACAGCAGGACTGGTCATCTTTTCTTATCTGAACCCGATCCTGCGCATGGGTCTGGAAGCATTTGCAGACGCCGCAGAGCGCGCTGGAGTGGATGCCGTGCTAGTTACCGATCTGATTCCGGAGGAGTCGACGGAGTATCGCGCGATTTTGCGAAAGCACCATTTGCAGCCGATTTTTCTGGTTGCCCCAACCAGTCCCGATAATCGGCTCCAGCACATTGCCGAAGTCTCCGAAGGTTTTGTCTATGCAATTTCGCGCGTTGGAATTACAGGCACGCAGCAGCAGGTGGCGGGCGATGCGCGTGGACTGGTGGCGCGGCTGCGCCGCTTTACCAGTCTGCCTATTGCTCTTGGCTTTGGCATTTCCAACGCTGCGCACGTCGCTGCCGTTGCGGAGTATGCGGACGCAGCCGTGGTTGGCAGCGCCATTGTTGCACTGATTGAGCAGTCCGGCGCTGAACAGGCTCCGGCAGCGGTGGCCGCGTTTATTGCAGGGCTGCGCGCACCTGCCGAAGCGGAGAGTGTCGTTTCTTGAAAAAATGGCGGGCCTCTCCATTTAGGATAAGTAGCATCGACTTTTTATCGATCAGGTGAATCGCTGGGCGCGCCCGGAGTTTTGTGCCGGGGCTTTTTTTCGAGGTGAAGTATGGATATCGCCGAGTGGCGAAAAAAAATAGACGAGCTCGACCGTCAGATTGTTCTGTTGATCAGCGAACGCGCGCGGGCGGCGCAGGCCATTGGGCGTTTGAAGCGCGCAACTGATTTGCCTGTCTACGAGCCGAACCGCGAAAGCGTGATCTTTGAGAATGTCCGAAAGAACAATCCCGGCCCTTTGCCGCACATTGAGTTGACGCATATTTACGAACGCATCATCGATGTGATGCGCGCATTGCAGAAGGATGAGCTGGCTTCCAGGCCAGCCAGTGGGCAGGATAACGCACCAGATGAAGCCAAAAATAGACGAAATGAGAACCAGCAATGATCGTTGCCATGCAGCATAACGCCACCGAAGAACAGATCCAGCAAGTGCTGGCGCGGATGGTAGAGATAGGCTTCAACGTACATCGCACTACAGGCACGCAGCAAACGGTCCTGGCCGGGGTCGGCCAGCCGGCGAGCTTCGACGTCGCCGACTTTCAGGTCATGAGCGGCGTCGCGGAAGCCCATCGCATCACCTCGCCCTATAAACTTGCGGGACGCGGATTTCGCCCGTCCGGCACGATTGTGCGCTTTCCCAACGGAGTCACTGTCGGTGGCGAAGAGGTGATGGTCATGGCTGGACCTTGCTCCGTCGAATCGCGCGAGCAGATGTTTACCATTGCCAAACAGGTAGCGGATGCGGGCGCAAAATTTCTGCGCGGAGGCGCCTTTAAGCCGCGCAGTTCGCCGTATTCCTTTCAGGGAATGGGGCTGGAAGGTCTGCGTCTGCTGCGCGAAGTGGGCGATGCGACAGGGCTGCTCATCGTCAGCGAGGTCATGGAGATTTCGCAGATTGAAATCATGTTGCCCTATGTGGACTGCCTGCAAGTGGGCGCGCGGAACATGCAGAACTTCAATCTGCTGCGCGAACTGGGGCTGGCGCGCAAGCCGATTCTGCTCAAGCGTGGCATTGCGGCGACGATTGAAGAAGTGCTGCTCTCAGCCGAGTACATTCTTTCCGGCGGCAACTACGACGTGATGCTGTGCGAGCGTGGTATCCGCACCTTTGAAACCTATACGCGCAATACGATGGATGTTTCCGCCATTCCAGTGTTGAAACATCTCTCGCATCTGCCGGTGCTGGGCGACCCATCCCACGGTACAGGGCGGCGCGATATGGTGCCGGCGATGGCGCGGGCCTCTGTGGCTGCGGGTTGTGACGGTCTGCTGATGGAAGTCCATCCGAACCCGGACAAAGCCATCTCCGATGGAGCACAATCTCTGTTTCCTCAGCAATTTGAAAAGCTAATGGGCGAATTGCGTATTATCGCTTCGGCGGTTGGACGGAACATCGCATAACACGAAAGGCCCCGTGGCGGAATCGATCGAGCGCATTGCAATCTTCGGCACAGGTCTGATCGGAGCTTCCGTCGGGCTGGCGCTGCGCGCACAAGGGTTTACCGGCAGCATAACGGGCTGGGACCGTTCTCTGCCGGAGGCCAAGACGGCTCGTGATCTAGGTGCGATTGATTCCATTGCGCAGGATCCTCTCGCTGCCGCCGAGCAAAGCGACTGCATCGTGCTTGCAACGCCGGTCTTTGGCATTGTGGAATGGATAGAGCGACTGGCGCCCGTACTGCATCAAGGCCAGTTGGTGACGGACGTTGGCAGCACCAAGAAAAAAATCTGTGAGCTTGCTGAAAAGTTTTTTCCCGCGCACGCAACAGCAAGCAATCCCGCGTACTTTCTTCCCGGCCATCCCATGGCAGGCAAAGAGGTATACGGGGCAGCCCATGCGGATGCTCATCTATTTCGCGGCGCGGTCTGGTTGTTTACGCCGACAGAGCTAACAGATGTCTCGACGGTAAGTCAGCAGCGGGCAGTGGAGTGGCGGCAATGGGTCACGCGCTTCGGTTGCCGGACGCTCGATCTCGATCCAACGCGGCATGACGAAATCTGTGCATGGGCGAGCCATCTTCCGCAGATGCTGGGCACAGCGTTGGCAGCGCTGCTGGAAGATACTTTTGCGGATATGGGAGCAGATGGGCTGGACCTTGGAAGTCGCTCTGCGCAGTTGCGGGCCATCGGTGGACGCGCGATGCATGAGATGACGCGACTCGGGGGCAGTCCTTTCTCGATGTGGCGGGACATTGCGCACACGAATGAAGAGGCCATCGCCGCAGCAATTCTGGCGCTCGAACAGCGCCTGGCCTTCATCCGTGAAAACCTGAAGCAGCCCGAGCTGCGGGATGAGTTCGACCGCGCGAACCAGTTTCGCTCACGATTCTAGCGCGACATCTCAGTTGGTATCGAGAAGAAGTTCGTCATTCTGAACGGAGGTCGGTCGCCTGGGCGACGCGAACGAAGTGAAGAATCCAGACGATCTCCGCGTGGATTGGCTCTGCCATCACCCTCTGGATTCTTCGGTCGCCCCTCCACGGCGGGCAGGCGCGGCGACCTCAGAATGACTCATCACAGTTTCGTATTGCACCAACCCTCAATCTGCCTCAACAGCATCCGCCTGGGAAATAGCCGCATCCTCACTTCTGCGCAGTCTGCCCCGGCGTGGAATTCGCGGCTTTCTTCGCATCCTCCCGGTTCGTCACCTCAAGCATCGCGATGGGCCTGTCTTCCTTCACCAGTTCTAGCCCCAGAGTTTTCGTGAGTGCGGCCCTGGCAGCGTCCCCGTCCTTTGCCGGGAAATCCAACTCCTCGTCAAACCTGCCCTCAATGCCGGTCTCATTCACGACAGGAGCATCGAGTCCCGCCTCTAGCCCTTTCGCCAGATCGTCCATGGATCCGTTGATCAATTGCATCTTGCCCTTTGCGTACCACTCTCCACTTCCGCCTGTCGAGGCCGTTAGCGTCAGCAATTTCTTGCCCGCGTCCGTTGCTTTTAATACATAGGCCTTTTTCGTGACTGTTTTCGATTGAACGTTGAGATTCAGCCCCAAACCGATGGCTGGCTGAACAAAGGATGCCATCAATGAATCATTACCTTCCGCACTCGACCATACCGCGTGCAGGTTATAAAGACCTTCCGGCAAAGGGCTGACGGGAACAATCCGGTCCTTCGGAATATCGTTGTACGCCAGGATCAGGAGGTCCTCCGCGGTCCATCCATAGAAATCCATGCGGCCTGGACCGGCGGACATCGCGCCAACCAGTTTAGTATTGGGCGCAGCCTTGGTCAGGGAAACCTCATAGAGAGGCTTGACCGTGGCGGCAGGCGACGCCGTGCGGATCAACGCTCCCAAATCCTCCACCGGCTTGAACTTCACGCTCTTTCCTGCCGCAACAGCCAGCAGATCGGCAGCGTGGATATCCTGCGGTTGGGTTGCCGCCACAATTCGACCCTTTCCATCCACAATGACGGTTGTTGGCCTTTGCTCTACGCCAAACCGTCGAAAGACTTTACCTGTCGTGTCGATCCCCGCCCATCCCGCCATCTTCCTCTTGGCGAGAAAGCCTTGGACGATCTTCGGATCTTCATCGTCGACCGTGATGAACTGGAACTTAGCCGGATCGACGGTGGCAGCAAGTTTGTTCCAATGAGGAATTTCAACCACGCACCATTCACACCATGTCGCCCAGAACTCCAGCACAACCACCTTGCCCCGCAACGCAGTCCAATTCGTCCGCGCTCCGGCGGGCGCTTGCAGTAGCTGTGTAAATTGCAACGGCGGAGCGGGGGTGCCTTTTACTGGCAATGCCCATACCGGAAGCGATCCGAGGAGAACCGCTGTCAAGAGAACTACGCAACACATCCATACTGTACGACCGGCCAGCACACACCTCACGCCTGCGTTCATGTGTTCCTCCAAAGAACCCAGTGCTTTTCATTAGGAAATCTTCTCGTTCAGTCCTAAATTACTCGAATTGTAGTTCACTTCAGATGGGTACCCAAAGTCTCGATTTTGAGACCTGGGAATCTCCGCGCAAGAAAATTGCACAAATACAGCGCCTTCGCGTACAACGGCATCATGCATGTTTTAACAGCAGCGGAGATGCGGGCCTGCGATGAGCGCACGGTAAAAGACTTCGGCGCTTCCTGGCACAGCTTAATGGAGCGCGCTGGCTGCGCCGTCGCGAAGTTTGCGCTGCGCCAGTTTCCCCAGGCCGCGCGCCATCTGCAAGCCAGTGGCAAGCAGGTGCGCGTCGTTCTGCTGGCGCAGCTGTACCGCGACCGGGCCGATGCCGACAACGGCTTCGACGAACTCAAGAATCAGTGGGGCTGGGGCGGCTTTACCACCCAGGACATCGAACGCTGCCAGAGCGGTGCTCGGGTTGTGGCATTGGTTTACAACGGGTGGAGCTGGTACGGCCGCGCGGCCAAGCCAGAAGCCATCACCAGCAGGGCGCTGCTGCTGGCTGCCGTAGGCCGAGCCACCAAACATGCCGGACAGCCCTTATGCCGTTCATCGCCAATATCCGTGCCGCTCTTAGCCATGTAAGGAAAGTTGCGGAGCAGTCGCCCTCAACTGACAGGTGGAAGACGCTGCTGGACTACATCGTGGCCAGAATCATTCAGTATAGGCCCCGAAAACTCCTCAAAACATGTGCGCTTCTGGCTAGCGACTGCGGTTTTTAGGGTCATTCCTTCGCGGCTTCATCGCAAAGGGTGGGAGAGCGCGACTCTTTCCCCGACCGTAAACACCCCGACAGAAATGCTCTACCGCATGGATTGCTCAACTTCCTGTAGCCAGCCTGCTGGCTTTAGAATCTCTCTTGGGCGCGAGCCGTCCGCGGGTCCAACGATGCCATCGCGCTCCATTAGATCGATCAGGTGCGCGGCCCGCCCGTAGCCAATACGCATACGGCGTTGGAGCAGGGAAGTGGAAGCCTTGCCAAACTCCAATACCAGGCGAATCGCATCTTCAAACAACTCATCGTTGGCTTCGGCTTCTTCTCCGCCATCCACGCCCTCGCGACCTTTGTCATCCTGTGGCGACTCCAGAAAGCCTTCCACATACTCCGCCGCGCCCTGCGATTTCCAGAAGTCCACCACCGCGGTGATCTCTTTTTCCGTAACGAACGGAGCGTGCAGGCGCTGGAGACGCGATGTTCCCGGCGCCAGAAAGAGCATGTCGCCGCGTCCCAGCAGGGATTCCGCTCCGTTGGAGTCCAGAATTGTGCGGGAATCGACCTTGGTCGCCAGCCGGAATGACATCCGCGTCGGAACGTTCGCCTTGATCAGTCCGGTGATGACATCGACCGACGGGCGCTGCGTTGCCAGCACCAGATGAATGCCCACAGCTCGCGCCATCTGCGCCAGCCGTGTAATGGACTCTTCCACATTGGCGCGGTCGAGCATCATCAGATCGGCCAGCTCGTCGATGATGATGACGATCTGCGGCAGCGGCTTTTCGTCTTCCATGCTGGGTTCTTCAAACAGGCTGGGGGTGGTCTCGAACAGCTTGTTGTACTGCTCCAGATTGCGCACGCTGCGGGAGGCCAGAAGTTTCAGCCGCCGCTCCATCTCGCGCACCGCATTGCGCAGCGCATTGGCCGCCAACTTAGGCTCGGTAATGATGGGCGTAAAGAGATGCGGAACGCCTTCATACATGCCCAGTTCCACGCGCTTCGGGTCTACCAGAATCAGCCGCACCTGCTCCGGCGTGGACTTGAACAGGACAGACATAATCATGGCGTTGATGGCCACCGATTTACCGCTGCCAGTGGAGCCGGCAATGAGCACGTGCGGCATGGTTGCCAGGTCGGCATGGACGATGCGACCATTGATGTCTTTGCCCATGGCCAGCGTCAGCTTCGATTTGCTGTTGGCGAAACTGTCCGCCTCAACCATCTGGCGCAGCCAGATGGTCTCGCGCTCGGAATTGGGCACTTGCAGGCCGACCGTGCTCTTTCCAGCCATGCGCTCAATCAGGATGCTCTCGGCGCGCATGGCGAGGCACAGATCGTCCTGTAGTCCTACGACGCGGCTGTACTTGACCCCGGCATCGGGCCGAAATTCAAAAGTCGTCACCACTGGCCCGGGATTGATTTGCACCACCTGCCCGTTCACGTCGAATTCGGCATATTTTTCTACCAGCACGCGTGCTTCTTCGCGCAGCTCCTCTTCGCGAATCACCTGCTTTTCCTCGCTGCGATGCAATAATGTGCTGGGCGGCAGACGAAAACCTTCCACCGCCTTGGCGGTCAAGGTGACGGACTTGGCAGCCGCATCCGCGCGGGCGCCAATCTGCACATGCAGCTCCCTTGCCGACGCTGGCGTGGCTGTTGCATGAATGAATGCAATCTCCTCTTTCGGAGCTGCGCGTCTGGAAGCTGGACTTACAACCGGGCGCATGGCTTCCTCGAAGACGTCGATATCGAGGGCTTCATCCGCGTCATCTTGCAGCCTCTCGCGATCGACGCCCATCTGCCTCGCCGATCCACTGAAAAACTCCTGCGCCGGGGGAGCGGGCACCGGCTCCTGCCAGAAGTCGGCGCGCTTGCGGACGCGGGTCGGTAAAGTGTCCTTGCGCGTGTCCGCGAACATGTGCGGATCGTTTTCCTCCGCATGGTGGGCCAATGCTGCTTGTTCTTTCGCCAGGGCGCGGGCTGCATTTTTTGCGGCCTTGCGGTCGGCGCGGTCTGTGCGCCAGTTGCGCCAGCGGTCTCGCCACGCAGCCAGAAATGCAAAGCGTATAGCGCCCCATTGGCGCGCGCTGCCAACGCTGAACGTAGTGGTGAGATACAGCGACGCGGCTACCAGGGCGACCGACAGGACACACGCGCCGGGATAGTTCAAATAATGCACCAACATCTCTGCGATCAGGCGGCCCGTCAAGCCTTCAATCGGCACCGCATGTACCCAGCGCAGATGTCCGGGCATCAGGCCAAACAGGGCGGGCGCGAACAGCAGACATAAAAATGCTCCAGTCAGCTTGGAAATTGGAGACCCGGCAGGCCGCGAACGCAGCCAGATCCACCCCAGCGCGCCAACCAGAAGCGGTACCAGGAAGGCCGAGAGTCCTTCGGTTTGCAGTAACAGGTCGCTGAGACTGGCGCCGCATATACCGACCCAATTGTGGGCCGAGTGGCCGGACAAATAGCCGCTCGCCGTGTCCAGCGACGGATCGAGCGGCGTATAGGAAACCAGGGAGAGGAGCAGGAGAAGGCCTGTGACCAGCAGAAGCAGGCCGACCAGCTCATTCAGCCGACGGTTCTTCGTCGGCGAAAAGACGCGTGCAACAATGTTCATAGGGGCGCTTGTACACGCAGCAAAAGCCGACCGGTTCGTCGCCGTCTGCGCGTGCCAGAGACACCAGAGCAATTCCAATTATCCCAGAAAAACGTCCATTGGCCCACCAAAACATTGGCCCAGTGCAGCAGGGTATCCGACACCTACCTAGCCGGGAAACCCGCTGCTGGGAGTTCTGATTTTCCTCGGAGAGAAATCAGGCGTTCATTTCATCTCCAAAAACGGCCAAATGTCATATCTGCCCCATTTTGTCGCATTGAAACGGCTAGTTAGGGGTTCTGACTGGCGGTTTGCAAGTGGTACACGCGGACGTAATCGAAATTCATGGTGAACCCAGCGCGGTTCTCCGCCGCGATCCCGATCTGTGCCGTCGCCCCCAAGGTGTGTTGCCACGTGCCTCCCTGGATCCAGTTGACACCGTCCATGCTCGTGTATGCGCTGTAATATTCAAGCCCATTCACCGTGCGCTTCACGATCCGCATCCAACTGGCCGTGGGTCCCTGCGGACCAATGTTCATGCTGCCGAATGTCGGATAGTTCTGAAGAACAGGCCCCACCTGGTTGCCAAACTCCGTGATCCGAACGTCGTAGTTGGGAATAATGTCCGTCTTGACGCTGTTGTAGTCATCTCCATAGATGAACAAGGCCGGCTGCGCGTAGTTATAACAGCAGGAATTATTAAAAGGCACGCTGGATGTGACCTTCGTCTCAACAACGTAATCGCCTATAGGGGCAGGCTCGCCGAGGATGGAAACTTGCGTTGGATCAGAGTTTTCATCTGGCCCCTGGCTTTGCACCTGATAGGCCCCGCCGGTCAGAAGATAACTGTTGTTGGCCAATGGGTGAATAAAATGCCATTGCGACGACAGTGTGGTGGTGTTGAACTCATCGGAGAGGGACGTAATCTCATCCCCTGTCAGATATTCCTGCGCCGGAATGGGCGTGTAGGTGTTGTATTCCTGGGGCTGCGCGGCAGGCGCGGGCTGCGATGTGTCGGAGGCCCATCGTCCTGCGCGGACCGTGGGCCAGTCGTTGACCCAGTCGATCGGATCGATCAATGCCGGTCGGCGCGTATATCCGGGAAATCCCGCGAAGTATGGACTTGTCTTGTCGATCGCGTGGTACAGCATATAGGGCTGGCCGGAATCATCCTGAAACACCACGTTCCCGCCGGGCCCGACCCAGGTATTGCCATTGGCCGCAATGGCGATGGCGCCACCGGGATCGAACGCATTCAGCGCTATCCCATTTTGGTCGAGGAGCGGTCCCATGGGCGAACGTGCTCGACCCACAATTACCGAGTAGCCACTGAGCGGGCCATTGCAGCAGTTGTTCGTGGAGGCGAAGAGGTAGTACCAGCCATCATGTTTGACCCAGCTCCCGCCCTCGGCCCAGTTGTCGATCACCAGTTGCTGTTCAGAACTGGGATTGGAGGTGAGACCGTCTGCGGACAATGTGCGAATACTGATGCCGCCAAAGAAACTGCCGAAAGAGATATAGCGCTGGCCCGAATCGTCCGTGACCACATCGGGATCGATGACCGCGCGACGGCTGCCCGCACAGCAAAATGCAGGCTCCGGCGCAACCACCGGACCTCCGCTGTCAGTCCAGGGACCGGCGGGGCTGTTGCTGGTGGCCACGCCAATCGCTGAGCCGCCGCCGGACAGCCCAGTATTGGGCAGCACATAGTAGAGATAATATTTGCTGTTAAAGAATTTTATGGCCGGGGCCCACATCTGGTTAGTGCCGCCGTTCGCCCACGCTGGAACGGAGGAGAACGCGTCCCCGATATACGTCCAGTTGATGAGGTCGTAGGAGCGGAATTGTGTGATCAGATGGGCATTCAGCTTGCCGCTGGAATTGACATCGCTGCTGTTGAGTGGATCGCCAGTGCAGTAGAGATACCAGACGTCATACCAGTCCACATGTTGCTTGATAATGGCAGGGTCTGGGCAACTGACCACTGGGCCGCTGTTCGGATCGGTCAAGGTCAGCGGATTAGTGTAGCGCTTCGGCAAGTTGAGATTCA
This sequence comes from Acidobacteriota bacterium, assembly GCA_021826695.1. Lineage (GTDB taxonomy): Bacteria > Acidobacteriota > Terriglobia > Terriglobales > Acidobacteriaceae > JAKAAZ01. Next base: position 1,685 of record JAKAYS010000083.1, on the reverse strand, counting down.
TCACCTGGGTCGCTTCGCTGGTCTGGGCCTGGCCGCATCCATATCCCGGTGATAGCAAAATGAAAGCGAGTACGATCAGGAAAAACTGCCGATAGCGCATAAGAAAGTTTCCGAAGATTGCGTGGGAAGGCTGGTGCATGGCAAGATTCTCCCGGGGAACCAAATATAACGACCGGGCAATTGTAATCGCTTGCATTCTCTATGCACAAGTGAATTATTCCGGATTGGACCCCTAATGTAAGATGGTCAACTGCATCATCGACGACATCGTAACTTTTCATCCGCCCACTCTGTTTCTACAGCATTTCAGTCATTGAACGCATCGCTTAAACTTACAAGGGAACGGTGCGTATATCTTTGTTTCGATGGAGATCATGATGGGCTACTTCTTCGAGGGAAATCATCTTAGTATTGCGGTCAAGCGCTTCCTCTCAGGGTTCGTAGTTCTCGCATCTGTAGCGGTGGGTCGCGGGCAGAGCACGCAGCCTGCTGGGAGTACCCAACAGCATACAACCAATACGCTGCGGCAGATTGCCACCATCGATCTGCCGGGGCCGCTGGGCAAGCGCTTCGATTACCTGACCATCGACAGACCGGACGATTACCTGCTCTCCGCGCATCTTGGCGCGGGAATTTTGTATGTCATCGACATGAAAACGAACAAGCTCGTCTCGTCAATTCCCGGCGTCCCGGGCATTGAAGGCGTCGTCTATGTGCCGGAACTCCACAAGGCTTACACCTCCGACTGGCTGGAAAATAAAATTGGCGTGGTTGATCTCCGGAAGATGAAGGTGGTCGCCAAATTGCCCACAGAATCGAAGCCGGATGGCAGCGCCTATGCCGCGCCTTTTCATAAAGTTTATGTTTCGGATGAACGCGGGAAGGCCGAGGCCATCGTCGATGTGCGCACGGACAAAATCGTCAAGACGCTGCACTTCAATAGCGAAACCGGAATGCCGCAATACGACCCGGCGGCGCATCGCATTTACGTCAATTTACAGGACCAGAACCTCTTCGCCGAGATCGATCCAGCCACCGACAAAGTCATCGGCAGCTATCCGGTCGGAGAGTGCCAGGGCAACCACGGCATGACGCTCGATGTCGAGCATCGGCGCGCATTTCTGTCCTGCGAGCGCAATAATTTGATGACAGTCTTCAACCTTGACACGCACAAGCCGATTGCATATCTGCCGATGGCCGACGGCGCGGACGTCATCAAATATGATCCCGGTCTGCGCCGCATCTACGTGGCCTGTTTTAGCGGGGCCATCTCCGTTTTTCACGAAGACGATCCAGACCACTACCGCAAGCTACAGGATTTCCCCGTGCAGTATAAAGTCCACAGCCTGGCCGTCGATCCTCTGACGCACCGCGTCTATGCGCCGGAGCAGCAGGAAAACGGCAAGCCGGTCTCGAAGATGATTATCTACGAGGCCGTCCAGTAACTACGGGCGCTTCTATTGCGGCCCGAATTTGCCCAGAAAAATCTCCTGCGCCCCCTTGGCATTGGTGTACCCCGAAAAGGCCCCCGTGGTCATTCCGCCGACAAAAGTATTGTTCTGCGCGTCAGTGGCGATCGATACCGCGGAGGAAATCTCTGAATCCTGTTCCGCTACCTCATTCCCGGTTCCAAATTGCTGGATCGAAACCGGCTGACCTCCCGCGGTAAACTTTGCCAGGAAAAT
>JAKAYS010000082.1 GCA_021826695.1 Acidobacteriota bacterium | reverse complement strand
GAAAGAACCGATGGCTTCCGCCTCATCGTCCTTAATATCGAACACGGTGTAAAGCTTTGTGATCTGCAAGAGATCGTGGACTTTTTTTGTCAGCTTCAAAAGTTTAAGCTCTCCGCCCTGATTGCGGACAGTGGTAAACGCGCTGACCAGTTCACCGATGCCCGAACTGTCAATATAGTTGACGTCTGCCAGGTTGAGCAGGATGTATTTCGATCCCTTGCTCAATAGGTCACGAACTGCATCGCGCAGTTGCACGCTGCCTTCGCCGAGGGTAATGCGACCGCTTAAATCGAGAATGGTCACTCCATCCACTTGGCGGTTACTGATCTTCATGCTCACGGGAAATCCTCCTTACGCTCTGTTCTGATTGGAATCCAAATGCTTGATCAAGGTCAATTCGGTGCCTGGATGCAATAGTTTGAAGTGTACCTCGTCCATAAACGAACGGATGAGAAATATTCCTCTTCCCGAGCCGTTCAGCAAGTTCTCCGGCGCCAGAGGGTCAGGAAGCGTGATTGGATCTAGCCCCTTTCCCTGGTCGCTGATGCGGATAATCAACGAGGATCCGGTGTTTTCAAACGAAGCAACGATCTTTTTCTGGGGATCGTAGGCATTGCCATGCAGTACAGCATTCACAGCGGCTTCTCGCACGGCCATCGTAACCTGAAAGATGCGGTCTTCATCCAACCCTGACTTCTGGGCCAGTTGTTCCGCTGCTTCTTCCACTTTGTTCACGCTGTCGAGCGATGAGTCCAAAGTGTAACTAAATCGACTTACCATGGAATCCACCACACACTCCGTCCCGCTTGATTTGTTCTTTGAGGGTCTTCTATTGCGTCGTTACCGGCGTGCATCCAGCGGAAACTCTCCACACGGGCAGTTTGCTTGCAAATTTGGTCATGTGTCAAGGGCTGCGTTTTGCCCGGTCGTTGGAAGGCCGGGATTTCCAGTTCTTCCACGGGCCTTGAGGAATCTTATATAGAATGTCGCGAAAGCATTTCCGGGCTGCGTTTCACCTGTGTTACAGCCAAACCGGAGAAAAAATGTATTTCCTGGGACAACTGAGGATAGCTTTTCTCGCAGTTTGAGTAGACTGTCAGAGCAAGCACTCGCAAATTAAGAAAGAGCGAAAGCCATGCAGGCCAATGATCAGAAAGAACGGAAGAAGCACGGGGAACTGAGGGACCCGAAAGAATGGAAGGGTCTCGCCACTCCGCACCTCGTCCATCTTTCTCTGTTGCTGGGAACGCCTGTGGTCGATGCAGCCGGACACACGCTGGGGCGCTTGCGAGAACTTGCCGTTACACCGGGCGTACGAGCGGCGCAGGTTACAGAAATGATCTGGGGTCCAAAAAATGCATTGCAGGCAGTCTCCCCCGCCGGCCTGGAACAGACGCCGAGCGGAGAGTTGCGATTGCGTGGAGATGCGCATCCACGATCTTTCAGCCTGGCTGAGCCGCTTTTGCTGCTGGATCGAGATTTGATGGACCAGCAAATCATCGACGTACACGGGCGCAAAGTTGTCCGCGTCAACGATGTCTCACTGCTTTGGGTATTTCCTGAATCGGGCACAGAGCTACGCACCATTGAGGTTGAAGTGGGGACGCGCGGCGCCATACGCCGCTTGTTGAAGGGATTGGCCTCCAGGCGGATGGTGGACCGCATCGCGGCACAGATTCCCTCCAACGCTATTTCCTGGGACTTCGTGGATTTGATTGAAGTCGACCCGGCGCGTCGGGTGCGCTTGAAGATTTCCCATGAGCGGCTGGCGCAGTTACATCCGTCCGACATTGCAGACATACTTGAAGACCTGGCGCCTGCGCAGCGCGAGGCCATCTTCAATTTGCTGGATGAGGAAGTCGCCGCCGAAGCGCTGGAAGAAGTGGAGCCCAAGCTGCAAAAGCAGTTGGTGGAAGCTATGGACTCCGAGCGCGCCGCCGACATTATGGAAGAGATGGACCCCAGCGCTGCCGCGGACTTATTAGGCGAGCTGGGCAGGGAGCACTCCGAGGCCATTCTTGAAGAAATGGAGCCGGAGGAGCGGCAGGAGGTCAAAGACCTGCTGGAGTTTGAGGAGAACTCCGCCGCAGGCCGCATGACTACCAATTACATTGCCGTTCCAATGGACAGCACGGTGGCGCAGGCCGTCGAGGCGCTGCGCAACTTCGATGACGATCCCGAGACGGTGACAGAAATTTACCTGGTGGATGAGTCGGGAGTATTGCATGGAGTGGTTCCACTGGCCAGGCTTCTGCTGGCGATACCGGAGACCAAAGTGGCGGTGCTCAGTGAATCGGGTTTTGTCACATGCCCCGCGGACATGCATGACAAGGCGGTCGCGGAACTGTTCGATCGCTACAACCTCTATGCGTTGCCGGTGGTGGACGAGAACCGCAAGTTGGTAGGTGTGGTCAATGCAGACCACGTGATTGCTTTTATGCGGCAGCAGGCATAAAGAAACAGGACCATGGAGAATCCCGGCGCTCTGCCAGCTTTGCGAATTCTTTACATTGCGCCCATGCAATATGGCTGGTATGGGCTGTATCGTCAGCGCAGTCTGGAACGACTCGGCAACACCCTGGTACCCATCGACATCATGCAATATGAAGGTCGCGGCAATCCTATCGTGGCGCGTGTGCGCTATCGCTTACAGATTGGCAGAACAGTCACTCAGATGAACGAGGATGTGTTGCGCCTGGCAAAAGAGCATCGCGTGGATGCTGTATGGTTCGACAAGCCTCTATTCATCCGTGCCGTTACACTGCGACAACTGCGGGCCATGGGAATTGCAACCATCGATTACATGATCGACAATCCCTTTGGGCCGCGAAGGGACCCCGGCTTTCGCATGTATGTGCGCAACATCCCAGAGTATGACCTGCACATACAGCAACGCGATGTGAGCGTCGAAGCGTATCTCAAGCGCGGTGCGCGGCGCGTGGTCAAAGTCCAGACGGCATTTGAGCCGAGCGTCCATTTTCCTCCGCCTGCCGGTTGGTCGGACCGCGAGCGCACGCGGGAAGTTTCATTTATCGGGACATCTTACGATGAGCGTCCGCAATTCCTCACCGATCTCTGGCGCAAGTACGATTTGCCGGTGGTGATTTCCGGGCCGCGCATCTGGAAGCGCAAACTGGATCGCGCGGCATTGGCGGCGCTATATCCGCATGAAGGAGAACTGTACGATTCCGCCTATCGAGAGGGCGTCTGGAAGTCAAAGATCAACCTAAGTTTTTTGACCCATGGCAATCAGGATGAGTATGCGCACAAGAGTTTTGAAATCGCTGCCTGTGGCGGATTTTTATTGGCGGAGCGTTCCGAAGGCCACAGCGCGCGTTTTCGCGAAGATGAAGAGGCCGTATTTTTTTCTACTATTGAGGAGTGCGCAAAAAAGATCCGGCTTTATATAAACGATGAGGCAGCGCGAGACCGCATCGCAGCCGCCGGACAACGTCGCGCCGTGACTTGCGGCTACGACAACGACACGCAGATGCGTAAGGTACTGGATACTGTGCATGAGCTATTGCCTGATATTCGCGCTGGACGTAGCCAATGATTGTCGATCTGGAGCGCGATGCGACTCTGCCTGCCTTTGCGGCGGAGGTGTGCATTGTCGGCGCAGGCGCCGCAGGCATGGTGCTTGCCGCGGAGCTGGTGCGGCAAGGCCGACGCGTGTTGTTGCTGGAAAGCGGCGCTGCTGTCATTGAGCCTGGCGCGCAACAACTCAACATGTGTTCCTATGTAGGGCAGTCGCGCAAGATCGTCAGTCCGGGCCGCTTTCGAGCATTGGGTGGCACTACCACCGTGTGGGGTGGTCAAATACTCGAACTGCGTGAGGATGATTTCGCGGAGCGGTCCTGGGTTCCGGGAACCGGCTGGCCGTTTCCAAAACAAGCGCTCCAGCCCTATTACGAGCGGGCATTGGTTGCCGAAGGGCTTTCGCAGGCCTATCACAGCGATCAGGAAGTATGGCGGCAAATGAAAGTTCCTGCTCCGGTACTGGGCGATCAACTGGAGACTTACTTCACGCGCTGGTGCCCGGAACCAAACTTCGCCCGGTTGTATCGCGATGTGTTGAACTCACCGAATCTATGTGTGGTCCTCCACGCGACCGCAACGGCCATGCTGATGGAGGAAAATTATTCCCGCGTGCATGGAGTGCGCTGTCGAACGCTCTCCGAACGCGAGCATATTTTTTCTGCAACGCAGTATGTGCTGTGTCTGGGAACTATCGAGACGGTGCGCTTTCTGCTGCAACCTATGCCAGATGGCCACGTCCCATCATGGAACAGGAGTGGCCTTCTCGGTGCGCATTTTCAAAGCCACATCGATTACAACGTCGCGCGCGTTCCGTCAGAGGCTGCTCCAAAACTGAGGCAATGGTTCGCCAATGCATACCTGCGGGGACATAAATATCACCCAAAGTTTCGTCTGGCGCGAAGCGCCCAGCAACAAGAGCAGATTCTGAGCATTGCAGGTTCCATCACCTGCATCAATCCTGCGGAGAAGGAATTGCGGCGCCTAAAATCTCTGGTGCTCGATGCATTGCGAGGCCGTTCGTCACGAATCAAACTCGCCGACGTCCCACTTGCTGTGAGGCAACTCCCAACGCTATTGAAACTGGCGTATGGATACCGTATGGAGCAACGAGCATATTGGCCGCAAGAATCAAACTTCTGGTTGCGGGTGCATTGTGAGCAGGAGCCTTTGTCGCAGAATCGTATTGCGCTTACAGAGGACCGCGATGCGCTGGGGATTTTTCAGGCGCAGGTCGACTGGCGTGTGTCCCCATTGGAGTGGAAGACGGTCCGTAATTTTACCGAGCGAGTCAAGCAGAGTCTTGCAGCTTTTGCTGGGACGGAGATTGTTGCGCAGCCGGAACTAGAGTTGGAAGATGGTTTCCGCGGCGTGACGTTCGATAACAGCCATCACGACATGGGCGGCACGCGCATGTCGGACAGCGCTGGTGAGGGCGTGGTCGATACCAATCTGCGACTGCACGGAGTGGAGAATGCGTATGTATGTAGCGCGTCGGTCTTCCCTACGGGCGGATTCTCCAATCCAACGCACACATTGATTGCGTTGGCGATTCGTCTGGCGGACCATCTGGCCGAATGCCATCTCAGCTCTGCACGCAAGGAAAATATCGATGCTTGAGCAGATCGAGCTTCCGGGAACAGGCCGCGGAACGACGCGCCTGGGTTTCGGCGGCTCCGGCTTGATGGGTGGACTGAGCGAGCGCGAGTCTCTGCTGCTGCTGGAGACTGCCTATGAAGCGGGAATTCGCCACTTCGATGTTGCGCCATCCTATGGACATGGCCTGGCCGAGCGATGTGTGGGAAAATTTCTGCGTGGAAAGTCCGATCAGGCGACGGTTGCGACGAAGTATGGGATTCTCGCTCCGCCGCAGGCCAGCATACTGGATGCAGCTCGGCGAGTGCTTCGCCCTGTCGTTCGGCGCCTGCCGGCAGTACGCAAGCGAGTAGCGCGGGCGGCTGCGGGGATGAAGACCAAGGCCCACTTCTCCTCAGAAGAGGCGCGGAGATCATTGGAGCATAGCCTGCGCGAACTCGGCGTCGAGCATGTGGACCTGTGGCTGTTGCATGAGGTCACAGCCGAAGACCTTGACGGTTCCGATCTGTTACCGGTTCTACAGGAGATGCAGCAGCAGGGCCGCATCGGAATATATGGAGTCGGCAGCGAGCGTGGTCTGCTTAACGCGATTTGGGAGCGGCATCGCGAGTATTGTCCGTCGGTGCAGTTTGGGTGGTCTGTGCTGGATGCGAAAGCGCAGTTTCCGGGAGCATTCTGCATCCATCATCGGGCTGTCTCTAGTGCTTTCGGCGCATTGCGGGAACATTTCGAGCACGCTCCAGCCCTTTGCCAACGCTGGTCCAATGCCGTCGATGCAGACCTGTCCCAGCCGGAAATTCTCGCGTCAATGTTGCTTCAGGCATCGCTGGCCGCGAATCCCAACAGCATAGTGTTATTTTCCTCTCGCGTGCCAGCGCACATTCGTAGCAATGTGCGCAGTTTCGAAGACCCCTCATGGATGTTGCGTGGGCAACGTTTTTGCGAGCTGGTTGCGGGCGAATTTCGCGGCATTCGCTGATCGTATGCCGTCATCCCCCGGCGGCCACTTTTGGGGCAGGTTCGGATATTCACCGGAATCGTGTACCCTGAAACATCCGGAGTGATGCATGCGGCGACGTTGGAAGACCCAACTGATTCTTTTTTTCGCGGTCCTGGGGCCGGGCTTCATCACCGCCAACGTCGACAACGACGCGGGCGGCATCCTGACCTATTCGCAGGCCGGCGCTCAGTTCGGATACATGCTGTTGTGGACGATGATTCCTGTAACGCTGGCGCTGATCGTGGTGCAGGAAATGTGCGCGCGCATGGGCGCGGTGACAGGCAAGGGACTCAGCGACCTGATTCGCGAGCAATTTGGACTGCGAATCACTTTTTTTATCATGATTCTGTTGGTCATCGTGAACTTCGGAAACGTGATTGCAGAGTTTTCCGGCATTGCCGGCAGCATGCAGTTGTTTCACATCAGTAAATATATTTCCGTTCCTGTTTGCGCACTGCTGGTTTGGTTGCTGGTTGTTAAAGGCGACTACAAGGGTGTCGAAAAGATTTTTCTTCTGGCTTCCGTTTTCTACATTGCTTATATCGTGGCCGGTGTCCTTGCAGGCCCCAACTGGCACACGGCTTTGATGGCCACGGTGAAAATGCCTCCTCGGGCTGCGTGGCACAGCTCGTCCTACATTACGATGACGGTTGCGGTCATTGGTACGACCATCGCGCCATGGATGCAGTTTTATCTGCAATCTTCCGTGGTAGAAAAAGGAATCGGCGTCAAGCAGCTTAACGCATCCCGGCTGGATGTAATTGTCGGGTCGATATTCACGGACGTGGTTGCATGGTTTATTGTTGTGGCCTGCGCCGCAACGCTCTTTGTCCACGGGTTGGGGGCGATACAAGTTCCGTCCGATGCGGCGGAAGCCATGAAGCCGCTGGCGGGCCAGTATGCTTTTATTTTGTTCGCAGCGGGCCTGTTCAATGCGTCGTTGTTCGCGGCTTCTGTGCTGCCTCTGTCCACGGCCTATACAGTGTGCGAAGGCATGGGGTTTGAGTCTGGGCTTGATAAGAGTTTCAGTGAAGCGCCTACCTTCTACTGGCTTTACACGCTGCTGATCGCCGCTGGTGCCGGAGTCGTATTGTGGCCACACTTTCCGCTGGTGAAGGCGACCATTCTGTCGCAGGTGTTCAACGGCGTTCTGCTGCCTATTGTCATGATCTTTATGCTGGTGTTGATCAACAAGCCGGAGTTGATGGGAAAGCACACCAACAATCGCTGGTTTAACCTGTTCGCCTGGGTCACGGCGATCATTGTCATTGTACTGTCGATCGCGATGCTGTTCGTGCAGGGAGCGTAGACAGCGCAGACTTTAAAGAATTTTTCCCTGTGCCAGATCGCGAATGAACTTGCGGTCGGCGGCGAGAAAGTTATAGGCCGGCAGGTCGCGCAACTCTGCCCATCGCATGTCCTCAAACACGCGATTCTGGAATTCCCCTTCAAAGTGATGCACGGCGAAAAAGCGCAGATGGATGGAACTGCCATTGCGGTAATTATGCTGTACATCGGCAATGAAGGGTCCTATACGGGCCTGGATTCCGAGTTCTTCTTCCAGCTCGCGGCGAAGCGCTTCTTCCGGTGTTTCGCCAAGCTCAATTTTTCCGCCAGGAAACTCCCATTGCAGCCCCATCGCAGTCCCGGCCTTTCGCTGGCAGATAAAAACCTCATTGCCGCGCAAAATCAACGCTGCTACCACGGCGCGCATGCGGGGTTTTTCATGCGCATCGGGAGGAACTGATTCAATAATTGGTTCCATCACTCTCTTAGAATAGTGATTTATGTCTGCTTCCGCGAGGGTGAGAGCGAAATGAGTTGTCGATGCAATGGAAAAATTTTGGGATGTATAGCGGACGCAAGACAGGCAAGTCCCGCCAATAGCGTGTGCGCGGGCGTGTTCAGAAATTCATCCGGCACGCAGTACACGCGGCCTTCGACGACTGCTCGAAGGCCTTGCCACCCACGCTGCTCCACTACGCGCGTCAGCGGTACGCGGGCGCCCGCGCCACACCACGCAAAAATAAGCACATCGGGATCGAGCGAGGCGACCTCCTCCGCCGTCGTCGTTTTGCCTGCATTGCCAACAAATTCACCCCCAGCGGCCTCGACCAGTTCCTTGACCCACGGTTGAGAATGGATCGGAGGTTTGCCCCACTCTTCGCAATACACGCGCGGTCTACTATCGCAGGCTGCTGCTTGCGCTCGAACAGCTTCTATCCCGGATGCAATCTCTGCCACTAGCGCCTCGCCGCGCTCCGAGGCATGCGCCACGGCGGCGAGCAGGCGAATGTCAGCCAGAATGTCTGCCAGCGTATGGGGCGCAAGCGTCAGCACAGGACATCCCGCGCGCAGAATCGCCGCCAGCGATTCCATGCGGTAAGGGACCGACGCAACCACCAGGTTTGGCTGCACTGCGAGCAGTTCTTCCATTTTGGTGGACCAGGAGTCCGCGATTATGGTGAGGTTGCGAGTTGCAAGTTCCGGCAGGGCTTCGATGCAATAGCGCGTGCAGGCGACCAGGGTGTCCAGCTTGCCTAACCGCTCCAGCGTCAACGTAATGCTCGGTTGAAGAGATGCGATGCGCAGCGGCACGGCGGCCGATCCGATCTCCTTAGGCATGGGCCAGCTTGGGCTGAAAGACGGGCCATCCTTCGGCAACGGCGCGCGCGCCCAAGGCAGCCGAGGGATTCACGGCAAAAGGATGTTTCGCGATGGCGAGCATGGCGGCGTCATGGATCGAGTTGCCGAAGACTGCATCCGGGTGCTCGAGGCCTGCTCGCGCGAGAGACTGTGCCTTGCCCTCATCCGTGGGGACGTCGAGCAGTTCTTCTGTAATCAAGCCGTTCGTTACCCGCACGCGGGCCGCTAAGACACGCTCGGCGGGAATGCCAAAGTCTTTTACTCCATCTTCAATCAGCCAGTTGTTGGTGGAGCTGACGGCCCATAACGTGACGCCTTGCGCCTGTAGCTGATGGCAAAGCTCCAACATCTCTGGAAAGATACGCGCGCGGACCGTGCGTTCGAAAAATGTGTGGGTAGCGCGCCGCAGCTCCGCTTCGCGCAGGTCGCGATAAATCTGCACCATCTCCCCGCAGATGGCGAGTTCCGACACTTCTCCTCGCAGATAGGCGCGATAGCGGGCGTCCATCCAGTCGCAGGCTTCACGGGAGAGCAGTCCAGAATCCATCGACCAGCGCATAAAATCGGAGCCGGCATCGCCTGCCCACAGCGTGCCATCGCAATCAAACACTGCTACAGCTGGATGCGCCGACTGCACTTGATGAAAAAATTGTTCGGAGCTGAGTGTTGGAAGTATCGGAGTTATAAGTTCTTGTACCAAAACGAGCGACCTTATCGAATAGAAGCTTTTGCGGTTTTACGGAAGTCCCGAACAGCGACCTGCCCGCAACTCTCTATGATGCCGGATTGAAATCGATTACGCCAGTATTGTAGCCAATTTGCAACATCTTCCAGTAGAAACCCTGCTTGCGAAAGGCTGGCAAAGTTGATTCCAGGACAAAGACTTACGGGGGGCAGAGGGCAACTCTGCCGGATAATCTATGCAGGGGCAAACGCAGTGGAAGCCAAGCGCAATCTCGGCCTGGGCAATCTCGATTTGATACGGGGCTACATCACGTATCTGCGCGTGGAAAAGGGTCTGCGACCGCTCACCTGCGAAGCTTACGAACGAGACCTGTTACAGTGTGCGGAATATCTTGAAACCGCGCATAGGGACCTTGTGTCGGCGAAGCCTGACAATTTGGCCGCCTTCGTCGCGCACCTCCAGGCCCATCAGGTGGAGGCGCGCTCCCGCGCGCGGAAACTTTCCTGTCTGCGTGGACTCTATCGCTGGCTGCTGCTCGATAAACGCATTGCGTACGATCCGACGATCCATCTGGAGACCCCCGCTGGCTGGAAAGTGCTGCCGAAGTCCTTGTCGGAGGTCGAAGTGGTTGCAATGATGGATCAGGCCGGGCATACCGGCGAGGGACAGATGGGCAGCCCACAGTCCCTGCGCGACCGCGCCATGCTGGAGTTGCTGTACGGTGGCGGGGTGCGCGTTTCTGAGTTGGTCGGCCTGGCGGTTGAAGACATCTCTCTGCAACAGGGCCAAATGCTGGTACGCGGCAAGGGCGATAAGGAGCGCATCGTTCCGCTGGGCGTTCCGGCAGTCAAGGCGCTTGCAGAATATCTCGAACTTGGCCGCGTTGGGCTGCTTCGCAAGGCGAATGTGCGGCAGGTGTTTTTGTCGCAGCGCGGGCAGCCATTGACCCGGCAGACGGTCTGGAACCTGGTGAAGAGGACAAACCATCGAGCCAGCCCGCACATGCTGCGTCACAGTTGCGCCACGCACATGGTAGAGCACGGGGCTGACTTGCGTACGGTGCAGACGCTGCTCGGACACGCCGACATTGCGACAACGCAGATTTATACGCATCTGGCGTTGGGCCGGCTCAAAGCGGTGCATCGCGCGCACCATCCTCGCGGGAAGAGGACATTCGTGGCCTCTGAAGAGAGTGTATGAAAACGGCCAGAGCAGATAAGCCAGGCAATGAAATCGAGATGCGGGCACCGGAGATCGATCGGCTGGTCAAGGAGTACATGGTCGTGCTCACGGCGGAGCGTGCCGCGTCCGAGCATACAGTCCGTGCCTATCAGCGGGAGCTGCTTTCGTTCGCGACATTCCTGGCAAAGCGTTGCGGCCCCGGCGTATCACCGATGCAGATCGAACATCCAGTCATTCGCGAATATCTTGGCACGCTGTACGAAAAAGACCTATCCAAGCCCTCTGTGGCGCGTGCGTTGGCTGCGATCCGGTCGTGGTTTGGCTGGCTGGCGCGCAAGGGGCATATCGATCAGAATCCGGCAAAACTGGTCGCAACTCCCAAGCTGCCCAAACATCTGCCACGCGTGCCGGGAGTGGAGCAGGTGAATCAGGTGCTGGATGGCATAGGCTCCAGCAAGCCGCAGGAAAAGACTGGAGAGACAGCGTGGCCGGAACGGGACCGCGTGATTCTGGAATTGCTCTATGGTTGTGGGATTCGCAATGCCGAGCTGGTTGGGCTGAATCTTGAGGACATCCAATGGGGCAATGAGTGCCTGCTGGTGCGTGGCAAGGGGCGCAAGGAGCGCTATGTTCCACTGGGCGATGCGGCGGCTGAAGCGATCCGTGTCTATCTGCCGTTGCGGGCAAAAAAACTGGCCGAAGCCAAGCGCCCCTCCGAGGCGCTTTTGCTCAACGCGCGGCTGCGCGGCAATGGCCGTTTGACCACACGCAGCGTAGGCCGCATCGTGAAGCATCTGGCGCTTGCGCATGGATTGGCTGCGGACGTGCATCCGCACACGCTGCGCCATGCCTTTGGCACGCACATGCTGGAGGAAGGCGCGGACCTCCGCGCGATCCAGGAGATTCTCGGCCACGCGCGACTTTCGACCACGCAGCGCTATACGCACCTGACAACCGGGCAGGTGGCTGCCGTGTATGACCGGACGCATCCGCGAGCGAAAGCATAGGGAACTTGTTACGGTTCAGTGGGATTTACAATGTAGGGGTAGCCATTCTTCTATCTCCGTCGGGAGCGGCACGCCCTTTCTGCTCATAAACAGCATAAAATTAAGTTATGCGCCAAATTGCAGGCGATGCACAGTCGCCGATTGGCGATAGTTTTGGCACGTAGACAAGAAGGTTGGGTTTTCTCTTGATTGGTAATGCACTGACGAAGGTTTTTGGCACCAGCAATGAACGCACCGTGAAGCGCATGTTGCCCACGGTGGCAGCCATCAATGCGCTGGAGCCGGAGATGCAGCGGCTCTCCCATGAGCAGATGCGCGCGAAGACGGACGAGTTCCGCGCGCAGATTGCCGCGAGGACGGCCGGGATTGAAGATGCTGAAGAGCGTTATGAAGCGGAACGCGCCGCGCTGGATGAAATCCTGCCGGAGGCTTTTGCGCTGGTGCGCGAAGCAGGCCGTCGCGTCGTGAACATGCGCCACTTCGATGTGCAGTTGATTGGCGGCATGGTGCTGCATCAGGGCAAGATCGCTGAAATGAAGACCGGCGAAGGCAAGACGTTGGTGGCCACGCTGCCCTGCTATCTGAATGCCCTGGTTGGGCATGGCGTCCACGTCGTTACGGTGAATGACTATCTTGCCAAGCGCGATGCCGAGTGGATGGGCAAGATCCACAACTATCTGGGCCTTTCCGTCGGCGTGATTGTGCACGATCTGGATGATGCGCAGCGCCGCGCCGCGTATGCCGCGGACATCACCTATGGCACCAACAACGAGTTCGGCTTCGATTATCTGCGCGACAACATGAAGTTTGAACTGGCGGAGTGCGTGCAGCGCCGCCAATACTTCGCCATCGTCGATGAAGTCGATTCCATTTTGATCGATGAAGCGCGCACTCCGCTCATCATCAGCGGCCCTACCGACCAGACGACCGACAAATATGCGCGGGTGGTGCGCATTGTGCCGCAGTTGGAACAGGGCGAGGAGATTGAATCTCTCGATAACAAAATTCTGACCGGCGATTACGTCGTCGATGAGAAGCACCGGACGATAGGAGTCACCGACGAAGGCTGGGTGAAGATCGAAGGGCTGCTGGGAATCGAAAGCATCGCAGACCCGGAAAATTGGGACCTGAAGCACTATGTCGAGACCGCGATCAAGGCGCACGCGCTGTACAAGCGGGACGTGAATTACGTCGTCAAGGACGGGGAAGTCATCATTGTGGATGAGTTCACCGGACGTCTGATGCCGGGCCGCCGCTGGTCCGATGGTCTGCATCAGTCGATTGAAGCCAAAGAGGGCGTGAATATTAGGCGCGAAGACCAGACGCTGGCGACAATCACTTTCCAGAATTATTTTCGTCTGTACAAAAAACTGGCTGGCATGACAGGAACCGCCGATACGGAAGCGGCGGAGTTTGAAAGCATCTACAAGCTGGAAGTGGTGGTGATTCCGACCAACATGCCGATGCGCCGCATTGACAACTCCGACGTGGTGTTTCGCACGGCCAAGGAAAAATACTTCGCGGTTGCGGATGAAATTGTTCGCCTGAATGAGATCAAGCAGCCAGTGCTGGTCGGCACTACATCGATTGAAAAGTCGGAACTGCTTTCGCAGATTTTGCAACGCAAGAATGTTCGACACGTCGTGCTGAACGCCAAATTCCACGAGCGGGAAGCGGAGATTGTCGCGCAGGCCGGACACTTGGGCATGGTGACTATCGCCACCAATATGGCGGGTCGCGGCACGGACATTCTGCTCGGCGGCAATCCGGAATTTCTTGCGCGTCAGGAACTGGTAAAGAAAAATCGCGCGCGCGCAGTAAGTGCTGCGGAAGGAGAAATTTCGCCGACCGCGCCCGCCGGGATGCTGCGTTTTTACTATCAGGGGCAGGAGTTTGAAACACCGGAAGCGGACTGGAAAGAAGTCTACGCCGGATATGCCGCGCAAGCCGCGAAGGAGCGCGAAGACGTTTTGGCTGCGGGCGGACTGATTATTCTCGGCACGGAACGGCATGAGTCCCGCCGCGTAGACAACCAGTTGCGCGGGCGCGCTGGCCGCCAGGGCGACCCCGGAGCATCGCGCTTCTTCCTTTCGCTCGAAGACGACCTGATGCGCATCTTCGCCAAGGAATGGGTCTCGAACCTGCTCCAGCGTCTCGGCATGGAAGAAGGCGTTCCCATTGAATCGAAGCTCATCACGCGACGCATCGAGGCCGCGCAGAAGGCCGTCGAAGGTCAGAATTTTGAGTCGCGCAAGCACGTGCTGGAGTACGACGATGTGATGAACAAGCAGCGTGAGGCCGTCTACGGCACGCGCCGCCAGTTGCTGGAAGGGACGGACCAAAAGGAACTGATCACCGAGGATTATGTCTCGAATATTCTGAGCGCGATTCTCGATCAGCACGCGCCAGAAAAGATGCATCCCGATCAGTGGGACATGAAAGCCATTCAAGACCAGATGCTGATGCAATTCGGGCTGGACCTTTCCGCCGAAGGTATTTCGACCCATGAACTGAACCGTCATCAACTGGGCGAAACGCTGTTTGAGCTGCTGAAAGAACGCTACGACGCGAAAGAGCAAATCATTGGCGCGCCAGCCATGCGCTATCACGAGCGCATGATTATGCTGAGCGTGCTGGACGGTCTGTGGAAAGACCACTTGTTGGCGATGGACCAGTTGAAAGAAGGAATTGGCCTGCGCGGTTACGGGCAGCAGGACCCGCTGATTTCCTACAAGCGCGAATCGTTCGAGGCTTTTGAAGCAATGATGACGCGCTTCCAGGAAGACACGGTCCGCTTCTTGTTTCGTATGCAGATTATGGGCCCCGATGGACGGGAGATTTCTGTGCCGTCCCGTCCGCATCCCCAATCCGTGGTGTTTAGTGGAGGCTCACAGAATGCCGCGGATCCCACGCGGACACTTGGCGGCCCGGCTTCTGTTGGAACGACGCTGAATGGCGGCTCCTCGAATGGTGTGGCCGCGACAATTCCTGTTCCCACGCGTGCTCCTTCGACGACCATCGATTCGCTGGAAGAAGAATTTCAGCGACGCAAAAAACGCGAGTTGCAACAGGCGCGCATGGCGGGTGGTAGAGACTCGTCCACAGACACCGTCCAGCGTCGCGCAGGAGATAAAGTTGGCCGCAACGATCCGTGTCCTTGCGGCTCGGGAAAGAAGTTCAAGAAGTGCCATGGGAAGGAAGCATAGGCGCCCGTCTAGCTTTTGAGGTTGATTTCGGCAAACGTCATATTGGTCGCGGGGTGTTTCTTGGCTGCCTTCCACTCCATAAAAAGCTGTCCGTAGCTTGCGGACAAATATTGCTGAGCAGTAAATCCCAATCTGGCTGCTGTCGCGTCAATC
>JAKAYS010000002.1 GCA_021826695.1 Acidobacteriota bacterium | reverse complement strand
GGTCCGCGAAATTAGCGCCGTTCAGTAGCTGCTTCAGAATGTCCTGCGCTTTGGCCTGCGCCACAGCGACCGTCTTAGCATCGGCCTTCGCTGGAACTTTAATCAGGATATGCCGCACGCGTACTTGTTCCGGTACCTGGAACTGCTGCTGATGCTCGTTGTAATAACGCTGGATGTCCGCGCCGGAAACCTGCGGAGGGCCGCCCGGCACCTGGTTCAGATTGAAGGCAACATACTGCACTTTGCGCGTTTCTGGAATGGCATGCGCGTAGCGCGCGGAATTCTTTTGGAAGAACGCCTTCAGTTCCGCATCGGAAGGATTGATCTGTTTGCGAAGGTCCGCGGCGGACAGCACCGCATATTCGAACTTCACCTTGGTCGCCTGCTTCAGATAGGCGTCCCGCACATCCTGGGGCGACACATTCAGTCCGCCGGTGATCAGCGACTCCAGCCGATTGATCAAAATTTCGTCCTTCAACTGGCGCTCAAAATCTGTGCGCGACATATTGAAGTTGTTCTGCACAAAATCGTCGTAGCGATCTTCGCCGATAAATTTTCCACCGGGAAACAGAACGGGCGCAAACGGCCCGTGCGTCAACTCATTCCTGACGTCCTCATCGGTAACTGTCAGTCCGAGATGTCCGGCTTCCTGAATCAACACGGCGCGCTGCACCATGGCCTGCCCGGCGCGCTGCACCAGGAATGGAAGGATGAAGTCGGGATAGTGTTGCTGCTGTTGCATGCGCTGCGCCACCTGCTGCACCTGCGTCATCGAAACGTCAGTGGAAGAGCCCAGGAAACGGCCAAATATGCTGTCGCTATGCACGATGGCGAAAGTGTCGCCACCAGCCGCAGCGTCCTGAAAAATGCCAGGCACCAGCGTTATGACCATAAGAACTGCGGTGACGGAGATGAGGCCAATGAAGATGGCCTTCACAATACGGCTGTCCTGCTGCAAAAAACGAATCATGTGCGGGCGACGACCTTACATCCAGTGCTTGTTACACCGGGCGGGAATTGGCTACGCCAGCATCGAAAGTACAGCACGGCATAGCTGCTTACAGTATAAATGGAGCGCATCGTATTCGAAGAAAGCGCCTGTACTCAATATGGATAGCCTCCAGGTGGCGCGCCTGGCACAGAAGCTGGGTACGAGGAGTAGTAGCGGCGGCGGCGAGGCCGACAATTTCCGCACTCCGGCAGATTGGCAGCGACCATGCGGACCTGGGCCGCGGTAAGCTCGCGCACCGTCAACGGCGCGTTGAGACGAAAGTTGACAATTGACTCCGCCGGGACCACTAGATGAGGTCCTGACGAAAGCGCTGAAAGCCCCGCGCCTCCCAGCGCGCCAATCGCGGCACCCAGCAATGCCACTGGACCGCCACCAACTATGGCCCCAGTGATGGCGCCAAAAGTTGCGCCTCCGCCGACTGCCTGCGCAGTCTCCCCGCCTTTACCCGGGCCTCGATGCGCCCACATGGAGCTGGTCAACACATAGCTGGTATTTCCGATGGTGATGTTCGACAACTGCAACGCCAACTGCGGACGACCCTTCAAATGACCGGGAGGCCGCGCATCGATCACCGTGCCTTCCACGTAAGCCCCGCGCGGAAGCGCGATCACGCCATTCCTCAATACAATGTCCCGCGCCAGCAAACCATGAAATCCCATGCCCGGCTTTGTATGATGGCTATCGACTGTCTGCATCATCATGACGTACAACGGCGTTCCCGCTGCAATCGTAAGCAGAGGGGCCCGTGTCCGATACATGCGCGTAGGAGCGCTTTGCTGCTGATTTTGGGCGGGTACTCCGTTCTGGCCAGGGTAATTTTCTTGCGGACTTCGTCCAGAGTAAATGGTGGAGTTGCTGCCATTCCCGCCTGACACAGGGCTTCTTGTGGGGCTGGAAACAGCAGGCACACTACCTCCTGCATGTACAGACGGAGTTGCACTTGCAGCAGGAAAGCCCGGTGCGGTCGCCGTAACGGCCCCCACCGTCATCTGGTCATCGATCTTCTTCACGCCGCGAACGGTCCGCACCAGCGTATCGGCCTGTTGGCGCAACGTGGCAGTCGGAACGGTACCGCTTAGGGTAACTGTTCCGTCATGAACCCACACCCCCAGGTCGAGCGGGCGCAGCGTGTTGGAAGCCATCAGTTTGCTATTGATCTGGTCGGCAAGCTGGTCGTCAGATCGTACTTGCGCGGGGACGGCGGCTGTCTGTTGCGCCGCAACTTCCGCGCTAAGTAAAAGCAAAGACGGCAACACGACACAAATAAGCAAGTCGCGAAACATAGGCCACGCTAAGCGCCGCAATGTAGTCCGAAACGTCCGTCCCCCTTGAATCACATGAACCTGCCTGCGCACCGATCCAGCCATAATCCGGCCAATTACTGCTTACCGTAACAGACGCAAACCTACGGCAAAAGTTGCGATGCTTAGGAAGATGACGCGCTTACACCAGCGCCTTTTCGATAGCGGCGCTTAGATACTGTAGGCCTGCCTCCACGTCCTTGCCCAGGTGAGCGCGCAGGGCGCGGCGTCCTCGCTGTTGCAGCACGCTTAAATCCCCAGCAGCCTGCGCATCGATTACCACGCCGAACGTATATTTCTGGCCAGGAATGGCAAGATCACTTGCGTGTTCAGCGGTGATTTGCAGGAAGACTCCGGTATTTGGCCCACCTTTGTAATCCTGTCCGGTGGAGTGCAAAAATCGTGGGCCAAAGCCGAGACAAGTGGCGACGCGTTTTTTATCTCGCACCGCGTGGCGCAGCTTTTGCATGGTTTTCTCATGCTCGCGGTCCCGCTGGATGAATCCGAGCACAGCAAAATAATCTTCCGGCCTTAACTGTGCCAGGTGCGCGCGCAAGTAGCCTGTCAAATCGGGCTGGCCTACATCCTGCGCTCCATGCAGCACTGAGGCGTACTGGGCATCCGCGAAGAGTTTGATCTTGCCATCGTCGAAGATGGGTGCCTGCTCTGGCAGCTTGCCGGTCTCTTCATATTCCGTTGTCAGGCGACGCGTTTCGATTTTGGCGGCTTCCACGTCGGGTTGGTTGAAGGCGTTGATGCCCATTACCGAGCCTGCAACCGCCGTGGCAATTTCCCAGGTAAAGAATTGCTCGGCAGCGTCATACACATCGCGCATTGCAAGCCGCACCACGGGCTGGCCCGCCTTTTCCAGTTTTTCAACTGCTGCGTCCAGACGCGCATTGTCGGCGCCTTCCAGCCGCACATATGCGAACACTCGGTCAACGCCATAGCGATCGGCGGCTGCGATTTCTTCCAAATCCACTGGCGTGATGCCCTTCCCAACCTTGCCTGTGGACTCTGCGATCAATTGTTCAAACCATGCGCCCATATCGTAAACAGGAGGGGAGGTGAAAAAGGTGATCTTGTCGCGTCCAGCGTTGGCGGCCTCGCCTAAAATCAACCCCAGTTGAACGCCGACATTTTTCTTCACGTCGGTTACGTGACATGCGTCGACAGCGCTTCTGGCCCTCTTCAGCAGCTTTTCAACGTCCAGCCCCATGACGGCTGCGGGAACCATGCCAAAGTTCGAAAGAGCCGAATAGCGTCCGCCGATTTGGGGATCGCCATAGAAAATATGGCGGAAGCCGTCGCCCTTCGCTACCTGCTCCATGTGAGAGCCGGGATCGGTCACGGCGATGAAATGCCTGCCCGCCTCCGCGCCCACGAGTTGTTTCATTCGACCCAGGAAATACTGCTTGAGAATATTCGGTTCCAGCGTCGAACCGGATTTACTGGACACGATGATGACGGTCTTTTTCAGGTCGACGCTTTGCTCGGCAGCGCGGACCTGCGCCGGGTCTGTCGAGTCCACGATGGAAAATCGCGGGAAACCATTCTGCTTGCCAAACGTCTCCGCCAGCACCTCCGGACACAGACTGGAACCACCCATGCCGAGCAGCAGAGCATACTCGTAGCCAGCTTTTTGAATGTCTTGCGCCAGCGCGCGGAACTGCGCCAGCTCCTTTTGCTGGCGCTCCACAATGTCCAGCCAGCCAAGCCATTTTGCCTCATCGTCGTTGGTCCACAACGAGGCGTCCCGTGCCCATAAGCGGTCGATTTTGCCGTTTTGCCAATCGGAAACAGCGGCGGAGAAGTCTTGCTCAAGTTTTGCCGGAAGCGTATAGCGGAATTCCATGAGTCGCACTTTCTGTTTTGGATTTCTGGATTTGATCGTACAACGTTTAGATGCGATGAGCTTTGGGAGGGTAGCAGCCGCAAAATCTCGTTCCTACCGGCAGTGTCGCATTCTCCCCCTGCTCTTCCTTGTATCGAAAATATAAATATACCGGTGCATTCCGAAAATTTCTTGCCAAGCGGAGCATGGGTCTCAGGCCTTAAAATAAAAAGGTCGCGCCGCGAGCGAGAATCTATATCCAGCGCGGCAAGGAGCAAGAACAAGAATGGACATTCAGACCATCGACCAGCAGTATTCGCAGCTACAAAATGCCTCCCAGCAGGTATATCAGGAATTGCAAAGCCTCGCAGCCAAGCTGCAAGCCGAATCGGCAAACGGAAACCAGAATGCCCGCGAATGGGTCCTTGACCTGAAGGAAGTAGCCCTCGCGATTCAATCGCAACAGCAGCAGACGATGAATCTGCTCCAGGCCATTCACGGGTTTGTGGCCAACCAAAACCAGGCTTACAACACTGGGTATGGGCAGCCGAGTTTTATCCAGGGCGGTGCTCCGATGGCCCCGCCGAGCGGTGGACTGAGCGGATTTTTGCAGTCGGGATTTGGTCGCTCCATCGTCACTGGGCTGGGTTTTGGCATCGGCGATGACCTGATCAATAAGATCTTCTAAATTTTCGCAAAACCGTGTCTTGCGAAGCAGATTGCTCCAGCAGAGATATTTTCTTTCTGCCTTCCGATCAGCATCCTCCTCTTGCAGGACGAAGAAAGTCGCGATACCGTTGACCGTTCAAGATATTCGCTCAGCCTTGATGGATTGCTACGATCCAGAAATTCCCATCAATATCGTGGACCTGGGGCTGGTCTATCGCATCGAGCTTGTTGACGATTCCACCATGCCCAGATCTATACCGATGCTGCGGGTCGAAGTGGACATGTCACTCACCACACCGGACTGCCCGGCGCATACATTCATGTTGGAGCAGGTGCGCAACCGACTCGCCGGTGTGCCCGGTGTCAGCGAATCCCCGGTCAAACTGGCTTGAGTACCAAGTTGGAATCCAGAACGCATCAGCGCGGAAGGGCGCGGGATGCTGGGTATCGACGCGTAGTCTATAAGACGCGCGCCTTCCCTGCCGTGGCTGGATCAGCCACGGCGCGTGGAAAATGGCGCAAATAGTGCGGGGGAGACCACGGGGCTGGCCTGTTTATGCTCTCCGAACCAGCTGCCGCACGCGGCCGCCCTGTTCGGTAATTCCGTCGAGGACACCTTCAAGTCGACCTAAAAGTTCATGGCCGTCCTGTAGATAATCCGGAACACGGCGCCAGAGTTCCTTCACGGCATCCGGATCTTCAGCCAGAATGACCGCCGCTCCCAGACCAGAGGCTGTCAATGCAGCCCTCTTGCGCCCAGTCAACAGCAAGGCAGCTCCAGCAACCAACGATCCCGCTGCAATCGCTCGCAACCAAGTCATTTCCTGTTCCATAGTTGGATTACTCCTTTCGCAAAACTCTACCAGATAAAAGGGACACTCGGCTGCCACTTATGTTGCGGAAAACCCGTCACAATTCTGCAATATGGGACAAAAATCATTTCGGGAAAATCGCGGGACTCGGTTTAGCGGCCCTCGCATGGCGTACCGAGACAAACTGCTCGGACCTTCGGTCTCCCAATATAACTCTTTATGATCGAGGGTCTTTTCGGCGATACGCAAGCCAAGCCCGGCGCATATAGATCAGAAGGTTAGCGACGCAAACGGCGACTCCGCAAACTGTGAGGAGCAGCACGGAAACATTTGGGTACACAATTTCGTCAAGGTAATGAATCAGAAAGCTGCCGAGGTAAGGCGTCATCCCAGCTTTTTCTTGAAAAAACTGCTCGGTCAGGGTGAGTGGACACGGCCAAGGTCCAGTTTCCACCACGATTCCCCATATCAGGGAAGAGAGGTGAAACACAGTCAACCAGCGGCGTCCAAGCGTCCACAAGGCTCCGAAGACTACCCACAGAATCCAAATTAAATGTAGGACCAATATCAGCACGACAGCCGTGTCATAAACCGGCGTTCCGTATATTCCCATGACTTACCTGCCATCTTACGTTTTACGTTGCCCGGCCTGCGCGGCTCCTGATACGCTCAGGCGGTAGGAATTTCCGCAAACCGTTTAGGAGTTACCAAATATGAAGAAGAGCCTCGTAATTCTGTCCGTTGCAGTCTTCGCAACCCTGGCACTAGCTGGGACACCGCGTTTGCAGGCCCAGTCTGGCATGGCAGCAACCACGGCCACGCCTGACAAGGTGGTTGACCAGCTCCTGAACATGGTGGAAGGTGAAATGGTGCCATTGGCCGAGGCCATGCCCGCCGACAAGTACAACTTTGCACCGAGCAATGGAAATTTCAAAGGCGTCCGTACATTCGCCGAACAGGTCAAGCACGTTGCCAGCACCAATTACTTTATGTTCGGCGCTGCGGCCTCCATGCAACCCACCGGCATGCCGAAGATGAGCGACCTGAAGACCAAGGAACAGACCGTCCAGGCACTCAAGGATTCCTTCGCATTTGCCCATCAGGCGATCGCGACCCTTAACGAACAGAACGCGCTGGAGCAGGTCAAGCCCGTCGATGGAGTCGACACTCGCGCGGGAATCATGTTGTTCGCCATCGTCCATATGAACGATCATTTTGGCCAGATGGTGGAATACCTGCGAATGAATGGAATTGTGCCGCCGTCAAGCCAGCCTAAGAAGAAATAGTCCTGGGAAACGGCTTGTACCCGCATCAAGACGAACCGAAAACGCGAAATTGAAAATTTGTATGGATTGAGGATGATCTGTCCCTGCCTGGGTCTTCCAGCAAGGGTTGGGTCATCCTCATTCAGTTTCCAACGCACATCCCGCAGCGACTCTGGCTCGACCAGCGAGACTGCAAGACCGAACGATCGAGACCGTAGGTTTTTTTCAGTCAACTATCTGCCGGTTTTCAACGTCTAATACTTGTAAGAAACAAAGTACGCAGTCGCCAGCTTCCGGATGTAAGCTCTCGAGTCTCTGGCTATGTCCATAACCACACTCACGACTAACGTTCCCCCCTTTGAAGGAGTTGTATCGCATGGTGAATCAATGTGCGAACCCAGTCTGTCACAAGGAACTGCATTATTTGCGGGAAGGGAGAGTTTTCCTGTTCTCCCGTAGAAACTCATCGTTCGACAACCATAAATTACCCCATCGTCTGGAGCATTTCTGGCTTTGTGGGGATTGTTCGAAAACATTTAAGCTGGAAATGGACGATGCGAATGGCGTGAAACTGGTGGAAACCAAACACCGTCGTCCACGAAGAAATTATACGAATGCGTCTCTAGCTCCTGCGTCATGACCCTAGCACTTCCTGGCGCGATGCGGAGATCCATCAAGCCTTGGCTGCGGGGGTAGCGCTTTTTTCCCTGCAGCCACCGCACCCAGCCAGTCCTTCCTCCAAATAGCGGTCTTCGTTATAGAACCCCGCCAGAGAATAAAACCTTACCCGCAGCAACTCCTCGATCATCTTCAAACCATCTTTGAGATAGCTAATTCTTGAGCGCTCATCATGCCCCCATGTGACGGCCACTTCTTCAACGCGCAGCCCTAACCGCAAAGCTATATAAAGAATTTCAGGATCGAAGCCCCATCGTTCGATACGCTGCCGGATGAAGATAGCGCGCGCGGCATCGCGGCGGAAGGCCTTGAACCCACATTGGGTGTCTGCCAGCGGCAGATGCATGACCAGCCTGGTCAGCCAGTTGAAGCAGCGACCGAAGAAGCGTCGATAGATGGGCTGCTGTAGCGTCTGGCGAGATCGGTCCAGCCAGCGCGAACCGATGGCCACATCCGCGCCATTGGCGAGGGCGGTAAAAAGCAGTTCCGCCTCATCCATGGGAGCGGACAAATCCGCATCGGTAAACATGACGATCGCGCCACGCGCCTGTAGAATTCCGTTTCGCACGGCGTAGCCTTTTCCCCGGTTGCCTGGGTTCTCAATTAGCCGGAGATTGGTATGCTGGGCTGCCATGCTTTGAACGATGGCGGCGGTTCGATCGCGCGAGCCGTCGTTGACCACCAGTACCTCTGCCAACCAGCCGTGAGCTTTGACGCAGGTCAGCACCTTGTCCAGCGTCGCGCCAATGCGCGCCTGCTCGTTAAAGGCCGGGATTACGATGCTATATTGAGGCGCTTCCATCATGGCATTGCATGGCAATGGCGCTGCTGCCCAGAACGGGGTTCCCGGGGTGCCAACTGTCTGCACCAAGCATAGGGTAAGGTTAATATTTCTGCAATGAGTGCTACACTCCCCGATATGGACGCAGAGACCGGAGCACCACGCAAACACTCATTCTGGTTTTGGCTGACTTTAGTCGGCGGCCTGTTTCTATTGTTTGCAGCAATGCTATGGACCATCGCCTGGGTCACTCTCGGCCCCTCGAAAACAACCTCCAACGCCTTCAAAGGCTTCACTTCCGGAAATATCGGTGTCGTAGACGTAAAAGGCATCATACTTTCCGCAGACACGATCGACGAGCAACTGGAGCAATTTGCCAACGATGATTCCGTTAAGGCCATCATCCTGCATATCGATTCGCCGGGCGGGGGCGCCGCGGCATCGCAGGAGATTTACCACGAAGTGTTGCGCATCCGCAGCCGACACAAAAAGCGCATTGTCGCCTCCATTGAAAGCGTCGGCGCCAGTGGCGCCTATTACATCGCCAGCGCTACTGACCGCATCTATGCAAATCAGGCAAGCATCGTCGGCAGCATCGGTGTCATTATGGAGTGGATCAATTATGGCGACCTGATGAAATGGGCGAAGCTGAAAAACATAACGATTAAAGCGGGAGCGTTGAAGGATGCAGGCTCTCCCACGCGAGATTTGACGCCGGAGGAGCGAGCTTACTTCCAGGGGCTGACGGACAATATGCATGCGCAGTTTATTCACGATGTGGCCGCAGGCCGACGCCTCCAGATAAAAGACATTCAGACGCTGGCGACCGGACAGGTGTGGACCGGCGAGCAGGCGCTGCCATTACGTTTGATTGACCAGACAGATGGCTTCCGCGTCGCGTTGCTCGATACAGCGCGTACTGTGGGTATCCGGGGAGAACCAAACATTGTGCGGCCCGAGAAACCCCATACCGGGCTGCTGGACATTATTTCCAAGGCAGATTCCAAACTGGCAATTCCCACCACCGAGGAGTTACAGTCGATGCTGGAGAAGAGCCCTGGCTTTTACTTCCTTTGGCAATAACTGGGGCAATAGTGAACTTTGAATGGATTCGCACCCCCGGCGAGCATCCTATATTCTGAAAGTGAAGGTACTGGGGATTATGACAAAAGCCGATTTGGTAGTGGACGTAATGCGGCTGGGCGATCTGACGCGTACGGATGCTGAGACAATCATCGAAACAATCTTCGATTCTGTTGTGGGAGCACTCCGCGCCGGCGACAAGATCGAGATTCGGGGCTTCGGAAGTTTTCGAACACGCCAACGCAATTCGCGCATTGGCCGCAATCCTAAGACAGGAGCGAGGGTGGACGTGCCCGCCAAACGTGTCCCTTACTTCAAACCCAGTAAAGATCTCCGCGATCTGGTCAACCAGGATGCCGCGAGCAAGATCCCATCCGAACACCCGGACGTAAATGCAGACGCGAGGGTGTCCACGGAATAGCCTTTTTCATTCCGATTTTCTAAGCTTGCTTCCGCTCGTCATGCCATATTCGCGTGGTTCGTAGTAACTCTCATAAAGGATTGGCGGCAGCTTGCGTCGATCAGGTTCCAGACCTTTTTCGCCGCCGCCCGCTCTTCTTCCTGGATGGTCCGCGCGAGACGTTCTGTTTCCGTGTCTCCCGCGAACCCGGCAACGATCGCCAATTCTTCGTACATCGCTATCTCGCTGTTCTCGATGGCAAAAGCGATGATCAGGTCCTGGGAATTTTTCTCTGATGGATCGTGCCCCAGTTGTGCAACTTTGGGTGCGAAGTTAAAAATGTGAGCGAAAAAACTCTTCACGGTGGAAGGGCTGCCACCCAAAGCGTGCAGGCGGGCCGCCAGTCGCTCATGTTGATGCTTCGTTTCGATAGCGTGCTCAGCAAAAAGATTCTGTACAGGAGTCTGCTCCCCTTCTTTCGAAAATGTTTTCAACTGAGTTTCGAAGTTGCGTTCTGCTGCAATTGCGTCCTCTAAATAACGCTGGATCACTTCCCGGGAAGATTCATTCGACATTTCTGGCACCTTTCACTCCACCTCGCGTGGAATTGCAAAAATCAAGTTTTGAATGCACTTGGACCGCGCCCCATGCACCGGAAAGACACAGCCAATCTATTCATGTAGATGCATATCGGAGTTCCGCGGGTATCCTGGCGCGCGCATTCCCCGCGAACCGTTCAGCCCAAGAAAAAATGGCCCTGCAATTTGCTCGCAGAGCCCATAGGAAGGCAACCATATCTTTATGAACAAAGCCTGGAGACGCTATGCTGCGCCACGGAGAAAATGGAACACGATCACGATAACCGCAAGAATCAAAAGAATGTGAATGAAAAAACTGGTGATATGGAAAAGAAAGAACCCACCGATCCATAAGAGTAAGAGAACAATTCCAATAACTAGAAACACGATGTTTGCCTCCGAAAAATGTACAGCAATGACACTGTCATGCTCCTTGGAAGCCGGTCTCGGCTGGGCTGTTGCTTTGCCTTTCAAAAGAACCTTCGTTGGAGAGAATGGAAGTTGGACAATCATTCAGGCATTTGTCATTTGAGGAATGTTTCGCCAGAGATGTATCGGGACGTATTCTGGGGGGTATGCCCATTGCGGTCCTAACTGTGGAACTCCGCCTGGAATTTGCCCACTCGCTGAAAGACCGGCGACAGTGCGTTCGCAGCATGAAAGATTCTCTGCGCCACGGCTTTAACGTGTCTGTAGCGGAGTTGGATGAAATCGTCGTCTGGCAGCGGGCCACATTGGGGATTGCAGCCATTTCCAGCTCCCGCGATTACCTGCTGGGGCAGATGCGCCAGGTGGAGGAAGCCTGCGTCCGCATTGCGGAAAATCATGGCGCGCAGGTGAGCGACAGCTTCGTCGAGATGTTTCCAGAAGAATAAAAATGGCCAAATCGTTAGAGTGGGGCGCAAATTTGGTATCCTCATCCGTTTGATCGATATTTTTACCAGTCGCTTCTTAAGAAGAGTGGGACCATGCCTGAACATCGGGGACGAACGTATCACCAGGGTCGTGTAGCGGAAACGCTGCGCGAAGAGATCAGCGCGATGATGGAGGGGCAGCTTAGCGACCCACGCATCAGCTTCGGCTACGTCAGCGAAGTGGTGCTGGCGCCGGGGGGCAAGTCGGCGCGCATCTACGTGGCCGTTGATGGCGACAGCAAGGATGAAGCGGACATGCTGGCCGGACTGGAAGCTGCCCGCGGCTATATTCGCCATCAGTTGCTACAGAGCATGGGGGTACGACATGTGCCCGAATTGATCTTCCAGGTGGACCACTCGGAACCCGTGCGGGCGCGCATCGATGAGTTGCTGGGAAGGGTCGAGCGGCGAAACAAGCAGAAGGTCAAGCAACAAGAAGCGGAGATGCCAGAGACAGGTACACCGAAAGCAGAATGACCGATCCAATGACACCGCGGCATACAGAACGAAATACGGGCGGCATTCCAGAACGCTGTTCCGAACAACGTTCGGAGCGACAGGACCAACCTGGGCCCATTCTGCTGGAAGCCCTTCAGCAGCGTGAGCGTTTTCTGCTGACGGCCCATGCCCGTCCTGACGGCGACGCTGTGGGGTCGCTGCTGGCGCTGTGGATGGTGCTGCAAACCATGGGAAAGCATGCGGAGATGCTTCTTTTCGATCGCGTCCCGATGATCTACCGCACATTGCCGTGTGCCGAGCAGATTCGTCATGCGGCCTCCATTCCTGCCCAGCACTCGGCAGATACTGTCATTCTTTTGGAATGCGATGGCCTGGAGCGCTCGCGCGTGAAGGGTCTCCATGAAAAATTCCTGATCAATATCGACCACCATACCAGTGGTCGTCGGTTTGCCGATGTGAACTGGATCGATACCGAAGCCAGCGCGGTCGCGGAGATGGTCTACCGCCTGGCTGTGGCTGCCAACGTAGCCATTACGCCTGCGATGGCCACGTGCCTGTACACCGCATTGCTCAGCGATACCGGTTCATTTTGTTATGAGGGCACCAGTGCGCGGACTTTTGCACTCGCCAGGGACCTGGTCGAGCTGGGAGCAGCGCCTGCGCGTATCGCACAAGACGTGTATTTCAGCAACCCAGCATCGAAGATGCGACTGCTGGGTGCCGCGCTGAGCACCTTGCAGAGGGAAGGGCGCATCGCGTGGCTGTGGGTCACGCACAGCGACATGATACGGACAGGAGCGGTCGAAGAGGACTGCGAAGGCATCGTCAATTACGCCATTGGCATTTCCGGCGTGGAGGCTGCTGTGTTCCTGCGTGAATTGCCTGACCACCGTGTCCGGCTCAGCCTTCGCAGCAAAGGCAAAGTGCATGTGGCGGAAGTGGCGGAGCAATTCGGCGGGGGTGGGCATGAAAACGCCAGCGGATGCACATTGTCAGGGCCGCTCTACTCCGCAATGGACAAAATTCTGGAAGAACTGCGCCGCCATTTGCATTCACGGGAAGTCTCGGACGTCGCTCAAGTCACATCCACGGTCAAGCAGGAAGTTCGATACTCTCTGGAGAAGACATCGTGATTGTTTGCAAGCTTTGATAGGCTGGATAAGTCTGCGCCCATACTCCATTCCAAGCCAGACCTTTTAGAAGAACAAGTGACGGTCAACAAAGACACCAATTGGAGGCAATACCTGCCGGGTGGAACGTTCTGGCAGAAGCTCACTGCGGCCACTGTGGCGGAGTTTGCCACACTGCTCGCCTTCACGGTCTTTTTCCTGTTCTATGGTCTCGTACCTTACTTCGGCGGGGACGTACTGGGCCTGGTCGGCGCGGATGAGCCTCGCTACGCGCAAATCGCCAGAGAAATGCTGGCGCGGCACGATTTCATTACCCCCATCCTGTATGGCAAGCCGTGGCTGGAAAAGCCGGCCCTTTATTACTGGCGGGCCATGTTTTCTTTCAAAGACTTCGGCGTGCATGACTGGTCCGCTCGGCTGCCATCCGCCAGCTTTGCCTTCGTTCTGATTATCTTGATTTATCTGCACATGCGGCGCTTTCGTCCGGGGGGACAACTGGACGCGGCGCTGATCACCGTCTCTTGTGCCGGCATAATCGGTTTCGCGCGCGGCGCTTCCACTGATATGCAACTGGCCGCTCCGTTCTGCATTGGCATGCTGGGCTGGTACGCCTGGTATGAAACTGACAGCAAATTCTGGTTGTTCGATCTTTATTTTTTTGGCGGGGCCGCCACGCTCGCCAAAGGCCCCGTCGCGCCCGGAATGGCCTTTTGCATCATTTTTATTTTCGCTCTCCTGCGTAAGGAATGGTCCCTGCTGCGGCGCACTATCTGGGTCCCGGGGATCGTTCTATATCTGGCCATGGTGTTGCCGTGGTTTATTGCAGTACAGCATCGCAATCCAGAATTTCTGCGTGTGTTTTTTCTGGAACATAACCTGGAGCGATTTGCGACAGACCGCTTCCGGCACGCCCAGCCGATCTGGTATTACCTGCCAGTGATGGCGCTGGCTTTGATGCCATGGGTGGCCATTGCAGGCAGCGCAATGTGGGATGCGGTGCGCAATTCCATCGACGAGTGGAGGGTGCGCCGCAATCCAGACCGCTATATCGGCAATCCCCGGGCTGGCGATGCATTTCCTGAGTTCCTCGTTCTATGGGCAGCGTTTCCCATCATCTTTTTTAGCTTTTCGCAGTCGAAGCTACCCGGATACATCCTGCCCGCAGTGCCACCCATCACCATTCTGTGCGGGGACTATCTGAATCGGATGCGTCCAGGCGGCCTGAAGATGAGGCTGGTGGCCGTCCACGCTATCCTGGTTGGCATCCTGGTTGCCGTGGCGTTGATGCTGCCACAGATTCTGATTCATTCGCACGTCTGGCCGCCTACTCGCGTGATCGCGTCCGCCGTTGTTGTTGGTGCGGCCATAGCGGTTTCCATTATGGTTGTGGTTGTGCGTTTCGGGACAGCGCGCCTGCGTATCGCGACCATGATTCCTGTAGCTCTGATCCTGGTTTTCCAGCTTGGCACCCACAATGGCGTGGTGCTCAACCAGAAATACTCCGCACGCACGCTGGCCCGGGAACTGACCCAGTTGCCGGATGCACCGCATCTGGTAGCGGTCTATCAGGCCCGTCGAGACGTGCAGTATGGATTGGGGTTTTATCTCAACGAAAGAATACCTAACTATGATCGCGATGGAGTTCCCGCACAGGCACATCTGCTGGTGGTGCAGAACCATGTGCGAAGCGACGTGGAGCAGAAAACGCGAGCTGGCCTGCGAAATCTTCTGGCTGGCCGCCAGTATGAACCGCTTTTTGTCTACGGCCCACAGAACCTGACGGTGTATCGGGTAGAGGCGAAGCAATAATTTTTACTGCATCTCCATGTACCGAAGCATATTGGCGGTGCAGGTCCGTAGCAAGACAGGTTCCGCGGCTTCTCCTGTGGTCTTTCGGTTTTGGCGCGAATGCCGTACACTCGCGCAATACGGCTTGGAATTCACGCTTCCACTTCACCCCCACGATTTGCGTGCGAGCCGATACCGACCATGACCTCCGCCGTGCAACTCGACTTTCTCGACCTACGGCACTTTTCCGCCCAGCATCTGCGTCCGTTGCTGGAAGAGGAAAGTGCCCTCTGGAGACAGCGACTGCGCTGGGACTATCGCAACTCTGCAAGCCTGGTGCTGCAATATGTCGAGTCGCACTTGCTGTCTGGCTATGTTGCGCTCGATCAGGGGCGGGTTTCTGGCTATATCTTTTGCGTGTATGAATCCAATAAGGCCGTCATCGGCGATGTCTTCGCTTCCCGTCACGGAATCGATGAAGAGACCGCCACGGGCGTCGAGCTACAGTTGATCGACCGTCTCCTCGAAACTCTGCAACACACCCCCGGCCTGCGGCGCGTCGAAGCTCAGTTGCTGCTGCATCCCCATGGCATGCACCGCGAACCCTTTGAACGATCCGGATTTCAGCTTTATCCACGGCTGTTCCTGGAAATGAATCTGCGAAACATAGATCCTTCTCCGGTCCTCGCGCAGGACGAGATTGAGTGGGCTGGAGGTGGCAGGTATCGCCGATGGGTCGCATCCGACTTCGACCTGGCTCCGCAGGTGATCACGTCCTCCTATGCAGGCCATATTGACAGCGAAATCAACGACCAATACTTATCGGCGAGCGGCACCCAGCGCTTTCTTCACAACATTGTTCGTTTCCCGGGCTGCGGAATCTTTGAGCCGGAAGCGTCCTGGGTGCTGGCGGACCCAAGTGACCACAAACTCTACGGCTTGCTGCTCTGTTCCCGTGTGAGTGCGGAGATTGGCCATGTAACACAAATCTGCGTGCTTCCAGAGTTTCAAGGCAAGGGCGTGGGGAGAAAACTGCTCGAGCTTTGCAGTGCATCCATGCAAATACGCGGCTGCGAAGCCATCACCTTGACGGTGACAGAACAAAACCTGGCTGCGGTAGGTTTATACCAGAAGCTCGGTTATCGGGTGCAGCACCGCTTCGACGCGATGTTATGGTTCCGGGACACGCGCTAGAAGACCTGATCCGCGCTCCAAGCCGTTTGCGCCACGATCCGGATCAGTGATGAATTAGCCACATCAACCAGCTTGCCGCAATGGTTCCCAGCACAAACAGGCTAAAGCAGTAGAGGCCGTAGCGGACCATGGCGCGCGTCTCCGACCGCTGTGTGATGCCGAAAACAACTGAAGCAAAGAAAGCGAACAAAAGGACCGCGGTGAAGTGGGACGGGGAATACATTACAGTTTCCTCCCCAATCGAAGGCTGTGCGCATCGACAGCGGAAACGAAGTTGAGCAGGCCCGCGACGACGATAAACTTGGTCCCATAATCGGCAGTGACCACCTGCACGATATTTTGCCCCCAGCCAAAAATCGCGGACAAAATATACAGGCCGCCATTGCCCAGGTCGCCAATGAATCCCAGCATGTCAAGCAGCTCGCCAGTATTGGGCGCGTAAATTTTTCCCCGCATGGCCAGGCCCAGAGAAAACATTGCAGTGATGGAGACAAACAGCAAAACTGCGCGAATCCAGCGGCCCTGCATCAGATGGCCGAGCCCGGGAACCAGCCAGCCTGCAATTAAAATCAAGGGTGGGGCGAATCCTTTCGAACCCGCGCCAGCCTGCGCAACACTTCCATTTGTAGTGGCTTTGATGGTAGACATCTCCAACGAATATACCAGTTTGCCGACTGCGTTTCGTATTCGGGCAAATCATGAAGACATGCTAAATGCGGACCAGTTCCCTTTGCACCCGGCCCGTCACTTTGGCTTCGCCCGGTCGCGTCATCATATCCACTTCGCTGCGCACGCCAAACTCCGGCAGATAGATTCCCGGCTCGACGGAAAAGCAGGTGTTCGGGAGAACCAGGCGCTCATCGTGCGTCTCGAAGTTGTCCAGGTGGGCGCCGCTGCCGTGGATCTCGGTGGCGATATTGTGCCCGGTGCGGTGCGTAAAATATTCTCCGAAGCCTGCCGCTCGTATGATGTTGCGCGCCGCGTCGTCGGCCTGCCAGCCAGCGATGGCGTGGCCGGAGGCAAAGGCCTGTTCTACCGCCTGGATTGCCGCATCGCGGGCCGCCGCTACCGTCTCGAAGACCTCTCGCTCACGCGCTGTAGGCTCGCGTCCCACCACGCCAGTCCATGTGATGTCATAAAACACCGTACCGGGCAAATTTTTTCGCGCCCAGATGTCGATCAATACGAAGTCCCCCGGCATGATCGGCTGGGAATGCTCCGCCGTCGGCTCATAATGGGAATCGGAACTGTTACGGTTGACGGAGACATTCGGCCCGTTGTCCCAGACCAAGTCTTCGCGCCGCATCGCTTCCTGGAGCCAGGCGACCATGGCGAATTCGTTCGTACCGCCGTTGTCGATGCGATGGCCGATTTCGCGGAAGCCTTCCGCCAAGATCGCGTCGAGCGCTCGCTGGGCGGCATAGTGGCTGGACATCTGCTCCTCGCTCAAGACAGCCTCAAAATGGCTGACGAGATCTGCGGAGCTGACAATCTCCTTGCCCATCTCGCGCAGCACTTCAACGGTTCCGGCATCCACCAGCGAAACATACATGATCGCGTTGCGCGGCGAGTACTGCATTGCCAGCCGCGTGCTTCCTTGCAGTATGGCCGCGAGCTGCGCTTCCAGCTCCTGCCATGTGGAGTAGGCTGCCTTCGTACCAGGCAGTGAATCCAGCCTTCCCTGCTCGATGCGATGCACGAGTTTCTTCGGCTCGCCGCGGGCGGGAATCAGATAGAACCAGCGGCGTGAGATGTGCAGAGAGTCACTGAGTCCGAGAATGCGATACGCAAGAGGATCGCGGTGATGATGGTCGTAAAAAAGCCAGCCGTCGATCCTGGCCTCCTGCAATGCGGACTGAATGGCTTCTAAATTCATAGAAATTTGATTGTAAACTCCCGATCGACAATCCAATCAGCGCGGCCTGACTGTAGATAGACGCCGCCAGAACAACGCTGGTAACGAGCAGAAGCCAGGTCGGATCGACCTGGCTTCTTATGGATGCAACACCATCTCTCTTTACTAGATTGCGGATTGCACTGTCAGTGTGACCGTTATCGTGTGTGTGATCGTCCCAGCCTCTGCGGTGACTGTTACCGTGGAGGAGCCGGCAGGCGTGCCGGGATTGGAAACTGTGTACTTCTGCACACTGCTTCCGCTTCCGCTGCCGCAACCCATCATTCCGAACATGACGGCAATCCCAAGGATGCTGAAGACCGCTTGCAGAAATTTCCGCTTGCGTGTCCAGCCAAAGCCGAACAGCGGCAGACCCAGCAGGAAGGCGCCACCGAAGCGGATACCCATGCTGGAGGATGGCGGCTTCGAGACGGCCTTGGAAGAGTCCAGCGCCGCATGGGCGATTGTGCCGCGCAGCGCGGGGCTCAAGGTCGGTCCCGCAGTGCTGATAATCATGGTGGTCGCAACCGATCCGCTGCCCGGTGTGATCTGCGCCGGGCTGAAAACGCACGCAGCCCCAGTGGGCAGGCCGCTACAGGCAAATGAAACAGCTTGAGGGATGGTGCCAGCCGCCGTCACGGTAATCGGAACTGCGGCGCTGCCGCCTGCAACCACACTTGCGCTGGAACCGCCTGCGGCGAGGGTGAAGTCGTTGATCACAACCTGCGTGACCGCTGACTGCGATTTGGTGAAGTTGGCGTCTCCTAAGTAAGCAGCGTACACGTTATGCGGCCCCCCCTTAAGAGAGTTGGTAATAAAGGTGGCCGCATGGGCTGTGCCCAGTACGCCGGTACCCAGTGCAGTGGCTCCATCGTAGAAAGTGACGGTTCCAGTCGGTAGCGGGGTAAAGGAGTCGCCCAATACTGTGGCCGTCAGCCTGACTTGCTGACCTGCGTAGATGGGCGAAGAAGTCGAGATGACCGCCAGAGACGTTTGCGTCGCGCTCTGATTGCCTACCACTACCGTGAGCGCACTACTCGCCGAACCCACAACGTTAGTATCGCCCGCATAGACAGCATGAATATAATGTGTACCCGTTGTGGTAAATATCTGGTTCCACTGTGCGCGACCGGTCCCCTGAAGTATGCTTGTGCCGAGTGCGTTGGCCCCGTCATAGAATGTGATCGCTCCTGAAATCAGCGCGTTCGGTGATCCTCCGTTGGCCAGCATTACTGAGGAGGTAAGGATAAATTCAGTGTTGACCAACGGCTGGAGGTAATTCGACTCAATGGTGACAAAAGAAGGCGCCTGGGTCACAGTCACTGGCAGCGCAGGAGTTGACGTGGAGGCGCTATAGCTCGCATTTCCGCTGAAGGCGGCCGTCAGGTTGTGCGTACCGACTGCGAGATAGGGAACGTTGTAGCTGACTGCTCCTCCGGTAAACGATCCGAAAGTCCCAGAGCTGCCACCGCCGCCAAGAGTGGTCGAGGGCTGGAGTTCGCCGCCCGTGATGGGGAGAGTGGCCAGTATTGTTCCTCCATCTTTGAAGGTGACGGTTCCACTGTTAGGACTTAGATGGGACGTCGCGCCTGAAACAAAGGCATTCAAAGATTCAGCGATGCCATAGGAAATTGTCGGGGATGTTCCCGACCCCAGAGTAATCACGCTCGCCTCGGGTGTTACCTGAATTGTGATTCCAGCAGATGTTTGAGAAGCATAATTGCCATCCCCTGCGTAGTGGGCGGTGATGGTCTGTGATCCGCCTGGCAGCGTAGGCGTTTGAAGCGTGGTCGCTCCACTGGCCAAGGTTGCCACACCAATCGCGGTATTGACTGGGATGTTATTGGCATTGCTATTCGCTATATAAGCGACATCGCCGGTCGCGGCAGCAGCACCAGAAGTCGTTGGCGTCACCGTAGAGGCCAGCGTCAACAGCGTGCCGTGCGTCACCGTGATGGGACTGGTGCCACCATTTACCGTCAGAGACAATGAGCTTTTGCCAGTGCCGGTGGCGACCCAGGCATTCACGAGATTGTTGACGTCGACAGATCCCCAGCCAGTTGTAAGGTCGTATCCCACGCCAGCGTCGTATCCGATCATATTGCCATCGGCGGCAGGGACTTTGTTGTTACCAACGGTGATGTCATGAAAAATGGTGTTGTAGTTGGCGGAGTTGGCCAGGGAATAGAGGATTGGGTTTGGATTGCCCCAACTGGAGTTGGTCTTCTGGTTGATAAGCGCCATGATACCGGCGAAGGCGGGACTTGATGCTGAAGTCCCACCGACGGTGAAGAAGTAGCCCTGAGAACAATCGCCTCCCAGGGAACGCAGACAAATGATGTACCCATCATGCCCGGATGCAGTCAGCGAGACATCTGGAATATCGCGAGCGCCGTCCTGCGGAACTCCATTGCCGGTCTGCCAGTATGGCTTTGGGTAATAGACGCTCGCCCCGCCCGACCCTGCAAAAATATCGACGCCCGGAGAACTCTCATTCCATGCCATCTCGGGAATGTAGCTGAGCGCCGAAGAACCGTTGGCGCTGTTTGTCGTTGACCAATACTGTCCTGGATTGGCAGCATCCATGAACTCCGAACCGCCAACTGCAACGTTATAAGGCGTGGAGGCGATACCACTCACCGCAAATCCCAATTGCGCCGCAGTTTCCGTACCCGGATCGTCACACCCAGCGCCGCCGCTATCTCCCGCGGAAACAAAGGACGAAATACCTTCCGCCGCAGCCTGCTCCTGAAGCACCTCAATGTAAGAAGCGTAAGCCTGGCCCTCATTCAGTTCGCACGACCCATAGCTGGTGCTCATCACCTGGGCCAGATCGTTGTCCACGATGTAGGCCATGGAGAGTACGACGCCATCGGAAGTAGCCGTGCTGGCGGATACGACCAGATCAATGGTCGCTCCGGGAGCTACGGTCCCAGACCAGGTCACATCGAGCGTTTGCTCAATATTGTCTCCAAACACCATGCCGGGATCGGGACCATTGTTGATGGTGTGCAGATTGATGGCGGGAGAGCCAAAGAGCTTGGAGAAGTCCTGAATATCGATAGGGTCCACGTCGCTGCGACCAACAATGGCTATCGTCTGTCCGGCCCCATTGATACTGGCGTTATACACAGGCTTGATGTCATAGATGGTCGCGTAATCACCCGGAGAAAGCGCGTACCCTCCATTGCCAAGGTCCGTCGAGTTGTGCGGCGTCTTGTCAAAATCAATATTGGATTTGGAAAAGAAGTCGTTGAGGCTCATTACGCCACGCACAACGCCGGTAATCGCACTCGGAATCGAAGTGGGAACTGCATTCGCCAGGTGTGTTACCCCTGCATACGAGTAGTGATGCATCTGTGTGTGGAACGCCTGCTCCACCTGTCCGGAGGTGCCAGAGAAGATGATCCACTGGCGGCCGTTCGGGACCCGATCGATATGAAATCCCTGGGATTGCAGCCAACTGGTGAGCTTGTTCGCGTCATTCTGGCTGACACCGAAGCGGCTGCCAAACTCCTGCGGGGTGATCCACTGATGATAGGTGGACGAACCCTTTTCCTGTTGTTGCTGCAACAAATTTTGCAGCTCCTGCTGCTGCTGCTGACTGGGTTGCAGCACCAGGACCATCCGGTCCAGAGGGGTACCGGGTGGAACTCGGCCAAGATCGGAGGCCGCCTTCAACTGGGGTGGCGTGTCATTCAATTTCACTAATTTTGAGGACCCGATACTTTGGGTGATGCGGTCTGGGGCGGCTTGCGCATTCGCGCTCTGTAGAACGCCCAGACACGCGGCAAACACAACGATAGAGACAGGGAGATGGAGCAAACTGGAAGATTTCATTTTGGATATGGTCTCCTGGAGATAGGTATTTCTGTGCTCCGCGAACAGCGACTATTTGTGTGTACTTTGCGGAGTAACCGGAGTGTAGCCGAACGACTGGCACAAACGTCAACATGTTTCTTGCTTCATTCCGGATTATTTGGATATTGCTGGCAATTAACCCCTCAAGAACTCAATTTCGGCATCTTCCTTTTATCTCCGAATACAAAACGCAGGGCTTGCCACACCCCGTCGAAACGAACAGCATGAAAGTCCCGCCTTTGACACCAGGCTCGCGCCCGATTAGCGTGATTTCTTTAGCCATGTTTGAATTGTTCCAGCGACATTGTCGGGATCGAATGCGGCAGAAAAGCTCGCTGCGAAGCAACTAGAGAGTCAGACAATCTGAAAGATAAAGATATTGAGGACACAGAGCACCATGAGACTGCGAATACTCCGTTTTATTGCCGGTCCGGCCCTGCTGGCCGGGTTGTGCTCAACTTTCTGCGCGGTAACGTCCCCGGTGGATGCCAGCGCACAGGAATTCGCGAATATTGAGAAGAACTTTTCTCAACACGTCACGGTCAAAAAGCTGCGCAATGGACTTACGCTGATTGTCTGCAATCGGCCCGAGGCCCCCGTATTCAGCTTCTTTACAATTGTGAACGCGGGCAGCGTGCAGGACCCAAAAGGCGAAACTGGCCTGGCGCACATGTTCGAGCATTTGGCCTTTAAGGGAACCAAGGACATTGGCACGACGGACTATCCAGCCGAGAAAGTGGCACTCGCCAAAGTGGAGCAGTCCTATGCCGCCTACGACGCCGAATATCGCAAGCGCGTGGGACAAGACCCGGCCAAACTGAAGCAGTTGAAGGCGCAGTTTGATGCCGACACCGCGGCGGCGGAAAAATACGTCATTCCCAACCAGTTCACACAGATCGCGCAGTTGAATGGCGCGGTGGGCGTCAACGCCGAGACCTCCAACGACGCAACGGAATATTTCTGGAGTATGCCAGCCAACCGTCTTCAACTTTGGGCGTACATGGAGAGCGACCGCATCGCCAATCCTGTGCCTCGCGAATTTTACAAGGAGCGCAACGTGGTCATGGAAGAGCGCCGCATGCGCGTCGATTCGAGCCCCATCGGCTATATGATTGAGCAGTTTCTGGCCACCGCGTATGTAGCGCATCCATATCGCAACCCCGGCGTCGGATGGATGTCCGACATCAGCCAGGTCTCCGCGACGGAAGCCAACGCGTTCCACAAAAAATATTATGTCCCTTCCAACATAGTCGTCACGGTGGTTGGAGACGTGACCGCGACGCAGGCGATGCCGATTCTGGAAAAATACTTCGGCAGCGTTCCGACAGGCCCGCAACCCGCGCCGCTTGCCACCATCGAGCCGCCGCAGGAAGCGGAGAAATCCGTCACACTGAAAGAACCTACGCAACCCTTTTACGTTGAGGGCTATCATCGCCCCGCGTATCTGGACAAAGATGACGCAGTCTATGATGCGATCAGCGACATCATGTCCAACGGGCGCACATCGCTGCTCTACCGCAGCCTTGTTCGCGACCAGAAGATTGCCGCCGAGGCCGCTGGGTTCAGCGGATTTCCGGGCGACAAATATCCCAACCTGTTCGCGTTCTACGCCGTGCCAACACCCGGTCATTCGCCTCAGCAGATGCGCACAGCAATCCATGCGGAGATCGACAAGCTGAAGACACAGGATGTGACTGACAACGAACTCGCCATGTTCAAGACGCGGGCGCGGGCGGAGATATTGCGCTCGCTCGATAACAATCAGGGACTCGCAGAGGAGTTGGGAACCTATCAATTGCGCTATGGCGATTGGCGCATGCTGTTTCAGCAACTGAATAAAATCGACGCTGTCAGCAAGGCAGATATTCGTCGCGTGGCGAACCAGGTATTCACGGCGAAAAACCGCACCTACGCCATGATCGAATTTGCACCGCCCAAGCCCGTGAAACCGGCCTCGGATACACCCGCGCAGCCCGCGCAAGCTAACCAGGGAGGCCGCTAATGCGCCGTCTCTTCGTTACCATTGCAGGAATTGCTTGCTTCGCTGCCGCTACGTTTGTCTCGGCGCAAAGCACTGTTACGCCAACCGCAAACGCTGTCGGCTCGCCTGCGCCGTGGACCTCCTGGAAGAAAGTTCCCATCCCTGCGCTTCCATCGTTTCATCCGCAACAGCCGACGAAAATTGTGTTGAAAAACGGCATGACCATCTTCCTGCAGGAAGACCATGAACTGCCGTTCATCGAGGGATTCATCATCATTCGCGGCGGCTCGCGCGATGAGCCTGCGGCGAAGACCGGCCTGGTCGATCTGTACGCGCAAGCGTGGCGGACCAGCGGCACCGCGACGATGACGGGCGACCGGATGGACGACATTCTGGAAGCGAAGGCCGCCAAGATCGAAACGGATGGCGATTCCGAATCGACCTCGATGACCTGGACCAGTTTCAAGCAGGACTTTCCGCAGGTCTTCGGCATGGCGACCGATCTATTGCTGCATCCGCAGTTTCGCGCCGATAAGCTGGCGCTCGCGCAGCGGCAGGAGGACACTGGCATCATCCGTCGCAATGACGACGCGGACCAGATCGCGGTGCGCGAGGCGCAGATTCTTGCCTACGGGAAAAACAATCCCTACGCTCGCATGCCGGAGTTTGCCACGGTACAAGCGGTCACACTCTCGGACCTGACCGCGTGGCATGATCGGACGGTCACGCCTAACAATATGCTCGTCGGCATCAGTGGCGACTTCAACAGAGTGGAGATGGAAGCGAAACTGCGCGCAACGTTCGATTCGTTACCACGCGGAGCTAAGTTCGTTCCTGCTCCTGTTAGGTTTCCTGGGCCGACGCCCGGCGTTTACCTGGCGCAGAAAAGCGACGTGAACCAGAGCAACGTGTGGATTGTCGGACTCGGTACGGAGCGCAGCAATCCAGACTATTATGCGTTGAGCGTGATGAATACAGTCTTCAGCGGCGGTTTCGGTTCGCGCCTGTTTCAGGCTGTCCGCACGCGGCTAGGACTGGCGTATTCGGTCAATGGCGCGTATGGCGCGAGCTACGACCATCCGGGGATTTTCTATGTCGCAGCAGGAACAAAAAGCGTGAGCACCGTGGCGGCCACGAATGCCATGATGGAACAAATCAAGGATTTGAAAACCACCCCTCCGACGGAAACAGAATTGCGCAACGCAAAAGATCAATTGCTGAATTCATGGATCTTCCGCTTCGACACGCCCGGGAAAATCCTTCGACAACAGGCCACGCTGGCGTTTTACGGCTATCCGGCGGACTTTATCGAAAAGTATCGAGCAGGCATTGAAAAAGTCACCGCCGCCGATGTTTCTCGGGTCGCCAACCAGTATGTTCACCCTTCCAAGCTGGCGATTTTAGTCGTGGGAAATGCCCCGCAATTCGGCACGCCACTGACCGCGCTGGGGCCGGTCAAAACGCTGGACATCACCATCCCCATGCCAGCCGGAATGCAGCAAGGACCGCCGGGGCAGCAGTAAAGTTTGAAAAGGAATTGAGCGTTACCCGCAGTCTTATTCCTTTTCAAACTTCAATGAAGCGGAGTTGATGCAGTAGCGGAGTCCGGTCGGCTTCGGGCCATCTGGAAACACGTGGCCGAGATGCGCCCCGCAGCGGGCGCAGGTCGCTTCCACACGGCGCATCCCGTGGCTATTGTCCTCGTGGGTTTCCACGGAAGTCGGCGTGACGGGAATCCAGAAGCTTGGCCAACCGGAACCCGATTCAAACTTCGTGTCGGAGCGAAATAACTCCGCATCGCACGCGATGCAACGATAGATTCCATCGGCATGGTTCTTATAAAGCGCACCGGAGAAGGCTGGCTCTGTGCCTTTCTGCCGCGTTATATAGTATTGCTCTGGCGTCAGAAGCTCGCGCCATTCCGCATCTGTTTTCTCAATCTTTTTGATTTTTTCTGCGCTGTCGCTCATCGTCCCCTCGCTCTTTCAAGACTATGCCCGCAGCCGAGATGACTCAATAGCGCGCTTCGAAGGCATGAAAGCGAGCCTCCAACTCCCACTGCTGCCGCGCCTTCTGACTGCCTGCAAGATACGCCGAGCAGCCAGCGGAGAGTTGCGGCGAATCTGGCTTGTCATGCGCGCACGCCCCGGCCATTTGCGTGAATCGCTCAGGCGTGGAACTTTCCGCGGAAGGCCACAAACTTGCCCCAGGCAGGAAGGAATGCTCCAGGCTGGCGCGCACCATCTGCTTCAAGTCCTCGTAATGGAGATGATAGGTTTCGACAGCGCGCGCATATTCGTGGGTCAACGTAATCCGCGAAACTCCCGCGTCATCGGACGACAACGCGACCGGAACGCCGTAGCGTCGATAGATAGGAAATGGATGCTGTGAGCCATTGATACCGAGAATTTCCGCATTGCTGGTCAGGTTGATTTCCACCAGCACATGCCTGCTCGCCAGCTCACGCAACAGATCATACGGACGATCTTCATACATCACATCGACGCCATGGCCGATGCGCTGCGCATGGCCCAGTTCCACGGCCTCGCGTATATGAAAACGCAGGCCAGCGGGCGGGACAAGTCCGGGCGCCAATTCACCGGCGTGCAAACTTAAATGCACCTTGGGATAGTCGCGGTGCAACAGGTCGAACATTTGCATGTGCAGGTGATAGTCACGCATGGCAATCGCGCCGTCTTCCGGCATTACGATGTTGACGCCGACCACATCCGGCACCGCAGATGCGATCTCAAAGCCAAGAACCATCTGCGCGAATACCTGCTGCGGAGGAAAGCCTCGCAGCACCTGGAATAAGAACCGTGTCCGCACCTTGCAGGCAGGCGCGGCGTCTGATTGTCCGCAATGCTCAAGCGTTCGCCGCTGCGCCTCAGCCTGTTCTAGAGCGTGGCGCGCTTCGGCGACACTGGCCCGCAATCCATGCGCCAACAGTTGCTGACGAAACTGCTCCAGGTTGGCGTTCCAGCCCAACTGCGCGCCCAGAGCGCTGCCATGACCGAAGTCCGGCGTCGTCATCAGCTCCAGATATTGCGTGTTCTCGTTTGCCGCTTGACGTACGACTTCATCCAGCCATTCGCCGCCATGCTTCTGCCATATTTCCGGATGAAAATCACTCAACGGATTAAGCTTTCCAAACGAGTTGAAAAAATGGTCGTGTCCTGAGTCCCCTTCCTTCGCCACGAACGCGCGCATCGAATAGGCATCGATCATACGGCTGTACAGCTCAGTATCCAGATAAGCTTCCGCCGCCGCAACTTCTCCGGAGCCACACCCGGTGTGCGCCGAATTGCTCCCCCGTTGCCCATTTGGCTTGCGTAAGACATACGTCGTCGTATTCACGCACAGACGATCCGCTGCCGCTTCGGCAATCCATGTCTCCGCATAGATCGCGCCAGTCAGGTGATTATGCAGGTCGCCACCTTTCGGCATCTTTTCCAGAAACGCGTAGAGGTCTGGCGAGGCACGGAGATCCAGAGATCCCGCGTGCTCGGCACCCAGCATTGCGAGTGCGGTACGCTGCTCCGGAGTAGCTTGTTGGGTTGCGACAGGTTGTTGCTGGGGAGACTGAGGCTGTGCAAACGCGGTAGCAACGATGAGAGTGGGGACAAATGCAAATTTCAATGCGAATGGTCCAAGTCGAAACATGAGATGTACATCTCCGTGTGAGGAATGTATCACGGAGCACTACGGGGTTCGTGGCCGTTTCTCCCGCAGACTCAAATTCGGAAACGATCAGCTACGCGTTATGCAATCCTGTAAGTTCACGTTTACAGCCAACCGGTTTGGCAGTCTGCGCAACGGTTGATATACTCACCAAGAAGCAGCAATCGGAAATCTTCTTTTTCTCCACTCGTGTGTAGAATTCCCTCTTGGAAAATCTCCACGGCCAGGTAGCTCAGTGGTAGAGCGCAGCCCTGAAAAGGCTGGCGTCGGGGGTTCAATTCCCTCCCTGGCCACCACTCTGAAAAATAGACGAAAATTCGTTAACAAAAAGAAAGTCCACTGCACCAATTCGTACAGTGGACCATCTTTATACCTGCACCGGAGCCTCTACGGGTACGACAGCACGCAGCCGCCCGAGTCGCTGTTGAAAGCATTGCTCCAAAGCGACTGCACCGGGTATGTGCCAGTCGAGAAGGACACATCTGCCGCCGCGCCTTGATTGCCGGTGGTGATCCAGGCGCACTTGTCGCCGTTCTCATAGCCGCTTGAATCCAGCCAGC
Organism: Acidobacteriota bacterium; assembly: GCA_021826695.1. Taxonomy (GTDB): domain Bacteria; phylum Acidobacteriota; class Terriglobia; order Terriglobales; family Acidobacteriaceae; genus JAKAAZ01. Next base: position 30,462 of record JAKAYS010000002.1, on the reverse strand, counting down.
CGCCACTCGGGAACTGGTCGGTGATCGTCTCCGCAGCCTCGTGACCTTCGACGATCGTAATGCCAGCATCAGGCCCTAAGCCATTGAAGTTGGCGCCGCAGCTTGTGCCGGCGTCGGTAATGTAAGGCAGGTTGGTGTAAGCGACATCGCCATAGGAAGAACTCGTCGAACTGTGATAGGCGCAATATCGTTTTCCAAAACCCGACGAACTGTTCCCTGTCGCGGTTGCAATGACATACTGCGCGTTGGCGTTGTCTGCGACGCTGGTTTCGCCGAAGTGCGAGGCGGCGTTCACTGCCTCGTTGGCGAGTTGTGACTGGGTCGGGTGCTTCGGTGCCGCGCTGGCATTGTCATACCAGTAACCGGCAAACTCGCCGGTCGCATTGCCAGCGGGGGTGCCTGCGCCATTACAGAAGTAGGTTCCGGAGGCGACTCCCTGGCAATACTGCGTAACCGAGTTCAGCCAGGAACTGCCGCTGGCGCCCGGAAGGAAGTTTTCAAGAAGGTTCGCCTCACCGCTCGGATCGTTGTTGTCCCACTGCGAGCCCCAGAACACCAGATAAATTCTGGGAGCCGTCTCCACACCAATGGAGCCCTCCAAGCCGTCGCTGGTCCCGCCATGATAGTACAGATTTTTGCTCGCAGAGCCGCCGCCTCCGCGTGCGCGTTTCGCTGCTTCTACTGTCGGATGGATGACCACTGGCGGTTGGCCTGGCTCGAGGTACCGCACACCCCCAAGAGTGCCGTCGTTGTTGCCTGACGCCGAAGAATTCTGCGCCCATGTGACGCATGTCGCGCACAGCAACGCGGTAAGAGCTGGTAAGAGATATCGTTTCATTTACTTCCTCCTCAAGAGCCAATTTTGAGACCGGTTTTGGAGCGAACCCCGCGCTGCCGTGTCTCTCTGATATGATTTGAAAATTTTTGTTGTAAGTTAGCCACGCGATGGCGCGTGTAGGGTGAAGCACCAATTGAGAGGGATAGTACTAAAGCAAAGGGCACCCGTCAATAAGATTTAATGACTTGCTGACCTAATGGAATGGGCCCATCCGGGATGGATGAATGTAAGCTCAACCGCAGTTGAGACTACAGCATAACGTAGCCCTGAAAAGGCTGGCATCGGGGGTCCAATTCCCTCCTTGGCCACCACTTACACTGTCCGCCGATCACTCATTATTGTTCAAATGCCGCAGGGCAATCTGGGCGGCGTTGTAACCGCACATGCCATGCACCCCTCCGCCCGGGGGAGTGGACGACGAGCAGAGATAGATGTCGCTTGCCGACGTTTCGTATTGCCGCCAAGTCGGACGGAAGAGAAACTGGCGCATATCCACGGAGCCTCCGCCAATATCTCCGCCAACCAGGTTGGCATCCATCGCTTCGAGATTCGCCGGGGCAAATACGCGGCGCACCAGAACGCAATCGCGAAAGCCCGGCGCGAAACGCTCGATCTGGTTTTCCAGATTTTCCAGGCAATCCACGCTCGAACCATTTGGAACATGACAGTACGCCCATGCGATGTGCCTGCCTTCCGGCGCGCGTGTGGGATCGAACAGCGTCGGCTGCGCGACCAGAACAAACGGGCGCTCAGCTATCCTTCCCTGCGACATGGCGGCTTCGGAAGCGGCAATCTCCCGCATCGTTCCGCCGACATGCACAGTAGCCGCATCCAGGCATTCCGCAGCCTTCCATGGAATCGGACTGGCAAGCGCGTAGTCCACCTTGAAAACGCCGGGGCCGTAGCGATACTTTTTCAGTTGGTTCCGATAGCTGGGCGAAAACTTTTCCTCGGATAGATGGAGCAGTTGTCGCGGCGTGAGATCGCACAGTGTAAGGTCGCACGGCGGAAGTTGTTGAAAACTTTCAATGCGCGTCGAAGTGTGCAGTCGCCCGCCCAATGCGGCAAAATAGCCAGACAATGCATTCGTAATGGACTGTGAGCCGCCGCGTGGAATGGGCCATCCGACAGCATGCGCGGAGACAGCCATCACCATGCCAAAGGACGCGCTGAGCGGCTGGTCGAGGCGTAAAAAAGAATGCGCCGCCAGACCCGCGAAAAGCGCGCGCGCGCGTTCTGTACGGAATCGCCGACGCGCGACGAAGTTCGCGGAAGGAAGCGCATCCATGCCAAACCTTGCCAGCAGAATCGGATGCTGGGGCAGCCTGAGCAGGGGACGCAGAATATCCTCCGTCAGTTCCTCCCATTGGGTGGCCAATGGCTCCATCAAGCCACGCCAGGCCGCGCCATCTTTGCCAAGCGCTGCTTCGGCGTCGTCGAAATTGCGTTCCAATAGGACCGCCGTACCATCGTCCATGGGATGCGCCAGCGGAGCGGGCGAGTGGATCCATTCCAGGCCGTAATCCTGTAGGGGCAGGGTCGTAAAAAATGGCGATCCGGCGGCCATGGGATGCACTGCGGAACCAAAATCATGGTGAAAGCCTGGCAGCGTCAACTCCATGGTGCGCGCGGCCCCGCCAGGCTGCGGTTCGGCCTCGAAGACTTCCACCTCCAGCCCGGCCAGAGCCAGGACAATGGCCGCTGCCAGTCCGTTGGGGCCGGCGCCAATTACACATGCTTTCTTACGCTGTAATTTCTTCACAACGCGATCACGAGAAGACTGCGGCATATATAGATTTTCCGGCTGTTGCTGGGTTGCATCGTTATCTGACGGAATGCAAAGCGCGTCAGTCCAGCGGCTCAGACAAGGAAGGCTCCGCCACCATGCCGACTCTACCATCCGGGCCAATCACCAGCGTCGGCGCATAGGTCCCCAACAGTTGACGACGCCACCATATTCCCTGTGTCCGCTTCTCCCGCATGGTAGTAAACCAGTATTGCCACAGGACAGCGCGCACCGCGCGCGGCGGTTTTCCGGGAAATGGGTTGCCCGCAAATAACTCCAACACGTCTCGATCATCGATCAACAACAGTTCTTCCGTTCGCGGCACAATGGGGTACTGCGACCACGAGCCCAGGGAAGCAAACCACAGGTTCCAGTCGAAACGAGGCTGGTACGGCGCATAGATACCGGGCGCTTTCGTAACGTCCTGCGGCTTGTAGCGAAAGGGATAGGCGACCCAGGTGCGGCCATCGTTCGATCCCTGAAATTCAATTTCATAGCGATGCGGCGTCATCACCGCGAACAGACCATATCGATTGGCAATACGAAACGGCTCGAGGGCCGTCACGGGGCCTTCCGGCAAGGGAATACCTTGCCAGAACATTTGCAGCATCGGCAGTGTTGTGGCGTAGAAAATCCAGGTAAGCACCACCGCAATCACACCCAGCCGCAACGCGCGCAGGTGTTGCATGATCCGCGCAGGTTGCACCTCTGGGGAGAATTCGCTGGATGCATCGCTTTCCATTTCCGGGACAGGTTCCTTCAGCACTGGAAGGCCTGCTCGCCAGCGCATCGGCACGAAGCGCACGAGAGAGCGGTCATCCAAAAGCAAAAAGCCCAGCGCCAGAACGATATAGTTCAAAAACGCGTAATTCGCCGTGAGAATGACGACCGTCTGCCACGCAGTCACGAAGAAGAAACATACAACCCGCCAGCGTCGCGGGAGGAACAGCATCCACACCAATACCAACTCCATGCCAAGTGTGGCCACGACTGTGGCCGCGTGGAACCAGTGGGGCAGGTGCTCGATGTACCAGCCGATCCAGGTAGGCAGCGGGCCATTCTGGTAATACTGGTCCATGGCTGTCAGGTGTCGCCATTGCTGGTCTCCGCTGGCGAGTTTCACTACGCCAGACTCGAAGTAGATACGAAACCATTCCCACAGCAACAGTAACAGACTGGCGCGTGGCGGAAGTTTTGCATTTCCCCATCCAGGGAAAAGTCCGCCGGGCACAAAGAAAAGTGAGATGAAGCCTGCCTCCAGCAACATGCCGTCGGACTGGTAGCTGGAAAAATCTCCAGCCGCGCTGACGAAAGAAAGAAAACAGACAAGGCAAACGAACAGCATGAGGCGCGGCCATACATTCGCGACGACCAGTAGAGAAGCCACGATGCCTGCCCAGCACAGCGTCATCAGCATGTGAGAGTCGGCGGAATACCATAGCAGCGTAGGAGCGTACCAGAAACGAAGCGGCCCCAGCCCGCGCGCAACAGCCGCTAGATATTCAGATGCTGGAAGAATTCCGCTTGGGCCGATCAGTCCGCGAACCTGAAAGATCAACGCATAGAACGCGGAAAAATAGATGAGGCCGAGCGCGCGCAGAAAGATCCATCGCGATATTTGATGGTCAGACACACCCTGTTCGGGATCAAACCAGCGACGGATCGTTCGTGCGGGAGCCCAGTTCATCGACGTTGCAAATTATAACGGTTGAACGCAAGAAAGCAGATGCCATGTTCTCAACGGCAGTTTATCCCGCCTCGAATCCTGACCTCGAATGCAACGAACTTCGCCGGTAGCTTACACTTCTGTTCATGCCAAAGATCAAGAGCCATGTTTACGGAAAAGGACATCTGCACCTCATTACCTGCAACTGCTATCAGAAACAACCCCGGCTGGGTATCGAAAAGCATCGCGATGTTTTTGTTCGCCTCCTGGAAGAAGTCCGCGTGAAGTTTCGTTTCTCTGTAGTGGGCTATGTGGTGATGCCAGGCAGCTTTCATCTGCTAATGACGGAGCCTGCCATCGATACGGTGGCCAACTCTGTGGAGACGCTGCAACAGCGGTATCGACGACGGTACAACAACTCCGCGCGCAGCGATGCGCAGGTATGGGAGACCCGTTACGCGGACACGCATGTGTACGGGCCGGAGAGGACCGCAGCGCGGCTTGCCTTTATGCATCGGGAGCCAGTAAAAGCGGGCCTGGCGGAGACTCCTACGGAATGGGAGTGGAGCAGCGCGCGCTTCTATGCGGGACAGCCGGATGGCGTTGTGACGGTCGAAGAACTCGTGGATCGAAACGGCCCTGTAAACCCATCAAAGTAAAGATCCGACGCACTGAATCCAAGGGGTATTCATGGACAAACATCGCAGAAACTTTTTAAGATTGGCCGGATGCGGAGTGGCAACAGCGGGACTTACCGCGCCGCATCTGTATGCAGCGACAGATGCTTCTCCTTCGCAGACGATGCGCGGCATTTACGACGTGCGGACCTTCGGGGCCACGGGCGATGGAACAACCATCGACACTCCGGCAGTCAACAAGGCGATTGAGGCGGCCAGCAGCGCTGGTGGTGGCACGGTCCGGTTTGCTGCCGGCACTTATGCGTGTTACTCCATTCATCTGAAAAGCAATGTTTGTTTATATCTGGAGCATGGCGCGACCATCCTCGCCGCACCCTCGCCAATGGAGGGCACGACGAGCGGCGGCTACGATACGGCAGAGTCCAATGCGCCATGGGAGAGCTATCAGGACTTTGGGCACAATCATTGGCACAACAGCCTGATCTGGGGAGAAAATATCCAGAATTTTTCCATCGCCGGGCCAGGGCTGATCTGGGGTAAAGGGCTAAGTCGCGGTTGGGAAAAAGAGCAGCCACGTGCGGAATCTCCTGGCGTAGGCAACAAAGCCATCGCGCTGAAGAACTGCCATAACGTTCAACTCCGCGACTTTTCCATTTTGAGGGGCGGACACTTCGGCATTCTGGCGACCGGCGTCGACAATCTCACCATCGACAACCTCATCATCGATACCAACCGAGATGGCATGGACATCGATTGCTGCCGCAATGTGCGCATATCGAATTGCAGCGTAAATTCGCCGTGGGACGATGGTATCTGCCCAAAAAGCTCTTTCGCCCTTGGACATCCACGCGCAACGGAAAACGTGACCATCTCCAACTGCTACGTGACGGGCAACTATCAACCTGGCACATTGTTGGACGGCACGTTCAAGAAATTTCCGTCCGGCGCAAAGGTTGCAAGAACGGGCGGAATTAAATTTGGGACGGAGTCGAATGGCGGCTTCAGAAACATTGGGATTGCCAACTGCGTGCTGGAAGGCTGCCACGGCATTGCGCTTGAGACGGCTGATGGAGCATTGCTGGAAGACGTCAGCATCACCAACATCACGATGCGCGACATTGTCAGCGCTCCTTTATTTTTGCGTCTGGGCAGTCGCATGCGCGGACCCAAAGGCGCGGCCATCGGTCAGTTGCGTCGGATTCTGATCGGCAACGTTGTGTCTTCCAATGCAGCGCCCTTAGGATCGGTACTCAGTGGCATCCCCGGCCATTGCATTCAGGACGTGAAGATCAGCGATATATATATCCAGCATCAGGGAGGAATTCACGACGCTTCCATCCAGCCGCCTGAGTTGGAAAATGCGTACCCGGAGGCCACAATGTTTGGACCGATGCCGTCTCAGGGCTTCTTTCTTCGCCATATGCGCAACGTGGATATGAGCCACATCGAAGTCGCTTCCCTGCACCCAGACACACGCCCCACATTTGTTCTGCAAAATGTAAAGGGCGCGGGTTTCCTTCGTATTCAAGCTCCAGGCAGCCCCGTCGTGCCTGTGTTTGCTTTGTATGACGTCGAAGATTTTCGGGTCGATCTCAGTCGCGGAGTGCCCGACACAAAACTTGCCAAGGTGGAGAGTCGAAAATTTTAGGACTTGCCATCACGCGCGTTGCAGCCGATCTGCCTCGCGCGCCTTGCGAGCGAAGTACACAATGCCCGCCGTAGCGATCGCCGTTCCCATGCACCAGGAGCATATGCGCCCAAATTGCGTCACCTGCCTACGGGCGCTCCGAGCTGCCATGGTTCCGTCCAGCAGCAGCTTGCCACGCAACGCAGCGCGGAGAAAAGGTCGAGAGGGTCTGGCGGCGATAAGCAACACCAGCGTAACGCTGTAACTGCCAATCCCCAGCAGACCGTCTGGAATACCCAAGGGGTAAGCATTTTTCGATGTCACAATTCGCTTTGAGTTGAACAGGCGTCCCGGTGGGTCGGGAAGAGTCTTCAGCACCCGAAGCTGCAACAAAGCCACAGGCACCAGGGATGTGATGGCGACGCAGCAACACGCTACCGCCATCCCCTTGTGGGTGGAGCACCCCGCCGAGATGGGAACGACATTGCCTATTTTCTTTTCGACTTCTAACGCAAACGACATAGAATCTCCTTCTTTGGCGAACAGCACAAAAACACGGCTACTTACAGTGAGAGGTAGAGTTCCGCAAGCGAGATGTATGCAGGCGTCAGCGATAAACGACGCATGGTTCCAGATCTCCAGGCTCCGGGCGGCTTGATAACGATTGTCGGCGGACGCGTGTCAAACTCCTGGCATCTAAATGATGGCTGGCCCATAGATTGAGTTCGCGTCACTGATTTACGCTTGCATCAAATCCGCTAGTTAAGATTCAACTATGTCGAGGAGAACACGATGAAATTGCAGGGCAAGGTCGCCATCGTCACGGGCGCAGCCACAGGGATAGGAAAAGCCATTGCGATGGGCATGGCAAAAGAAGGCGCATCGGTGGTGATCGACTACGTGGGCGATCCAAAGCTGGCCAATGAAGCTGCTCAAGGCATGCAGAACGCTGGCGGCAAAGCAATCGCGATGGAAGCGGACATATCGAATCCAGAGCAAGTCAATACCCTCGTGCAGCAATCCTTAAAAGCGCTGGGAAGGCTGGACATCTTCGTGAACAATGCAGGTCTGGAATACAAACATCCCTTCACGGAATATCCGTTTGAGCTGTGGCAAAAGGTCATTGCGGTGGACCTCACAGGACCGTTCCTGTGCGCGCAGGCAGCAGCGAAAGCAATGATCGCACAAGGCAGCGGTGGCCGCATCATCAATATCTCTTCCATCCACGAAGATTTACCGATGCCTACCAATGCGCCCTATTGCACGGCCAAAGGCGGTCTTCGCATGTTGATGCGCACCATTGCCGTCGAACTTGCGCCGCATAAGATCACCGTCAACAACATTGCCCCCGGCGCGATCTACACGCCGATCGACGCCGATGTCGAAGCCGACCAGAAATTCGAGCAGGCCCTGATGGCAGAAATTCCGCTGGGTCGCTGGGGTAAACCGGAAGAAGTGGCCGACCTCGCCATCTTCCTCGCATCCGACGCTGCCGGTTACTGCACGGGCAGCACGTTCTTCATCGACGGCGGCATGTTGCGACAAGCCGGCAGTTTGTAGCTTTTTTTTGTTCCCATCGCAAGCGTTCCACCCGAGGGTTTTACATGTCTGAGTCTCAACCTTATGACGCCATCATCATCGGTACTGGCGCCGGTGGTGGAACGCTTGCCTTCCATCTCGCCAATGCAGGGAAGCGCATCCTGATCCTGGAGCGCGGTCCGTTTCTGCCGCAGGAAAAGCCCAACTGGAACACCACGGATGTCTTCCTCAAAAACCGCTATCACACCACAGAGGTATGGACGGACAAGGACGGCAACCCTCTACATCCAGGCACAGGATATTGGGTGGGCGGCAACACGAAAGTTTATGGCGCTGCGTTATTTCGTCTGCGCAAAGAAGACTTTGAAGTCCTTCACCACAAGGGCGGTATCTCGCCAGCGTGGCCGGTGAAATACGATGTGTTCGAGCCGTATTACACCAAGGCGGAGAAGCTGTTCTGCGTGCATGGCGAGCTGGGATTCGACCCGACAGAACCATATCACAGCGAGGAGTATCCCTTCCCTGCAATCTCCAATGAACCGCGCCTGGAAGAAATTCAGAACGATGTGGCGAAGCTTGGCTATCATCCCTTTCCCATCCCGTTGGGCCTCAAGTTGAATGAGTCGGACCGCGTGGAGAGCAAGTGCATTCGCTGCGATACCTGCGACGGCTATCCCTGCATGGTCCACGCCAAGTCAGACTCAGACATTAACTGTATCCGCGCCATCATGCATCTGCCCAACGTCACGCTGATGACGGAAGCGAAGGTCACGAGACTGCTGACCAATCCCACCGGCACAGCGGTTGACGCGGTGGAGGTAGACCTTGGGAGCTCCGACAACACGGCAACGTTCTCCGCGGGGATCGTGGCCGTATGCTGCGGCGCGATCAATTCCGCGGCGCTGCTGCTGCGAAGCGCAAATGACCAGCATCCGAATGGCCTGGCGAACAGCTCCGACATGGTGGGGCGTCATTTTATGTTCCACCAGGCGGACGCAATCCTTGCACTGTCCTTAACGCCGAATCCAAGCCGATACATGAAGACCTTCGGCGTCAACGACTTCTATTTTGGCGAAAAGGACTATCCCTATCCGATGGGCAACATCCAGCCCATCGGCTCCTTTCACCACGAGATGATGAAGGCGGACGCGCCCGCCTTCACGCCTGCCTTCGTGCTGGAAAAAATGTCGTCCCATGCAGTCCCCTGGTGGCTGACGACGGAGGACTTGCCAGACCCAGACAATCGCGTGCAGGTCATTGGCGGGCAAATCCGGCTGGATTACACGAACAACAATGTCGAGTCGTTTGAACGGCTCAAGGCTCGATGGATCGATGTGCTCAAGCAGGCGGGCCACGCCGAATCGACTGTCCACATGCATGCGTACTTCAAAAAACGAATTCCACTGGAAGGTGTCGGCCATCAGAACGGGACATGCCGATTCGGCACCGACCCCAAGCAGTCCGTGCTGGACGTGAACTGTCGCGCGCACGATGTAGACAATCTCTATGTGGTGGACGCATCGTTCTTTCCATCTTGCGGCGCAGTCAATCCATCCCTGACCGTGATCGCCAACGCCCTGCGCGTAGGCGACCATTTGCTGGAACGGCTTAAATAATGGCCGACACTTCTTCTCCGATCGCACAGCCCGCACACGCAACTCCGACGCACAAGGAGAACGCGACGCTCGGCGGAATTTTAATCGTGATTGCATTTCTCTGCGTCGCGATTATGAGCGCGCTGGGGAAAGCGGCAGCAAATGTTTCTACGGGAACCATCGTCTTTTTTCAGAACTTCGTGAGTCTGCTGCTATTTCTGCCTTGGATATTTCGACATGGCACTTCCAGTGTCAAGACGACCCGCACCTGGCTACATATTTTGCGCGCAGGCTCCGGTCTGCTGTCTCAGGTGTTGATGTTCGCCGCCGTCAAGAAAATGCCGCTAATGAATGCTGTGCTACTCACAAACTCGGCGCCATTATTCATTCCGCTCATCACGTGGGCATGGCTGAAGGAAAAAATCAGCGGCATTGTATGGGCGAGTCTTCTGGTAGGCTTTGTCGGCGTAGTTCTCATCTTGAAGCCAAGTGCCGCGTTGGTCTCGAACCCCGCAGCTCTCATTGCGACCAGCGCAGCAGTCTTTTCCGCCTTTGCCCTCGTCACTGTCAACCGACTCTCCAGTACGGAAACGACGCAGCGCATTCTCTTTTATTACTTTCTGATTTCCTCGCTCGCATCCGCTCCGTTTGCTGTCATGGGCTGGCACGCTCCGACACAAAGAGAGTGGATGTACCTGCTCGGCATTGGCGTGTTCATGGCGGCCAGCCAGTTGCTGATTATTCTGGCGTATCGACACGCTTCCGCCGGACGAATTGCTCCGTTCAATTATTCCGTCGTAGTTTTTTCCGGTCTGATCGGCTGGTGGCTATGGAAGAACACGCCGGACATGTTGTCGCTCCTTGGAGTCATCCTGGTTACGATGGGCGGCATCCTCAGCACAAAGTTTGGCGGCCCCAATTCGCGAGGCCACCTCGGCTGGATTGGCCATTGGAACCATCGCTTTCATCATTCAAGTGAGGAAACAGCATGACTTCGAGAATCATTTCCGGTTCGTCGATTGAATGTGTCTTGCAAACGGAAGCGACTGTGGGAGAATCGCCGGTGTGGCACGTCGGAGAGCAACGTCTCTATTGGATTGATATTCAGGGCAAACAAATCCATCGCTTCGATCCCGCAACGCACACGAATGAGTCGTTCGAGCTGCCTGGAATTGTGACCTGCATTCAGCTACGCGCAAAGGGCGGACTGGTCCTGACACTCAAGAAACATTTTGCATTTTTCGATCCGGACAACAACCACTTGCAGAAGCTGGCGAGCGTGGAAGAAGACCTGCCAGAGAACCGCTTCAACGATGGAAAGTGCGATCCGCACGGACGCTTCTGGGCTGGCACCATGGATGCAAAGGATTGGAAGAAGCCTTCTGGCAATCTTTTCCGTATGGACGCGGACCAGACCGTGACCCAAATGCAGTCACAAGTCATTTGCTCCAATGGCAGCGGCTGGAGCCCGGATGGTCGCACCATGTACTACACAGAAAGTTTTCGTTACGCGATCTTCGCGTATGACTTCGACCCCTCAAGCGGCACGATCTCCAACCGCCGGACATTTGCGGGATTTGACACAAACGACCGCAAAGCAGGCGGCTTCCCCGATGGGATGACGGTCGATGCAGAGGGTTTTGTATGGAGCAATCAAGTGGGCGTGGGAAAAATCGTACGCTACGATCCAAATGGAAAGATCGAACGCATCGTGCAGATGCCAGTACCGCGCGCCACAGATTGCACCTTCGGCGGGATAAATTTCGACACACTTTTTATCACCAGCGCCCGCGAAACGATGACACCAGCGCAACTGCAAAAAGCCCCTCTCTCTGGAAGCTTGTTCGCGGTTGATGCGGGCGTGCGCGGTTTGCCATCACCAGCGTTTAGCGGGTAAATGAAATTCGAGATGAGTAGAACTAATTCTTAATTGCAGATCTGAGTTCTGGTACGCCACCAACTGCCAGACGAATCGTTGGGTTTTTGCGAAGAATTTCCGTCATCTCAATGACCATGCGGTCATCCATTTGTGCTGCCTGGCGGAGTGGTATCGGATAGCGCACGACAGCTTCAAGGCCTGTCGCGGAAAAGCGAACTCGAGTGTACGGCTTGGGAACATCCATGTGTATGTCCAGCAAGTGTTCCACCGAATGATGCTGCTTTTCCAATAAGGGACGATACTCTGCGTAAATCGCATCCACCGCCGCGAGCAAATCTTTTTCCGCTAACTGCACATCGCATTCCGAATGCAGCGGCAACGCAAGTTCGCGCCATGTGTACTCCGTTCCTGGAATCTGCTTGAACAAAGGCGTTGTCTGAAACAGCACGGAGTTGGGAAAAACGCAAATCCTCCCCGTTGGCTGCATATCGATGCCACTCCCAGTCATTTCCAGCATGTAAAAGCGCACCAGCCCAATGTCGAGCACCTCGCCGGAAACACCGATCGCGCCGGAATACACAACCGTAATGCGGTCGCCAACGCGCACACCATAACGCCCGACCAAAAAGAAATAGGCGGCAACGGACAAGATGACCGTCTGTAATGCCACGGCAACGCCAGCGGTGATCAGGCCGGCATAGGTTGCCAGGGAGCTGAATTCGCTGACAAATCCTAAAATGATGACGATGCCCATGCAGAAACCGGTGACGACCCTTCGCAGAACAAGAAACTGGTGTCTCCGTCGCGCATCTCGAATGTAGCGAAAAGAGGCCCGCCTCCACAGCTCAGAAAATAACCAGATCAGCCCAAGCGAAAGGAAAATCATGGCAACTCGCAAAAGAACCGAGCGCATGATTGCTGTGTACTCGCGTTCCATCGAGTTTTGCAGTTGCGTCAGATTTGCCTGGCTCTGGTCGATGAGGATAAGTTGCTGGCTCAAAGGCATCGTTGCATCGGAAAGCAACTTGAAACGCTGGACCAGCAGTTGCATCGAATGAGGACTTTGCTGGCCGCCTGCCTGTAGCGGTGCGGGAATCCCGGTTGCGGCTTGCGCTGGCTGTTGCGAATGCGATCCGGATAGCTGTGCCGGTTGAGCACCGTTCGGGCCAGCGCCACTGTTGGCTGTCACATTTTGAATTTCAAGTTGACCTTCCCGCAATATCGCCCGCAACTCAATAAGTAAAGGGGCCCGGAGTGCCAGCGTTGAGGTCTGCATCTGCGCGGTCGCATCACTGAGTTGATCGAGAGCGCGCAAACTGCTTATCAAATGAAACATCTGCCCTAACTGTCCGACAAGACCAGCACCCTGCGCATTTGTCACAGGAGCCGGTGCCGACACAATTTTAGGCGCGGCCTGCGACTTCACTCCCGCACCTGCCTGGCCTGGCGCGACTACAGCTTGTAAGGCGGGTACGGTTTTCTCCAAACCTCGAATTTTTCCTGTCAGTTCCGTGGTTGCACCGTTGGCATCTTCAGCCAAAGTCATAAACGACGTCAGCTTCTGCAAATTATCTCGCAATGCGAGCGCCAGTTGAATTTGGCCCTGCAAAGTATCTCGCTGAGCGAGCAACGGTGGACGCTTTTTTGCAGAGACTTGAAGAATTTTTCGATTGACTGTATCCAGCTCATTTTTCAGAGTTTGAATCTGCGGTTCGATGCTTTGCAATGTCTGGAAAATATTCCGAGCGTCGACGGTATTTGGCGTTCCCGCATCTGCATGGGAAGCCTTGCCGGACTTCTGCCCGATGATCGTTGCCTCCGCCAGGGCCGATTGAAACTCCAGCTTCATCGCCTGTCGCGCAATGGCCTGGCCATTCTCGATATACAACTCATCCGCTGAGCGGACCACAAACATATCGGCGTTTTCCCATAGCCGATACCATCGCATTACCAACTCCACATGATCCAAAACCTGTTTCCCCGTATTAGGCGCAGATGCTTGAACAACAACAGTCTGGGTGGGAACCGCTTGCTTTGCGATGGTCTGGCTAAACGATCCGGAAGAAAATATAAGCACGGAAGCAGCCGCGAGCACACTACTCAAGCGCAACAGCTTGCATGGAACCCACATATTGAATCTCCTGGAAAATTACTGTGCAGGCCTTATGGTAACGAGATGGAAATCATTCGAGAAAGGCCTGGAACAGCGGCAGCTACTTTTCGCGGGCCACGACATAGTCCGTCACCCACAGCAGGGCGCGTTTGAATTCCGAATCAGGAAGGATGGAAAGATTTTTCCGCGCGGCTTCCGCATGTGCGAAGGCAGCCAGCATAGCGTAGTCCAACGACCCATTCCGCTGCAAAATCGTCAGAATACGCTCATGACTAATGCGGTTGAAGGACTGGTCTTCTATTACCGCGACAATATCGGCGCGCTCCGCCACATTGCCATGTTGCAACGCATGGACCACAGCCAGCGTGGCCTTGCCTTCCCGCAGGTCGCTGGCTGTCGGCTTGCCAAGTACCCCTTCACTGGCCGTCAGATCCAGAACATCATCCACAATCTGAAAGGCCAATCCGAGATTGCGCCCGTAGTCCCCCAGCAGCTCTTCCACCTGTAGCGATGCACCGCCCAGCACGCATCCCAGTTGCATGGAAACGCGGAACAAACACGCTGTCTTTCGATAAATCAGTTCATAGTATTCCTGCTCGTTCAGCGCGCTTCCCAGGCGCTCCATCTGAAGAAGTTCCCCTTCGACCATCTGCTGGGTCAGACTGATGAGCAGATCCAGGATGCGAAAGTTGCGCTCTTCCAGGGCCACGCGAAAGGCCTGCATATAAAGCCAATCGCCCGCCAACACACATTTGGAGTTGCCCCATTGCGTGTTGGCTGAGGGACGTCCGCGCCGGATATGGGCCACGTCGATAATGTCGTCGTGGACCAGCGTGGCCGTGTGTACCATCTCCACCACCGCGCCCAGGCGAATGCTGCTGCTACCCGTGTAGCCAAGGGCCTTCGCCGCCAGCAGCAACAACGCTGGTCGAATTCGTTTTCCGCCGCCTTCGCGCAGATACCCGGCAATCTCCGTAATGGAATCGACGTCGGAGGTGGAAAGCCGCTCGAATTCCTGCTCGATGGCAACCAAATCGTCGCGGAGCAGGTCGAATACTTCCTTCGCCGTCGTGATGGCCGCTGTGCTCAAAATCGCTCCGCTCTAATTCCCTCTTGCCAGTTTGCTATCGCCCTGCGGGATGCTACCACACTAATTCGAGCGATAGTTGGTGAACTGCAAGTCAAGCCCGAAGTCATGCTTCTTTAACAGTGCAATCATATCCTGCAAGGTGTCGCGGTCCTTACTGCTCACCCGAACGGTGTCGCCCTGGATCGTGGCCTGCGCCTTGCTTTTGGACTCTTTAATCAGCTTCGCTATCTCTTTGGCCTTTTCCGCCGGAATGCCCTGCTGAAGGGTGATCTTCTGCCGAACACTGGATCCGGCGGCATGTTCGATCTTGCCATAGATCAATGATTTTAGGGAAACGCCCCGTTTCGCCAGCTTTTGTTGCAGAATCTCGGTGACTGCCTGCAACTTGTATTCGTCGCTCGATGCGAGTTGAAGCTCTTTGTCGCCGTCCATCAGATTGATCTCCGATTTAGAGTCTTTCAGGTCGAACCGAGAACGCAACTCCTTTTGTGCCTGCTCCACGGCATTGCGGACTTCCTGATTGTCAACTTTACTCACGATATCGAAGGAATTTTCAGTCGCCATATTTTCCTTACCAGCCTGTAGCCATAATGTTAGATTCTCTTGTTTTCCAAAGGAGTGCCAAATATCTTCCGCTTACCCGCTTGAGAACGCACGCCGCTAAAAAACCGATGAAAGTTTTCCGTAGTGGTCAAAGCCATGGTCTCATAATCGACGTCACGCACTTCCGCCAACTTCTCCGCAACATAACGCACCCGTGCCGGCTCGTTGCGCTGGCCGCGATGTGGAACGGGGGCCAAAAAAGGCGCATCCGTCTCGATCAGCAACCGCTCTGCGGGAATTTTCTCGGCGACATCGCGGATCGGCTGCGCCTTGGGAAAGGTGATGTTTCCCGCGAAGGAAACGAGGAAGCCAATATCCATGGCCTGTTCCGCGTGGCCCCGCTCTCCGGCAAAACAATGCAGCACGCCGCCAAGTCCAGTATGCTGCCAGTTCTGCTTTAGCAATTCCAAAGTATCGTCCCACGCGTTGCTGCTATCCGCCGAGGCGCGGCAGTGAATCAAAATCGGCAACTTGTGGGCCGCGGCAATCTCCATTTGTTCGATAAACACGCGCTTTTGCACGTCGCGCGGCGAATAATCGTAGAAATAATCGAGGCCAATCTCCCCAATCGCGATCACTTCCGGCTCGACTGCCAGCGCATTCAGCCGATCCAGCGCTGCCTGGTCCGCCAGTTCCGCTTCATGGGGATGAATTCCGGCGCTGACCAAGATCTGCGGCATGCTGGGATTGGATGCATACTCGCGGCTCAACTCCAGGGCGCGATGCATGGTTTCCGGGCCATCTCCAATACCGACCGCCAGCACCGTCTCGACACCTGCCTCGCGTGCGCGGAGCAGCATGGCTTCGCGATCTTCCGCATAGCGGTCACTGTCCAAATGTGCGTGCGAGTCAACCAGCATGTTTATCAAATTTCTCTGTGAATCGGGTGTCGATCCTGATAAATCCGGGTGCTCCATCCTCGCCGCGTTCATAGCGGCCAGGATGGGATCGACTTACTTCAACCGCGCGCCGATTTCCACGTCTTCTAAAAAACCAGCCAGCACCGGCGTGCCTTTTTCTCCTATAGAGGCCGCGACAATCATGCCATTCGACTCCAGCCCGCGCAGCTTGCGAGGGGCCAGGTTCGCCACGATGACCACCTTGCGCCCAATCAGGCTCTCCGGCGTGTAAGCCTCAGCAATGCCTGCGACGATTTGACGCTGCTCATAGCCAAGATCGACTTCAAGGCGCAGCAAACGGTCGGCCTTGGGTACGCGCTCCGCAACGCGAATGATGGCCACGCGCAGCTCCACTTTGGCAAAGTCTTCAATGCCGATTTTGGCATTCTCCGTCGCGGCAGGAGCAGGCGTCGCGCCTGCGACCGGCGTAGCAGCCCTTGTCGGCGCTTCCGGCGCTGGCGGCGCAACAGAAGCCGCAGCGGGATGTGCGGGTTGTGCGTGCGCGGGGAAGCGTTCTTTCGCCGCCGGTTTCGGAGCTTCGACCTCAGTTACAGTCGCCGCTGGAACCTGGTCGCCGCGGCGACTCTCTGCCTCAATCGGTGTCTGATTTTTCTCTTCCATGTCTTGCATACGTTCGATCGCTTCCTTTTCCGCGCGGGGAAATACAGGACCAAGCTCGCCGAGCTTCGTACCTGGCTTGAGACCGCCCCACTGCAAATCTTTCAGGTCTGCCTTTGTAATATCGCCAAGGCCAAGCTGCTTCCAAACCTTCGCCGCCGCTTCTGGAATCACCGGATAAACCAGAGCTGTGATGATACGAATGGATTCCACTGCGCTGTCAAGAATTTGTTTGACACGGTTTTGCATTGGGAGATCATTGGACTGAGCAAGAAGCTTCCAAGGGGCCTCGGCAGTTAGGTAGGCATCAATGGTCTTCATGAATGCCCATACCGCTTCCAAGGCTGCCGAAAACTGAAAATCCTCAAAGTGTTTATTAAAAGATCCAATGCAATCTGAAGCAGCATTTTCTATACCCGAAACTGGGGAAACGTGAATGGACCGCCCAGGAAATGACACAATCCCGTCAAAATATTTCTCAATCATCGTCAGCGTCCTGCTGACCAGATTCCCGTAGCCGTTCGCCAGATCGGAGTTATACCGCTGCACCAGCGCGTCGAAAGAAAAACTGCCATCCTGACCGAAGACGATCTCGCGCAGCAGAAAATAGCGCAGCGCGTCCGCGCCCAGCACGTCCAGCACCGTCTCCGCGCGCACAATGTTGCCGCGCGACTTCGACATCTTCGACTGCTCAAACAGCAACCATCCATGCGCGACGATGCTCTTCGGCAACGGCAATCCAGCGGCCATCAAAAACGCGGGCCAGTAGACGCAGTGGAAGCGGCTGATCTCTTTGCCGATCAACTGCACATCCGCAGGCCAATACTTTTCGAGCAACGATGGATCGCCGCTACCGTAGCCCAACGCCGTGATGTAGTTCGCCAGCGCATCCATCCACACGTAGATGACGTGCTTCTCATCGCCGGGAACCGGAATGCCCCAGTTGAAACTGGTGCGGCTGATCGAGAGGTCGCGCAGACCGCCGCGCACAAAGGCCATCACTTCGTTGCGGCGCGTCTCCGGGCGAATGAAGTCCGGATGCTCTTCGTAATACTCCAGCAGCTTGCGCTCAAAGGCCGACAGCTTGAAGAAATAATTCTCCTCGCTCACCGTCTCGGTAACGCGCCCACAGTCCGGGCAAATGGTCCCTGGCGGGCCATCGACATACAACTCATCCGACACGCAATACTGGCCTGAGTAGGTGCCTTTGTAGATGAAGCCGCTCTCCAGCAGCACGGTAAACAAGTGCCGCACGCCGCGCTTGTGCCGGTCTTCCGTGGTGCGAATGTAGTCGTCATAGGTAAGCCCCATGCGGTCCCACAGTCCGCGAAATTCGCTCGACACGCCTGCGGCAAACTCCTGCGGCGTCTTGCCAGTCTTGGCGGCAGAGCGCTCGATCTTCTGGCCATGCTCGTCGGTGCCGGTCAGGAAGCGCACATCGTAGCCGCGCATCCGCTTCCACCGCGCCAGCGTGTCGGCGGCGACCGTCGTATAGGTATGCCCCAGGTGCGGACGGGCATTGACGTAGTAGATCGGCGTGGTGATGAAGAATGCTGGCTTGGTGTCTTGCTTGTTTTCCTGGGTTGGCATGCCGTTTGCGCTTGGTCCTCGCGCGTCCGGCTGGAGAGAGCGAGTCACCCTCTATCTTAGAGGGCCATGAAAGCAGCGTCAATCGCGCAGATGCCGCTCTGCTAGAATCCGCCTTATAGATTCGGTCCTATTGGAATAAATCCATGGTCTCTCCTACCCAGGCCGCAAACTAACGCGGCCAGGATGGGGCACCCGAATGGATGCCTTAGCGCCGGACCAATAATACCTTTCATCTACGGAAGTCATCTGTGTATCGCACTTATCGGCAATCTCTGTTTGAGCATCTTCGCGCAGTCCTGGGCGAAAAGTTTCAGGTGGAACTTCCTCGCCTGACCGTGGAAGAACCGCCCAAGGTGGAAATGGGCGACTACGCCCTGCCCATTGCTTTTGAGCTGGCGCGCGGGCTGCGTAGGGCCCCGCGCAAGATTGCCGAAGAGCTGGTCGCCGCCATCGGCAGCGTACCGGGTTTTACTGGCTTTGAGGTCGCCGGTGCGGGCTACATCAACTGCCGTCTGGATCGCAATGAGGCCGCACACCAACTGGCGGCGCGAGTTGAAAGCCTGCCGCAAGGGACCGACTTCATCCTGGTCGAGCACACCAGCATCAACCCGAACAAGGCCGCGCACATCGGCCACCTGCGCAACGCCATCCTCGGCGATACGCTGGTGCGCTTGTTGCGCGCCGCGAATTACCAGGTTGGCGTGGAGAATTACATCGACAACACCGGCGTGCAGGTGGCGGATGTTGTGGTCGCGCTGGCGCATTTGCAGCCAATGAATCTGGCAGGCGTAGAGCGCTGGATGCGCGAACTGGCGGCGCGGAACGAACGAATCGACTACGCCTGCTGGGACCTCTACGCCAATGTTTCGCAGTGGTACGAAGCGGAGGAAAGCGAAAAGAAGACCCGCAAACAAGTCCGTCTCGATACACTGCACGCGCTGGAAGCAGGTAACAACGAGACCTTCGCCATCGCCGAGCTGGTGGCGACCGCCGTACTGCGCCGTCATCTGGAGACCATGCTGCGGCTTGGCATCGAATACGAATTTCTACCGCGTGAAAGCGAAATTCTGCACCTGCATTTTTGGGACGCGGCTTTTACTCTGCTGAAGCAAACCGGAGTCTTGTATCAGGAGACCGAAGGCAAAAATACTGGCTGCTGGGTGATGCGCCGCGCTGGGACTGCTGGCGCCGACGGCGAGTCGCCTGGGCGACCCGATGAAGAAGCCAAAGTGATCGTCCGCTCCAACGGCACGGTGACGTATGTCGGCAAGGACATCGCCTATCATCTCTGGAAGTTCAACAAGCTCGGCCTGGACTTTGGCTATTCTCGATTCCATACCTACCCTGACGGCAAGGAATGCTGGATTTCAACCACACACGGAGAGGAACCGCATCCCCGCTTCGGTGTTGCCGATGCGATTTACAACGTCATCGATTCGCGCCAGGCCGATCCGCAGAACAACGTCATTGAGGCGCTGCGCGGCATGGGGTTCACCAAGGAAGCCGACAACTACCATCACTTCTCCTACGAGATGGTCGCTCTGACGCCGCGCTCCGCCATGGCGCTTGGCTATCGGATCTCCGACGAAGACAAAGTCCGGCCCTACATCGAAGTCTCAGGGCGCAAGGGCTTTGGCGTGAAGGCCGATGACCTGATCGACATGCTCATCCGGGCGGCAAAAACCGAAGTGGACGCGCGGCATCCCGAACGCAGCGAGGAAGATCGCGAGAGCATCGCCCGCAAGATTGCCATCGGCGCGCTGCGATATTACATGCTGCGCTACACGCGCAACACTGTGATTGCTTTCGATTTTCAGGACGCGCTCAGCTTTGAAGGCGAGACCGGCCCTTACGTGCAATACGCCATCGTGCGGGCGGCCAACATCTTTCGCAAGGCCGACATCACGCCAGAGGAAGCACTGCGCCAGTTCGAGACCATCGATGCTTCGCCGCATTTTTCTGGGGAAGACGGCGACAGTCTGTGGGAGCTTTGGCTGCTGGCGTCAAAGTCCGTGCATGTGCTGGAGCGCTGCATTCAAAGCACCGAACCGGCCTATCTGGCGAAGTATGCGTTTCAATTGGCGCAGCAATTCAGCAATTTTTATCATCGTCACCACATATTGACGGAAGCCGATCCAGCGCGGAAGGCACTACTGCTTGCGACTGCCGCAATCACACAGCGGGAACTGATCCGCGCACTCGCCTGGATGGGCATCGAAGCGCCGGACGTGATGTGACAAACTTCAGCTATAAAACAAAATGCTGTCATCCTGAGCGTAGCGAAGGACGACAAACTTTTTCGTGCTTACTTCGCGTAGCTCCTCACCCACTCCACAATGCTGCGCACAGCCACGCCGGACGGCCCTTTGGCGATCCATGGCTTCTGCTCTTCCATCCAGGCGACACCTGCGATGTCGAGGTGGATCCATGGTGTCTCATCGACAAATTCTTTCAGGAACATGGCCGCCGTGATCGCGCCACCCCAGCGGCTGTTGCCAGTGTTGGTGATGTCTCCAATGTGCGAGACGATCATGTCGCGATATTCGTCTTCCACCGGCAGACGCCAGAACTTTTCGCCGGAAATTTCCAGCGCCTTATGGAAATGCTCATAAGTCGCGTCATCGTTTGAGAACACGCCAGCATTCACCATGCCGAGCGCCACCACGCAGGCCCCGGTCAGCGTCGCCGCATCGATCAAATGCGTCGCTCCGAGTTGCTTGGCGTAGTGCAGGCCATCGGCCAGCACCATGCGGCCTTCGGCGTCGGTGTTGAGCACCTCAATCGCCTTCCCAGACATCGCGGTGACGACATCGCCGGGCTTGTAGGCCTTGCCGGAGGGCATATTTTCCGCCGCGCACACAATCCCGATGACTCTCACGTCAGGCTTCAACTGTGCAATCGCCCGCATCGCGCCGAGCATGGCCGCGCCGCCCGCCATGTCATATTTCATCTTCTCCATGCCATCGGCTGGCTTGATGGAGATGCCGCCCGTATCGAACGTAATTCCCTTGCCTACCAATGCGAGTACCGGGCCATCCTTTTTTGCGCTGGGCGGCTCATAGCGCATCACGATCAGCGCAGGCGGCTCGTCGGAGCCCTGGGCCACGGCCCAGAACGCGCCCATCTTCAGTTCTTTAATCTTGTCGGTGCTGTGGACTTCGCACTGTAACCCCTGCTCTTTGCACATCGCTGCGGCGCGCTCGCCCATGATGGTCGGCGTCATGACATTGCCCGGCTCGTTCACCAAAGCACGGGTAAAATTCTGCGAGTCGCCGAGAATGCCCCCTTCGCGAAATGCAGCCTCCACGGACTTCTTGTCCGCAGCGGTCGGAGCGACTACTGTGAACTGTTCGATGGAGCGGTCTTTGCGGTCGGAGCGATAGGTGTCCGGATCGAAGTCGCCGACGAAGGCGCCCTCGACCACCGCACGGGCAGCGGCTGGCAGGGACACGGCCTCAAGCTCGGGTAGGATCAACGTCACCTGGCGAATGCCGCGTGGCTTGGCGAAGCGAACAGCGGCCCCGGCGGCCTTGCGGATTTCCTGAACCGATACTTTAGATAACTTTCCTAATCCTATAATTAAAAGCCGTTTAGATTTCAATTCTCGCGGAGAATGCAGGAGCAGTGCTTCACAGATACTGGCATTGAATTCCCCGCTGGTCAGCACTGGTTTGTCCGCGCCGGCAATGGCGGAATCCTTCGTCAGCAGCACTGGCTGGGCGGAAGCGTCTTTATCTTTGGACGTGGATGCATCCGCTGCGAGAACAACCATCAATTCCGTAGCAATGGAGGGAGCAGATTCGAATTTAAGTTCCGTTTTCATCGTGATAGTAAGATTTCCTTTCAAAACTCATAAGATGTATTCGCGAAAAGTCCGGTGATTGCTGCTATGCATTGCGCCGCTTGCTGGCAGCGATGGCGGCGCGCGCGTCCCGATCATCTTCCCGGCGACGCTCGGTTTCCCGTTTGTCCCAGGTCTGTTTGCCTTTTGCGACGGCAATTTCGCACTTTACACGGCCATTGCGGAAGTACAGTCGAGTCGGTATCAGCGTAAGGCCCTTCTGTTGGACCTTCCCCAGCAGTTTGCGAACTTCCTCGCTGTGGAGCAGAAGTTTGCGAGTGCGGACAGCGTCATGGTTGGTATAGCTGCCATGGGAGTACGGGCCGATATGCAGGTTCAGCAGAAACGCTTCTCCATCTTTCACCAGCCCATAGGCATCGCGCAAATTCGCTTTGCCTTCGCGAATGGACTTGACTTCCGTCCCGCGCAAGGCCATGCCAGCTTCAAATCTGTCCAGCAAAAAATAGTTATGTCCGGCCAGGCGATTGACGGCTGCGTCGCGTTCCCCAGAAGCGACAGGATCACGCGGCTTCGGTTTTTTAGGCGGATTCGGAGTCAGACTGGTCGGTGCGCGGGACATGGCTGGCACTTGGAAACTGAACGCTGGAATTTTCGACGTCAAAGCCCCATGCTAGCACGTGGATGGCTGGTGGCGCGCATCGCGCATGCACCCCGGAATGCGGTTAGGAGCATCCAATGCGATGATATACTCAGCATACAATCCGGAGCTTTCGCAACTACGTAATATAGTTGATTTCCAAGGGTTGTAAACAGCGTGCCGGGATGTGTCGGATTCATGCCTTTTTCCCGTAATTTATCTCTCGATCCTTCTTCTTCAAATCCTGTCGGCGCATCTGCGCGCGTGCAGACGTCTACAGACAGGTGTTTGCTTAAACTTCGTCGGTCAGGAATTTTTGGCTGGCTTGGCCTGTTATTGCTTTCCATGGCAACCCAGGGAGCGCTTTGCCCACTGCATGCTGAATCCGCCCATGGATATTACAAAGACGGAAAGAAAGCAGAGATCCGCGAAGATTACATCACCGCCTATCAGGATTACAGGAAAGCCTGGCAGAAGAAACCTTCGGACATGAGTTACAAGGAGGCCTACGAGCGACTCCGCTATCTGGCCGCCTCTCAATACATCGATATGGGTCACAAGCTGCGCGATCAAGGCCAACTGAACGATGCGTTGACGGATTTTTTGCGCGCCCTTGCCATCGATCCCAGTTATGAGGCCGCGCAGCAGGAGGTCCAGCGGACGCGTGCCCTGATCAACGGCAATACTGCAGCACCGCCACCCAGCGCCAACGAGGCCTCAGTCACTTCCGAGCAGGCTCAGCAGGAATTGAATCGACTCGGTGGCCCTCTGCACCTGAAGCCGCTTTCGGACGAGCCAATCACCATCCACATGGTGGCGGACACAAAGGTGGTGTATCAGACCATCGGCAAAATCGCAGGCGTAAACATCCTATTCGACCCGGACTACACCTCCAAACGCATTCCGATCGATTTGAATCGGGTGACCCTCTACGACGCTTTGCGCAGCGTCGCTTTTGTTTCCCAGACATTTTGGCGTCCCGTTACAGCAGACACGATTTTTGTGGCCGCAGACACACGCCAAAAGCGCACAGAGCTAGAAGAGCAGGCAGTCCAGACTTTTTATCTGGGAAACGTCACGGCGGCAAACGATCTGAACGAAATATTGAACGCCGTGCGCAACCTGATGGACACCACCGTCAAGATGCAGGCGGTACCCAGCCAAAGCGCCATTGTCATGCGTGGAACGCCCGACCAGCTATTATTGGCGCAGAAGATCATCGACGATCTCGATAAGACGAAACCTGAAGTCGTTGTAGACATTGCGGTGATGGAGGTGAATACCGATCTGTTGCGCAATATCGGCCTACAATTGCCAGGCTCGATTGGCGTGCAGCTCCAAACTTCCACCGCTGTGGCGAATTCCACGGCCGCATCATCCATAACAAATCCAACGACAGGCGTTCCCGGCACGACTGGATCGGGTCTTTCCTTGAACGACCTGGGCAATCTGAATGCAACCAATTTTGGCATCACTATCAGCCCAGCCACATTGAACCTTTTGCTCACGGATTCGGACACACGAGTGCTTCAAAATCCCCAGATCCGCGCTGTGGATGGAGAGAAAGCATCGCTGAAGATCGGAGAAAAAATCCCGATCGCCACCGGATCGTTTTCTCCGGGCGCAGGAATTGCCGCGGCGGGCATCAGTCCTCTTGTCAGCACCCAGTTTTCTTTCATCGATGTCGGCGTCAACATCGAAATGCAGCCGACGATCCACTACGATGGCGACGTTTCCATGAAGATCCATATCGTTGTTTCCAACGTCGTCAACTACACCAATCTGGGGGGCATTGAACAGCCTATTATCGGCCAGCAGGACCTGCAACAGAATGTCCGAATGAAAGAAGGCTCGGACAATTTACTCGGCGGCATCATGGAACACAGCAAAAGCCTTACTGTCGGTGGAACTCCTGGACTGGGCGAAATTCCGCTGTTGAAGTACCTGTTCAGCTCGCAGCAGACAGAGACCGTCAACGACGAAATCGTATTTTTATTGATTCCGCATCTGGTTCGACGTATCGATCTGAGCCCACTGAACCTGCGCACTGTGGACACAGGGACAGGCACCAATGTCAGTCTGCGGATGAATCCCACAGTCCCGCTGCCGGTGTCTTCCGCCATCATCCAGCGAAACGGAGAGATTCCGCTGGCCATTCCGCGAAATGCCTCCGCAAACACTGCTGCGGACGCAGCCGGACAGGCGATCACCCAGCTTGCACAGAATGCGGCAAATAGAGGCGGGTCCGCCGCGATCTCTGGGACAGCTCCACTCGAGCTTTCCTTTTCTCCGCAACAGAGCACACAAAAGGTGGGCAACACGTTCCAGATGAAAGTAGACCTGACGGGCGGAAAAGACGTCTTTTCCGTGCCGATGGAGGTCCATTACGATCCGCAACTGCTGAACTTGATCAACGTGGACGCGGGTACACTTTTAGCGAAAGACGGCCAGACAATCGGTCTGGTCCATCGGGATGATGGCAATGGAAATGTAATCATCAGCGCTTCACGTCCGCCAGGAGTAACTGGAGTTTCGGGCAACGGAGATGTTTGCACCTTCACTTTCCAGGCGAAAGCTGCCGGTAATGCGAGTGTGCAGATCGTCCAGTCGGCGGCACGCAACAGTGCGCAGACAATCCTGCCGATCCTCGCAGGCTCCCCCGCCGTGGTGCATGTGCAATAAAGCAAGCACGTGCAGTAACCTGAGAAAGTCAGGAGCGCTTGGCAATGAAACATGGTCGAATGGAGTGTGCGCGTCGGCAACGCCATCAACAAGGTCTTACGCTGGTGGAGTTGATCGTCACGATCGCAATTCTCTCCATCCTGGCCTCCGTTGCCTATCCCATTGCGCGCTTTCAGATACAACGGGAAAAAGAACAAGTGCTCCGGCACGATCTATGGGAGATGCGAGGTGCGATTGACAAGTATAAAGACGCCGCCGACCGCGGGGCCATTGCCGGTCTGTCCGTTGACGCCTTCGGCTATCCACCAGACCTGGACACACTGGTCAATGGCGTGGACATTCAAGGACATAAAGTAAAATTTCTGCGAGCGATCCCTGTGGATCCGATGACGGGCAAACAGGACTGGGTGCTGCGCTCCATGCAGGACGATCCTGACAGCGACTCCTGGGGCGGCCAGAATGTTTTCGACGTACATTCCAACTCCGACGGTACCGCACTGGACGGGACAAAGTACAACACATGGTAGTTGAGAAGCAATCCAGCCCGACACGAAGGAGCAGCACTATCGAGTACGGCAAAAAAATCGACAATACGGCATCGTATCTGCGCAGCCGTCTGCGGACGCGTCGACATCAGGGCGGTTTCACCCTGGTGGAACTGATGGTCGTGATGCTGATTATTTCAATCCTGCTGGCCGTTGCAGTACCCAGTTACATTTCGGCCATTCGCAGCGCGCGCGAGGCTGCCCTGCGCGAAGACCTGCACACCATGCGCGACGCCATCGAGCAATATACTGAAGACAAACAGGCAGCACCGCAGTCGCTCGACGATCTGGTGCAGTCCGGTTACCTGAAGTCACTCCCTGTCGACCCAATGACCCACCGCAACGACACCTGGGTACCAGACCAATCGGATTCGCTGACCAGTATCGATCAGTCTCAGCCGGGGATCGATGACGTCCACAGCGGCTCCGACCAGATCGGCAGCGATGGCGTACCGTACTCGCAATGGTGATGGGATCGCGTGAGCCCTTGAATACACCGCCCAGCCCAGAAGCAAAACCGGATCCCCAACCCAGCCAGCAGGCTGTGTATTCCATCTACCTCCAACTGCAATCCATGGCGGCGGAACGCTTTCATGGTTCCCTCGCAGGAAAACTGATCGCCACAGCCGGGTTTGGACTGGACGGCATGGAGCTGGCGCTGGCATCGACCATCGCAGGCGCGGCGTTTCTGGGCATCGAACCTGATCCGCAACGATTGAAGGCCGCGATCCACAACGCATCCTGCGACTTCATGGTCAATACGCTGGACGAGGCGTTGCGTGTGTTGAAAAATGAGCTGCGCAAGCACAAGCCTCTATCGGTGGGCCTGCTCGGCGATGCAGCGGAGGTTGTACCGGCCATGGTAGAGCGTGGAGTGCAACCGGACATGCTCTCCGAAACCTCCTCCATGGATGACGCCGCCCACCGCGCGGCGTGGGAGCAACTCCACCAGCGCGGAGCCAGGATCATTCGGATCGGAGGAGTACCGCCTGATACCTTACAGGACGGCGAGATTTTCGACGTTGTGTGGACAGCAGCCAACCCCCAGGACTTGCAGAGGCTGGATCGGCTCGCACTTGAATTGCTGCCCTCCGACGATAGGATTCGACATCGCTGGCTTGAGCAGGCTCCAGCCTGCTTCTATCGTCAGCTTCCACGCAAGCGTGTTCTGAGCTTGCGACAGGAAGAGTTGAACCGGCTTCTGGAAGCATGTAGGAGTTCGACGTTTGCCCGCTCATTGCAGGCGCCCGCGACAGTGTCCTGGGAAAATGCTGCTGGAACACAGCAGTCCATCCAGTTGTCGCCAGTCGTGCCGGAATAGCGCGGAAATTCCTCTGCCTACAAAGCGGCCGCAGCCTTGGAATATGCCTGCGCAACCTCATGGATGGCATTCCATAGGGCAGCAATCCCGCGACCGTCCTTGGCCGAGCAGACCAGAATTTCATCGGTCTGGAGCGCCTCGCGCAGCTTCTTCACCGCAACAACCCGCTGATTGCCGGATAGCTTGTCCGCCTTGGTGCCGACGATGATGCGCGAACGACGGATGCTGTCCAGGTATTCTGCCAGGACAACGTCTCCCGGTTGCGGGGGCACATTCATGTCGACCAGACAGACGCAGGCCGCCAATGTTTCACGGTCCGCCAAATACGGATTGATAAATGTCGGCCATTCGGCACTGATGGAGCGTGAGATCTTTGCATACCCGTAGCCCGGCAGATCAGCCAGGACCAGTTCCGGCTTGGCGGGAGACTGTACGTGCAAAGCAAAAAAGTTGATGGCGCGCGTACGCCCGGGCGTGGAGGAAACGCGGGCCGCCGGTTCCCCCAGCAGAGCATTGATCAGGCTGGATTTGCCAACGTTGGAGCGTCCGAGAAAAGCGATCTCCGGCACGGAGGCCCTGGGAAAGTGATCGGCGCTGGTTGCGGAGAGTAAAAAATTTGTCTGATAGCGCGGCATGATATGGAGGACCTTCGCTGATGGGTGGCCTGATGCAGCGATCGAATGTGGAAATCAGGGCATCGCCCGCACCAGTGTGTGGACTTGGCTTTATAGCCTGAGTTTACTGTACTGGAAGCGGCAGCGCTGCGGGCATTTCGTTCCCGTGGAGTGGCATCACACGGTCGCGACCGGACTGCTTGGCCGCATACAATGCGCGGTCGGCCGCTTCCACCAGGACATCGGCCCTTGCACTCTTGTCGGGCATCAGGACGGCCACACCTACGCTCACAGTTAAGTTCAGAACGCGTCCGATGCCCGCTTCGATTTTCAACTCCCGCACCATCATGCAAAGGCGTTCGGCCATGACAAGGGCCGTAGCGATTTCGACGTCCGGCAGCAGCAGGGCGAATTCTTCTCCACCATAGCGGGCCACCACATCGCCGGGTCGCCGCGCCGTCTGCTGTAAAAGGCCAGCCAAAGCTTGCAGGCAATGGTCCCCTGCCCGATGACCGTAGGTGTCGTTGATCTGCTTGAAGTGGTCGATGTCGACCATCAACAGCGCCAGTGGATGCACGGTCCGATAGCCGCGCCTCCATTCGGCGTCCAGACCCTCATCGAAGCGTCTGCGATTGGACAGCCCCGTCAGGCTGTCCCGCTGGGCCTGTTCCTGCACTTGTTGATACGCTGCCTCCAGCTTTTGTTCGGCGTCCACGCGCTCGGAAATATCGCGAACGTTCGCTACAAAAGCATTCGGAACTCCAGTACCATCCTCGCGCAGCGTGCGTATGCTGGCTTCCATCCAGACATAGTGCCCCTGTTTGTGGCGGGTGCGGTAGCGGAACATACGCTTCTCCTCGCCGTGCAGCATGTCCTTCAAAAGTTTCTGAAATGGCCCGATATCGTCTGGATGCAAAAAGTCGGATGCATCATGATCCACCCACTCGTCCAGCGTCCATCCCAGCACGTCCTTGACTGCTGGAGATACGTAGAGACGGTGTCCATTCATGCTGGAGAGCACAACAATATCTCGCGAATTGTCCGCCAGCAACCGATAACGCATCATCCCCTCCCGCAGTTGTTTGCGTGAATGGTCCAGGCGTTCCAGCGTCACAGCGAACGGCATGACGGAGACCATCAGCACCAAAATCGATGCCTGCAAAAGAAGGACGCTGGCCCGGATGGTTGCGCCATTCCCCACCCAAAATGGCCCACGGGCATGCAAGGTAAACAGCGCCGCAATGACCAGGATTTCAAAGGTCGCCAGCACGCCGCCCAGAATGCCCATTCGGAAGACCACGAGCATCAGCGGGGGCAATAAGAAAAAGAGCAACGGAAAGCCTGTGGTCTGACTGAAGATTCCCAATGACGCGACCAAGGCCATCAGAAGCAGCCCTGCGGAAGGGAGCACATGCTGCCGGTCAAACAGTTTTCTCAGTCTCGGATGCCAGATGGCAAGTGTCAAAGGCACCATCACCGCCATGCCGAGAGCGTGAGCGGGAAACCACATTTCCATGATGCGCCAGAACGGACTGCCATACGCAACGTGGGACCAGGCCGCTCCCATCAAGGCAGCTACAGCCGGGGCCAGGAAAACTACAAAGAGTACGAACTGGAGCATGATGGCGCGAGACGCCAGATCGGGCAGAGTTTGCGGTGGATTCTTGCGCGAACTCCCCTGCGAATGTTCGATGGCGCGCTTCCACAGCAGAACGGCCACCAGGACTTCCGCGATGTTGCAAAGCGGGAAGAAGCCGCTCATCCAGATCGTACCGCCCCTCAGATGAACGGACATCGCATTGCCCAGCCATGCTGCGAGCACCCATGCCCACCAGCGATTTCTGGGATGGACCAAAAGAAATGCGGCGAGGACGCCGTCCGCAGGCCAGAACGCAGCGTCGTGCCCTGCGTCGTGCCGGAGCACCCCTCCAAACCAGCAAAGGATCCCAAATGCCATCCCCACGGCAACTACGATGGCGATCCGCCGGAAGCCTTGCGAGGATTCCTCTTGCTCGCGGAACGGCCACAACGGCTCCGCATCATCCCGATCTGCCTGCGAAAACGATTCTAGCAACTCACACCCGTTGTGCCAAAGTCAAAGGCAAGGAATTCATGCATTCCATGGGAGGCCTGCGCACGATACTACTAGTTTTTTCGGCAAAATATGCTTTTTCCTTGAGGAAATAAACTCTCACCATCAGCGGAACGATGGCGCATACCAGTTCAGGCTTCGGGATCGATGCCCCTTCTCTGGAACTACTCACCGGCCAAGGGCATCACTGGCGCGCAGTTCCGCAATGATTTCCGCCGCTGCCGCGCGCGCCAGATCGTCCTTTTCGCGGGGGAAAGAAATTGCTCCTACCCGAGCATGGCCGCCACC
>JAKAYS010000081.1 GCA_021826695.1 Acidobacteriota bacterium | reverse complement strand
CCTGAAGGCGTTCCGCCTGACGGGAGAATTCAAGTTGGCGACGGCTCATTCCATCAACGTACCACCCGGCAATCTCCTCTGCCGGATCAATCAACTCTGGGGTATATACTTTATAACACAGTAGTATTAGGTAACCCGTGGTTAAAGTCGGCCTTTGATGCGATACAAGTATGGGTTCAAAACGTCTAACAAGTATGGCGATGGGCAGGCGTGAAGATCAGCAAAAGCAGGAACCATTATGGATTGCGCATACAGAATTAGCGTCGGCTCCTGGCATCCGTTTTACGAGAAGTTGAATGAGTTGCTTGATGCCGAACGCTTCGATCCCTTCGTCGAAGCAATGAGCACAAAGTTCTACGCCAAGAAGTTTGGCCGTCCATCGCTTCTGCCCGGCATCTACTTTCGTTCCCTGTTGATTGGGTATTTTGAAGGCATAGAGGCGGAACGCGGTATCGTCAAATTCAAATGAATGAAATTTACTGAGTTATTTCTATATGTCGCTCGGCAAGAAAGCTATACACTTCTCTCTCGCTTGGCAGCGATGGCTGAGCACCTTTCCGCGTGACAGAGATCGCAGCAGCAGCAGCAGCATATCTACCACACAGTGTGGCATCCCAGCCCAACATCACAGCAACTGCGAAAGCTCCATTGAACGCATCTCCAGCGGCAGTTGTGTCGACCACATCTACAGAAAATGCTTCTACGGGATGGCGCGCGCCATCCGCGCTAGCAATTAGTGCTCCTGCGGATCCTTTCTTTAAAACCACGTTGCGTACCCCAAATTGAAAGAATCTCTCTAGAACATATTCGGATGCGTAAGTGCCTTCAGCATAGAACTGTGCTTCTGTCTGGTTTGGGGTAAACCAATTTATCCGTGAGAGCGTTACGGCATCCAGCCTCTGTGCTGGGGCTGGATCTAGCATGAGCGGAATAGACAGCTCTTCGCATATATGCGCCAGTCGGTGAACAGTTCCCAGAGGAATTTCCAACTGTGTAAGGATCATACCAGCCTGCCGTAAGACATGCAGCTTACTTTCAATATATTCTGGTGTTACACTCAGGTTCGCTGCAGGAGTTACTATAATGCTGTTTTCACCTTTGCGATTGACAACGATGCTGGCCGTTCCCGATGAGCCTGTGATGGTTTCAATTTCGTCCGTGTTCACACCATATCCCTTGAGGGTCTCGAGTAACTGACTCCCGAAAAGATCATCGCCTATCTTTCCCAAAAGTACTGCTGGATACCCTAATCTCGCTACCGCGACTGCCTGGTTCGCTCCTTTACCGCCTGAATGTAAGTGGAAATCCCGGCCGACAACTGTTTCTCCAGGACCGGGAGCACGCTCAGCTGTAGAGACGAGATCCATATTGATACTGCCTACGATGACAATTGGCTTCATTCCATCATCCCTCTATGAAAGCAACCTAATATGAGAAGAGTGGCGCGATGGCAATCGCGCTGAGGCCTGCCAGGAAGCAGGTAAACATCCAGAAGAGCAGGCATCGAATGCGAGGAGTAGGGGAACGGAACTCGTGCCAGACAAATACACCCCAACACGCCGAAACCATAGTGGCTCCCTGCCCAATGGAGTATGAGATAGCAGGTCCGATGAAGTGGACACGAGATGCAACGAAATTCAGAATTGCTCCGGAAGCCCATATAATGCCGCCGAATATGCCAGCAAGATGCCATGAACCTGGGGCCACCCAATAGCTATGCATTGATACGCGTGATCCGCCATCAATGGGGTGCTTCATAAAGAAATAGTTGACAGGGATCGCGCAGAGGGCCACTCCACAGACAAAGGCAAGTGCGGTTGCATAAGGGCCGAGGGCGTTTGAACCCGTCATAGCTTTGCTGACCAGAGGATAGAAACCACCCATGAGAATTCCGGATACAAGGCTAATTGCTATTCCACGCCAGCTGTCCACTTTACTGCCAGTCTCGCGTTCCCTATATGCAAGCGAGTCACACACAATAGCGGTGACAACCAGCGCAATTCCACCGAAGAGAAGCCATGGATTTCCTTGAGGAAAAAGCACATAGCTGCTGATAGATCCGATGATCAACGCCAAGCCTATTCCAAGAGGAAAGGCAACTGCCATTCCGGCTACTTCAATTGCAGCTACTAAAAGAATGTTGGCAACATTGAAGATAACCCCACCAGCCGCCGCCGCCATAAGTGCATAGGGACTAGCCGCAAGAACATCTTGAATAAAGCGCGGTCCCATGGATCCAAGCGTGCCGAGTGACCCCCCCCAGAGTATGGTGCCTGCGAAAAGACCGATGATATAATCCCAGTAGAACAATTGAAACCGGTATCCTGAGCATAACTTAAGAGTGTTAGCCCACGATCCCCAGCACAGCATGCTACCTATCATGAACAGAAGTGCAACAGAATAACTTTGTGGCAAGTACATAATGGGTATCTCGATTTAGTAACTACTCTCCGGCAGAGCCTGAGACTTTACGGTTGCTTGCCCCTCAAGGGAACTTGATCTCAACCGGTGAAAAGCAAAGGTAACTGCAACAGCTTTGCTCTGCAAAACGGCGCTGGCATTGCAAATAAAAATCGTGAGGCTACACTCCTGAAACCATCAAACTGTTCCTGCGACCCCGGCAGAACCGAGGTTCTCCCGTCGCAACAGATGTAGGTATAGTTTAAAATAATGAAACGATTCATTCTAAAATACATTCTACTATGGAAGAATGTCAACGGAAGATTGCGCTTAATTTTTCAATGCCATTGTTTTCGCAGGTGGTTGAGGTTAGGCATATAGATATTGAGACTTGAGTGAGCTTAAATGGCAACTATAAAACAAATTGCAAAAGTGGCGGCTGTTTCTATCGGTACGGCTTCGAATGTCTTGAATGGGTTGCCAAGTGTTCGCGAACCTGCCCGCAAGCGTGTCTTGCAGGCAATCGAAACGCTCGGCTATCAACCATCTTTACTTGGAAGAGCACTCCGTAAAGATAAAACAAACATAATTGTTATGATCGTCCCTGACATTACAAATCCATTCTTTCCTGGTTTGGTACGTGGAGCGGAAGATGTGGCCTTTCAAAACGACTATCGCTTGGTACTATGCAACTCCGATAATAATTATTTGAAAGAGTCCGCTTACATGCGACAGCTACGGACCTATCGGCCATCTGGTCTTATCATCGTGCCTGCGGATTTGAGCAAAGGAGCCGAGGAAGCAAAGGCATACCTGAGATCTGGATCTGCGGTAGTCTACATGGATCGCATCCCTTCCCGCTGGCGTGGTGATGCAGTGACAAGTGCCCACGAGGAAGGTGCGTATGCCGCCACCAGGTATCTCCTCAATCTTGGGCATAAACGAATCGCAACCATTACAGGCCAGCTGAGCGGTACGAGCGCTGCTGAGCGATTGAGTGGATTTCTCCGTGCCATGAAGGAAGCTAATCTTTCCGTTGCGCCAGAATATATTCAAGAAACCACCTTCACCAAAGCTGGAGGAAAGGAAAAGACCGCCGTTCTTCTCCGTTTGCGGGCTCGGCCAACGGCGATCTTTGCCGCAAATGATCTCATTGCTTTTGGTGCGCTAACAGCCATTAGGGAAGAGGATCTTGCCTGCCCCGAAGATGTCTCGGTATTTGGCTTCGACAATTTGGATTTAGGTGATGTAACCACGCCTGCCCTCTCAACGGTCGATCAATTTGCATATAAATTAGGAGCCAAAGCTGCACAGATCGTCGTGAACAGAGTGGCCGGTGATAAAAGTCCTGCAAACCGGATTTGCATTCCTACCGAGCTGAAAGTGAAAGATTCCGCCTGCATGCCTCGGGGAAAAAGCCGCTCGCTGCAGAAACATCACAGGCGGTGAATACATGCAAGCACCGCGCACAGAAATCCGAATTGCGCGGCTGTCTACGTATTCTCATTCTTTCCGATGTCAGAAATTATGAAGCCGGTACCGCATCCACAACACACCGGAAGCCTACTGTGCCTGAACGGTCTATTCCTGGAGCCATCAGCAATAGCTTGCCATGTTGTTGGAGTTTATAGGCCTGAGGGAAGTACCATTTTGAACCTTGTGGATAGTAGTAACTTCCTCCTCGGAGAATCGCCGCATTTGTATGCTCATCCTGATATTCATCGGTCCACTGCCAGATATTGCCAGTCGTATCTTCCACGCCGAAAGGACTCGCCCCGTCAGGATGCGCAGTTACATCGTCTGGCCCACGTAGCTCGCGGCCACGGTCGGGAACCGGCACCGCGCTTGCATCCCAGGTGTTGCCCCATGGAAATGTTCTGCCATCAAGTCCTTGTGCCGCATATTGCCACTCCCATTCATGCGGCAGTCTCTTCCCCGCCCAGCTGGCATACGCCCTCGCATCTTCCAGCGATACCCAGGTCACTGGCTTATTCGCCCATCCTTGCGGGTACTTTCCATCTTTCCAGTCTTTCAGGAAATTATGATCGTCTTTGGGATGGTAGTGCGTAGCATCGAGAAAGTTCTTGTACTCAGCATTGGTTGCAGGATAACGATCTATATAGAAAGATGAAATCTGCATAGTATGCAGATGGTTTCGACGGGGCGAATCTTCCCACGGATACTGCACATCCACGCCAGCCCTATTGCCACCCTCGATTTCAACTCCGGCGACTTTAAAGTCGTATTGCGCGGCTGGGACGAGAACCATCCCTGGAGGAGCCGTGGCCGCCAGCTTTGTCGGAGCGATCTTCACTAGAGTTTGCTGTAGTACGCTCCACCGTTCTGAAAAACTATTTAGACGCACATCGTTCAGATGATGCATTTCGTCCAGAAACCGTTCCAGATCGTTATTGACAGAGGAAGCGTTGATCGCGAGCAGCGACCCGAAACCATTGGCTTCCATCTCAAAGCTCAAGGTTGCAGTGTTGCCTTTGACCCGCGGCGTCAATTCCACTCCATGCCACAGGTCGTAATACTTCCACTTCGGGTTATAGGGAATTTCTATCTGTTCTCCCGAAATATCGAATTCATTCTTGTTGACAATGGTCCAGAGAATCCTGTTCTGGTCGGGCCACTTGCTGGCATATACCTGATATTGCAGCATGGGAGTATGGGGTTCCCAATGCGGACTGATCAACAGATGAGAGAACTTCCTTTCAATCTTCGCGATACGCCTCACGGTTTCGGCATCGCGTTGGGTCATTCCGTTCCATATTCCCCAGATGTTCTCCCATGTCTCCATCCCAACGCCATTGAAAAACGCATATTGGAGATCGATAGTTTTATCGCGTTGCCAACGGTCGGAGATGTTGGTCATGTGCCTAGGCTCGAGCCATTTGTACTTATCGACGTATTCCGGCTCCGAGACACCCAGCACATCTCTGCCGATAACCAACGGGCCTCTTCCCGGAACCGCCTGAGCCCACATCAGGTTGTTGTAGGCAAGCGCCTCATCCACCCTCAAATGCTCTGGTTCAAAGGCCAGTGGATGACCTGTCTTATCCGAGGCTATCCGGAACTTTCGGGGCAAGGCAATCATCGTATCGCCATTGACGCCGTCCGCTCCCACTTCGGCCAGATCTTCGCTCAATGCATCCGCTTCGTCCTTGCCTTCATCTCTAGTCCCCTGATCCCAAAGCATCAATGGAAATAAGACACGAACGCCTCTACGGTGGAAATCAGTTACCATCTGTTTAATTCCTTCTATTCCACCCGGCATATCGCGAAACATATCGAACTGGTTGCGGTTGTCGATGCCCATATTGGGATATGTGGGCCATACCAGAACCGCGTCAATCCCACCATAACGCCTCTCCAAATCGTCTAGATAGCGATCAACTGTGTATTTCCCCGCAACGGGATCGTAGAAATATCTATCTTCAATCATCAACTGTGGTTGAATGTAACTGCCCTGCGTCCACTTGAGTTGTGGTCGGTTATACTCTGATCCGTCATATCCGATGCGCTTGAGTTGCTCGATACGCCAGCGCTTCATACCGGCCATCCACGCCGAGAACTCTTTTGCGTTCGACGGTCCATCAATAAGAGAGCCATTGACGTGAATGGGGGGATCTTGCGCAAATGTAGTTCCAGACGCAATGAGAGTAATTGCAAGTAAGGTTAGGCTAAGGATCGCTCTTTTCAATAACATTGCTATTCGCCTTGACTGCTTCTTTGAGACAGTGCCCAAAACCGTGTGGGTAACAATGTACTCAACATTCTAATGCTATTGGATTAATGGATAGTGTCAGTCATTGTTTCTAGATTGGGATGTATTATTAAAAATAGTAGCGCAAAGAAATTTGAACAATGCGAGGTGCTGACGTTCCGCCAATCGTGCCAAACTTCGGGCTTCTCTTAACAGCATTCGGATTATTCAGGTTGACATTGTTGAATACGTTGAAGATATCGCCACGAACCTCTAAATTGCTTTCTTTATAGATGTGAAACGCCTTGAAAGCTGAAACATCTGTATCGACATAGCCTGGACCGATTAACATATCAAACGGAGCATTTCCATATGGCGTGCCGGCAGGCGGAATTGCAAAGGCATTCGTATTAAAAAACTCGTTGATTTTCTCCCGGCGACTTCGGCCGCCAGATAGAAATGGATTGCCGATTACATTCGGCCTATCATTGTTGTTCCCATCAAAATTTGTATCCGAGCCAGAAGTGACATTGAATGGTTGACCTGTACTAAAAGTCGTGATTCCATTGAACTGCCAATCGCTCAGGGCCTCTTCCCCAACCTTTCCCCAATAGTGAATTTCTGGCAGTACCCAGATATAGGAAGCCACGAACCTTTGCGGCACATCAACTGCAAGGAGCCCACGGCTGCTGGAAATTACGTAAGCATCAACTGGCGGCCCATACCCCATGGCCTTTGACCAAACGTAGCTTGCCTGAAACGAAAAGTGATGATCGAATTGTCGAGTCACTGTTGCCTGTAGAGAGTGATATGATGCATTACTGACAGGTTCTGCTATAGAGATCGTCCCAAATGTGTAAGTCGATGGGGTTGGTTGATAGGGCCGTCTTTTATTGAGATTTGCAGTCCCACCACATGTCTTTGTTGTACAGTTGGGAGAATAAATAGGGGAATTTACATCATCCGAGATATCGAAGTGACGCGAAAGATTTCCGATATACGCGATCTGGCTGCTCCATTTTGAGCCGTACTGCTGCTGGACGTTCAGGTTGAATTCCTGTACATAAGGTATGGTGCTGTCTCCCGGAGGTAGGCCATAGATAGTCGCACCCGAAAGAAAGACAGCCGGCTGTGGATTTTGCGTATAGGGATAGGGAAACGGATCCGGATTGGGAGCGTATGGGGTAACAAGATTTGGCGTTTTTGAGATAGTAATGGTACGGGAGAATGGTTGCTGTACCAGAAGGTCTGAACTGGTTCCCTGGTCTGTTGCTGCATCGAAGATGCCATACGCGCCACGCACCGACGTCTTCCCATCTCCGAATACATCATATGCAAATCCGAATCGCGGCGCGAAGGTATCCCAAGGAGTATGCAGAATGCCATCAGGAATCCCTGGATCACCCGACGAAAGCAAGCCCAAAGGGGCATTTGGAAAGCGTACGGATTGGACGTTAGGAACAAACGTGCCAGTGTCGTTTTGACCTGCATATGGGGGGAAGTATTCCCAGCGCAGTCCTAGGTTTAGGGTGAGTCTTCGGGCAATCTGCCAGTTGTCCTGGGCAAAGACGGAAGGATCTTGTGAATGACTACGGAAGAAGACGCCATTATTTTGCGTCAAAGAATACGCATGCCCTTCTAGAAAATCTACTAACGCATTTTTGCTTGGATTTTCATCCCCATTGAAAGTAAATATTCCGTTGGATGAAGCTCCGCCAATACTACCAAAGCGGTCCCACATGTAGGAACCTCCAGTTTTGATTTCATGTTTTCCAATAATCCAATTGAATGTATCGGATGCTCCTAGAGAGGACGACGGAAGATTGTCTGGTCCTGCATTGTTTGTTCCCATCGTCCAATACCCGGAAATACTGAAGTAGGGTTGGGCATTGTTGTCTCCTCCCTCGGCGGCATGGCTACCCAGGTTAGCCAGCATATGCTGCTGTCCATAAATATTGGCAATAATGTAGTGGTTCAAAGAATAGAAAAGGCGTAAATTGTTTACTTTGGCGGGTGAGATCAGCCAGGTATCGCCGATAACCGCATTGTATTGGCCTTCATAGTTTTCCATGCCAGCATAGCTAAGAATCTGATTCTTACTGGCAGTCGGATTGTTCGACGTACCACGCGACATAAAATACATACCAGAAATCTGGTGCTTGCTTGTCACTTGATAATCAACACGCGCCATGCCTTGATCGGCATTGATATTTGCATTAGACGACTGTTGTGCTGGACGTCCATAGTTTATACCGGGTGTTGGGTTTCCTGAAGGTACGAACTTAAGAAGATTCTGCGCAACCGGATCAAGCAAACTCGGGCAAATTACATACTTCACCCCATTACACGAGACATTGGGCCTTATATTAGCAGGAGTGTTTCTGAAGTCCCCAATTGCCTCTAGTGGTGTGGGCGTAACCAGTGAATCGGATGCGATGTCTGCCGGCTGACGTACCCGCAGCCCTTGATAAGCGAGGAAAAAAAATATCTTATCACGTCGGATAGGGCCTCCAACCGTACCACCAAACTGGTTTTGCTTTAACGGCGGTACGGCGGTTAAAAAGTAGTCCTTAGCATTTAGAATGTCATTTCTAAGATAGTCATATAACTCACCATGAAACTGATTGGTTCCAGACCGAGTAATAACATTGACCACGCCTCCGGGAGAACGGCCAAACTCTGCATCGAAGTTACTAGTCAGAATGCGAAACTCCTGCAGCGCATCCGGATTCGGAAGTAGATTTCCGCCAAAGCGCCAAAGATTAGTATCGTAGGCGCCATCCAGATAGAACGCGGTATTGCTTATGGGAAGCCCATTGACACTGAACTGCTCTCCTTCCCGGGAGCCCGTTGCTACGTCAGGGCTATAGCTTGTAATGCCGGGCACGATCTGCACCAGGTTGTAAGCATCTCTTCCGTTGAGCGGAAGATCCTCCATCCGCTTCTGATCCACGGTTTCACCGATTTGCGACTCGCGAGTATCTACCAGCGCTGTTGCCGCGCTTACTGTGACGCTCTGGCCTGTCGATCCTGGCTGCAATGAAAAATTGGCATGCACATTCTGATTCGAGTCGAGGCGAATACCTTTTTGTATCTGTGTTTGGAATCCTGTATTCTGCGCGGAGACAGTATAGTCACCAGGCACCAATGCCGAAAAAACGTAGTCGCCTGAACTACTGCTTGGCATTGTATGCATTTCTCCAGTCTGTATATTCTTCACTATTACCTGCGCGCCAGGAATCACCGCGCCAGTTGCATCTGTTACTGTTCCATAAATAGATCCTGTGGTTGTCTGTGCAATCGCTAACCCTCCTATCATCCAGAAAATCGCGCTCACAATAAAAAGACAAGCAATTGATATCCGTTGTTTTATTCCATGTACTTTCATAATGCCTCCTGCCAAAAGTCCGTGTTTTAACTTCACATGTATTGCCGATGCTGTACGCAATTTTTCAATATCTGTAGTTGAATGATCTGGTTGTTTATCACCTGAACCCCGTCTACGATGACATCTAGTGATGGATGGTTAAGGCATGAAACTATTTGGTTTCTGATAATTTTGCACGAAGCCGTCTTTCCAGTGATCCTTTTGTCAATCATCTTGTCTATCCGGAAATGAAACGATTCATATTCGGAGTACAATTTATACTTCTCGCGATACGCTGTCAACTTCTAATATTTCAGCTTCACGTCATTCCTGTTTTGAGTGTGTGGTCAGATTGGCAGGCATAGGCCGTAAAGTGGACGAATTTAAGCTTGTTTTTGCATGTTCGGTCAAGCCCATAACACAGCGAAATCCGATATGATTGCTCGCGCTGCTGATCTCGCCCTTTCCTCGCGCTCCGACCATATAACGCGAACAGTATTGGGCGGTGCAGAGAAAAGATCCCCCCTCGTTGAACTCTTTTCCTTGCCCCAGGCTCCATCGGATCATAGGAAGAGTCCGGTCCTTGCGGATTGCGCGCAATGCCCTTAGCAGCAAGTTGCGCGTAGTAATCGGGTCGGTACCAATCTCCGACCCATTGCCAGACGTTTCCCGCCATGTCGTACAAACCGTATCCATTGGGCGGATATTTTCCCACAGGTGCGATGCCGCTATACCCATCTAAGCCAGTATTTCGATTAGGAAAATTCCCCTGGTATGTGTTGGCCATCCATTTGCCATGGGGACGAAACTGGTTTCCCCAGACATAGAGCTTTCCCGTTTTGCCTCCACGGGCTGCAAATTCCCATTCCGCTTCCGTAGGCAGTCTTTTCCCGGCCCACTTCGCATACGCTACGGCGTCCGCATAAGCCACCTGTACTACCGGAAAGTGTTCACGCCCTTTTATGCTGCTGCCTGGGCCTGTGGGATGCCGCCAGTTTGCGCCGGGAACGTACGACCACCAGAGAGCTGGATTGTCCAGCGATACAGGATGCTGCGGCGGCCGGAAAACGATCGCTCCGGCAATAAGCTTTTCCAGCGGCACGCCGGGAAAATCTTCAGGACGAGGTTTCTTCTCCGCCACCGTGACATACCCTGTCGCTTTTACGAATTTTTCAAACTCTTCATTCGTCACGTCTGTTTTATCCATCCAGAAGCCATCGACATAAACCCGATGAATTGGCTGCGCGTCCGGCATGGAATCGCTGGCGCTTCCCATTGAAAAGTTTCCGCCGGGTATCCACACCATTCCTGCAGTCACCCGCAATCCGGCGGGTATGGGATTCGGAATCGTAGGCTGAAAGCTACTCGTCGTTGTCGGCGCGTCGGCTGCACGGACTCGCGTCGTCCGATTGCAGACAAGCAGCATCCAGGCAGTCGTGCCGGCTAGTACAAAGACAGCGCCCAGGAAACATTTGCAAAAATACTTCATGTCCATCAATCCTTTGTAAATCCTGGAATCTGCATTGCAGGATCAAAAAAGGGACGTCGCGTCGAATAGGTTCATTTGGCTGCTTTTTCCCGCTCGATCGTTACCTTGTCAATAACACCGTTGAACCGGTTGGGCGTTTGGTACTCCGAACTGACAGCGGAACCCAGATCGCTGCCGATATCCAGCGTTTCGGCGCCGGACCAATACCCACCGGTTCGAGGCACATTGATAAAGTGTGTCTCGCCCTGCGGAACACCGTTGATCGTCAACGTTCCCGTATAGGGCCGCTTGCGCCGGACGCTCTTCGCATCGCCGTTCTTCTGCTCCAGAGTTTCCGCCTCCATCTGCGTCACGGCATCCGGCTCCATCTGCAGAACAATGTGGGCCTTGCCCGGTTCCAGCACTTTCGTGGAGATAAGCTGCCCGGACCTGTTTCCAAAGGCGTTGACCTCGTAGAAAACATGCCCATCCTTCACAAAGAGCGAGGACCCGCCATAGCGGCCACCCTGCGCAAAGATCACGCCCTTTACGCCCTGTTCTGGAATGTCAACATCGGCGCTGATGGTATAGGGCATACCCCCGCCCAAGGGCGTGTTGGCAGTGTTCTGCAGACGATCCACGCCCGCGCGATAGACAAAGACATCTTTCTTTGGCATCGGCTTGTCGCTCAGTCGACGCAATGGCAGCAACGGATAGATGTTGGTCCGCCTCGCCTCCTCATCGAAAAGCGCTTTCATCTCAGCGAGCTTCTTCGGATACTTTGCCGCCAGATCGTGCGCCTGGCTATAGTCGTCGTTCAGGTTGTAAAGTTCCCACGGATGCAGATGGCCGTTCAGAAGCTCGGTCGCCGTAAAACCGGGAGTTCCTATCCGCTCCCACGAGGACCGCAGAAGGTCCCCTGCCCACCATCCATCCTTATAGATGGCGCGATTTCCGTTTGTTTCAAATACCTGGATATGATGACGGCTCGGAGCATCCGGGTGATTGAAGGTATATACAAGACTGGTTCCATACAGCGGACTCTGCCGCACTCCATTCACCATCACGGGCGGTTGGATCCCCGCCGCTTCATAAATCGTGGGAGCAATATCGGTCTCGTGGCTGAACTGGCTGCGCAGGCCGCCATCCTGCTGAATGTGACCCGGCCAGGAGATCACCATTGGGTCGCGCGTGCCGCCAAGGTGAGAAGCATCCGTCTTCGTCCCTTGAAATGGCGTACTGAAGGCCCACGCCCACGCGGCGGCCGCGCCGTTCATATATAGCTCGCTGCCCAGGTACTGATCCGTTTGCTGGCGAGACTCGATGCTCTTCGCCTTTCCATAAACGTTGCGGGCGTCGTATCCGGTCGGCCCGTCTTCCGCGCTTCCGCCGTTATCTCCAAAAATTTCAATGATGAGCGTGTTATCTCCCTGGCCTTCGTCTTTAATTGCCTGAATCAGTCGTCCGATCTCATAGTCCGCCTGAGACCCAAACCCGGCATAGACCTCTGCCTGATGCGCAAGAAGTTTCTTTTCATCTGGCGGCAGCGAGTCCCATGCACGAAGTCCTTTGGGCCTGGGCGTCAGATGCGCATCTGCCGGAATGACTCCAAGTCTCTTTTCTCGTACAAACGTCTCTGCGCGAAGTTTGTCCCACCCTTCATCGAACTTCCCTTTATATTGTTCAATCCATTTTTTGGGCACTTGATGGGGCGTATGGGTGGCTGCGGTGGCGAAGTACAGGAAAAAAGGCTTGTCCGGCGCTACGGCGTCATGCCGATGCAACCAGCGAATTGCATCGTTGGCCATGTCGGTGGTCAGGCTATACCCCTCTTCCGGTGTTTTTGAAGGTTCTACCGGTGTGGTGTCGCGATAAAGACGTGGGTAGTACTGGCTATCGAACGCGCCGAGAAAACCGTAGAAGTATTGAAACCCCAACCCTGTCGGCCACCGATCGAAAGGTCCCGCCGCATTGACTTGCCATACCGGCGTGTTATGCCACTTGCCGAAGGCTGCGGTGTTGTAACCGTTCTCCTTGAGGACTTCCGCGATGGATGCGGATTTTTTCGGCCACAGAGTGTTATACCCCGGATAGCCGGCGGCGAATTCTGCGATCTGGCCAAAACCCATCTGATGATCGGTTCGTCCTGATAGGAGAGAAGCCCTGCTTGCCGCGCAGATGGAATTTACATGGAACTCGTTGTAGCGAAGGCCGGATTTCGCGAGCTTCTCGAATGCCGGCGTTTGAATTGCGCCGCCAAAGACGGACGTGGCGCTGAATCCGACGTCATCCACAAGGATGAGCAGCACGTTCGGCGCTCCCTTTGGCGCCGTGACATCCTTCGGCCAATCCTCAACCGATTTGCGGGAATCCGGCTCCATCTTTCCCCTAAAAGGCGAGCTGGGCCTTGGCAAAATATTCTGCGCCAGCAGCAACGTAGCGAATCCCATAATGGTGGATGCAGTAAAAACGCGAGAAGCCTTCATTAATTTACTCCTCTATCGGTAAGTGCTTGCTCGCAGATGGTTCTGCGAGACAAAGTCGATGAGTATATGGAAAATTGCAAGTAATTGGTCGTCCTAAGATGAAACGATTCATTCTAGAAAGTAGTACGCTTTGTGACTCATGAATGTCAAGCAACAATAAAAATTCGGAGTCTCCTCAGAATTTTTGCCGTACTAGGGCGTGTTAACACTATCTAAGCGCCTCGACGATGAACGCGAAGCAGAGAAAGCCAAGGAAAACCACGTCGAGCTTCTCGAAGCGGGAGAAGATGCGGCGGTATCCCTTCATGCGCCGGAACAGCCGCTCGATCTCGTTCCTCTTTTTGTAAAGGGTGCGGTCGTAGCGCCAGGGATCGATACGGTTGGATTTGGGAGGAACGACGGGGACCATGCGGAGGTCGAGCACCAGTTGCCTGGTTTCGTCGCCTTCGTAAGCGCGGTCCATCAGCATGGGCAGGCCCTCCGGCATCG
The DNA here is from genome assembly GCA_021826695.1 of Acidobacteriota bacterium. Classification (GTDB taxonomy): domain Bacteria; phylum Acidobacteriota; class Terriglobia; order Terriglobales; family Acidobacteriaceae; genus JAKAAZ01. Next base: position 1,166 of record JAKAYS010000081.1, on the reverse strand, counting down.
GTCCAAGCTCGCGCAGCAGTTCGCGGCCTTCCGGCGCATCGTGCGCATTGCCCGGCGACAAGGAAAAAGTTATCGGCGTCCGAGCATCCGCGGCAACCAGATGAATCTTGGTGTTCCATCCGCCGCGCGACTTGCCGATGGCCTGCGGTCCGTTTTTTTTAACGCGCCGGTGCCGTCCGGATGCACCTTCACCGAGGTCGAGTCCAGTCCCAGGGCCTCGATCTTGATGCGCACGATCTGCTCCAGTTGCAGCTTCTCGAACACCCGGTCGAGCACCCCGTTCTTCGACCAGCGGTTCATGCGCGTGTAGATGGTGTGCCAGTTGCCGAACCGCTTCGGCAGTCCGCGCCACTTGCAACCATGCTCTGCCACATACAGGAAGGCGTTGAGCAATTGCAGATTGCTCAAACTCACGTTGCCACGCTGGACCGGGAGGCTGTCTTTGATTCTCGCGTACTGCTCTTCTGTGATCTCCATTACCGCAAACTATACGAGTTACATTGCAGTAGTGTTAGCACGTCCTAGCCAGGATTCAGAAAGCCGTACTGATCTCGCCTTCACTGGCAATCTGTTGCTCGTCGCCACCGGCGTTGCAATCCCTCTTCTTTTCGGCAATCACTAAGATTCTCGCGGAGCCCAGCGCCGCCAGCACTTGCCTGCGCAACTCCGCCGTATATCGCGGCGGCTTGCCCGGACGAGGCCGGCCCCTCAGTCCCGTCACTCCCTCCCGTTCAAAATGCCAGCGCCAATCGATCACCGTGTTGGGCCGTACCTGCAAACTCTCGACGATCATGTTGACCGGCGTTCCCTCCAGGCTCATCGGCACGCATGCAGACGACCAATGGAGCCGACGCAACCGGCTCCACTGTCCACTGCTCGCCGCCGATGGGGAGCGGGAGCACCGCCGCGTCGAGGTTTTTCTCTTCCATGCGTCGCAGAATCTGAATCGGATCGCCGCCGGAGAATTGCATCGGACAGCCAGGAAACAGGCTGGCGTAGGCATCACTCAGAGAGCGCAGAACATCCTGCTGGACAAAGCAGGAGAAGCCGATTCTCAAGGGCGGAATCTCTCCGCAATGGACTGCGCGAGCGGCCTGGATGATCTCGTTTCGCGACTTCACCGCTTCGATCGCATAGGAAACGATCATTTGCCCAGCGGGCGTGAC
>JAKAYS010000224.1 GCA_021826695.1 Acidobacteriota bacterium | reverse complement strand
TCCGATCTAATCACAATCGAAATCGCACTGATGGCAAGTGAAAGCAACGCAGTATGCGGCAGATTGCGGCCCAGCAGATGGTCGTGAGAGTTTTGAGATTTGAGCAGGCCGCTGATTGGCATCAGGGTGTGAAACCATACCAGATTGCTGGCCAGATAGGCGCCCCATAGCAGGGCATACAACGGGATAAATGTCAGATGCACCCGCAGCGCCAGCTTATTGCCGCGCAGATTTTTCTCTTGCATGCACCATAGCAACAGCGCAATCCAAAGACATGCAATGACAAAAATGGAATCCAGGCGAGTGAGCACGGCGAGGACCGCCAGGATGTTGAAGACGAACCCTGTTGGCCAGCCCGCATGCTCCATAAAACTGTAAAGCGACAGTAAAGTCGCAGCCAGGACCGCCGCGCTGAGAGAAGACTCAGTTCCAAGCTGTAGCCCGAAAAGAAAGGGAACCAGGATGGTCCACGCTACCCATGCCATGGACTGCAACTTGCGCAACAGTTTTGTTGCGACCAGCAGCACGACGATATTCAGCAGCACGATGAGCGCGGCGACAACATGCAGACCCGCGATGCGTGATGGGACCAGGCGATACACCGCAGCGCAAAGGAGCATCCACAGAGGGTGATAGCCGTTGGTCGGCATCAGTCGATTAAATGTACTGCCATATCCCAGAGCAAAATTGCGACCGACCTGGAGATAGAAAAAACTGTCATCGGCAAAAAAAGGACTAGGCTGCCGGACAAATAGAAAGGCATAAGCCGTAGTCAAAATCGCAAAAAAAATGCGTAACCACAGCGGGTTTCCTGCGGGCTGGGCAACACGTGTTTCACGCGAATGCGTTTCTTGCATAAAAAAATTTCCAGATGCTGGCTGAGATGCTTGGAGAGGCGGCCAGCACAACTGCAATAGAGTGCAAAATGCCAGTATAGAGTGCTATGCGGGAACTCTGTGGGCACGGTCACGCAATGGATGAGACTGGATACCACATCCGCTTAAATTTAAAATTTAGTAGTAGAGGTATTTGCGCCAGCGCAGGTCGGAACTGCCGATCATGCGCATGATGTGGCGGCTGGTGTGCAGGGAAAACGGACGCGGTTCGCGCAGCAGTTGCATGTCTTCCAGTTCATGGATCATCTGGTTGCCTTTGCGGCGATTGCAGGAGTGGCAGCAGGCCACCAGGTTTTCCCACGTGGACAGGCCGCCGCGGGAGCGCGGAAGGACGTGATCCAGCGTCAATTCCGCGGCGGGAAGGATGGTGGCGCAGTACTGGCAGGTGTTGCGGTCGCGCAGCAAAATGTTCTTGCGGGAAAGCGCGCGAGTCTGGTGCGGAATGCGACGGTATTCCAGCAGCCGTATAACGGAAGGCATGGGCATGCGCACGCGCGCGGCGTGCAGTAGCGTGGCGTGTTCCTCCTCCGTGCGCGCCACGCCCTTCAGCACCAACACCAGCGCGCGGCGAGCGCCGCAGATGTTGATCGGCTCATAGGACGCATTCAGCACCAGCACTGGAGTCTGCATTGCCGGCGGCAACGACGCGGGCCGCTGCTCCTGCACCGTGTTTTCGGAATGCACTGGGTGATGCTTGATGGCGGACTTTTGTTTCCGCGTGTGAATCATCGTTCTTCCCAGGGACATTGGTTCCTCCTCAGAAGTATTAAATCGCCGATCGCTAGTTCATCCCCACTGTGCGGCCAGTCGCAATAGCTCCAACTGCCGCCAGGTTCCAAAACGCCACGCCCTCGCGTTGTGACCGTGCAAGTGTCGCCACATGGACGGTCGCTGCACCGGCGCGGAGCAGAGTCTGCGTGCATTCGCGGGCGGTGGCCCCGGTGGTGTAAATGTCGTCGAGCAGCAAAATGGAGTGCCCCCGGACCAGCTCCGGCTTGGCAACAAAAAAAGCTCCGCGAAGATTTCGCCGCCGCTGGTGTGGCGTGAGTCCGGATTGGCTCTCGGTTCCGCGCTGCCGTCCCAACGCCCTCAACGCCAGGCGCAAATCCAACTGCGGACGTTTTTTGCGCAAAGCACGCGCGGTATGTTCCGCCAGCAGGATCGTCTGATTGAAGCCCCGTTCGCGTTCCTTCGCTGCGTGGAGCGGCACGGCAACAACCGTCAGGCTGTCGGGCAAATGTGCGAAGTGGTCAATGGACTCCGCCAGAAGCGCGCCGAGCGGGGCAGCAACGGTCGGGACATACTCATACTTCAACAGATGAATCAACGCTCGCAGCGTACTTTCGTACACGCCGTATGCGACGGCCTGTTTGAAGGTCGGACGCGCTCGCTCGCACACGTGGCACAGAGAGAGCATCGCTTGGTTTTCCGGCATCGAGTTTGTTGAAAAGCGCAGATCGCCCCAGCCCAGTTGCTCCCCGCAAACGGTACAGAGGTTGGAATTCGGTTGTTCGTGTAGATTGCGCCAACATGCGGCGCAGACAGGCGTCCGGGAAAAGTGCAGAAGCGGTTCGTTGCAAAGCCTGCAATGGGAGGGAAAAACGGCACAGCTTACAGCGTCCAGTGGACTTCGCAAAACACGCGCGACAGCGCGCCACGCCTCCATCTCCGATGGAGGAAGACTACTGGTCCGAACTGCTGGCTGCTTGCGAAGCTTCTTACTGAAGACGCACCTCCCGATCCATTATGAATTCAAAGCTGGGTTCGAGTGAGTAACGTTCGCGTGCCCGGCGCATTCTGTAAATGCGGGAATGCAACCGGCTGAATGCAGTATATGCGGATTTTATAAAAGAAACACCAATCGGGAAATAATGGCAGGGCAATCGCATGAACGTCATCTGAGTCCAAGAAGCTCGGCGCGGTAGATGTCGGAGGTGGCGGCGATGAGCCTTCTTGCTTTGATGCCGCCTTTTCGCTTGATTGGATCGAGGCGTATGAGATTGAGGGTGATGTGTTTGAGCACGGCCAGATTGTGCGCCGCGGCCCTTGTTCGCGCGCGCATCTGGTCGTCGTTGAAGGACACGTCCATGGACCAGTGCAAGCGGTTCTCGATGGACCAGTGGGAGCGAACGGCGTGGGCGATGCGCCGGGCGTCGGGAGCCAGGCTGCTG
>JAKAYS010000080.1 GCA_021826695.1 Acidobacteriota bacterium | reverse complement strand
CTTATTGGCAGACTGCCAGCGATGGGCTGGAAAAGGCTGCGCAGCAATATGGCGTGACGGCGGAGATGGATGGGCCTTCCACGTTCGATCCACAGGGTGAAGTGCAGGCATTTCGTTCCGCGGTTGCGAAGAAGCCCGCGGGAATTCTGGTGTCTGTTGCGGACGCAAATCTGATGACGCCTGAAATCGATTCCGCCGTTGCGGCGGGTATTCCCGTCATCACGATCGATTCTGACGCGCCGGACAGCAAGCGGCTATATTTTATTGGGACCAACAATTTACAAGCGGGCCGAATGGGTGGCGAGCGCGTGGCGCGCCAGCTCAACGGTAAAGGGAATGTGGTCTTCTTCTCCATGCCGGGGCAGCCTAACCTGGATGAGCGTTTGAAGGGCTACGAAGATGCCTTCTCAAAATATCCCGGCATCAACATCGTCGAAATCTTCGATATGAAGGGCAATTCCGGCACAGCGATGGACAAGGCGCAGGAGTATCTTGCCCGGACAGGGAAGAACAAAGTGGATGGGTTCATTTGTCTGGAAGCCTCCGCGGGAAAAGATGTGGCGGAGGCCTTTCGACGCAGCAACGCGACCGGACGGGTCCTGGTGGCGATGGACGTGGATCAGGCCACGCTGTATCTGGTGAAACAGGGGGTCATCGATTCCACCATCTCGCAGAAGCCATACACCATGGCGCTCTATGGGTTGAAGGCGCTCGATGATGTGCATCATTATCCGGTGAAGGCGATGAACATCAATTATCGCCTCGATCCATTTTCGCCATTTCCCACTTTTGTCGATACCGGTGTTTCTTTGGTCGACAGAACCAACGTCGACAATGTCCTTGCACACATGAAATCGAAGTAGGACCGAGCAGGTCTGCTGTTGGCCTCCAACACGATTCCCGACTGTGCCTCATGGTGTTGCATGAGGCACAGTCAGCATGAGGAACAAAGCTTGCGATAGAGCTGCGCCATCGCTTCCAAAGAGACCGCTTCGGCACGAATGGATGGGCTTAGGCCCATAGCTTCAATCATGGACAGCACAGTTGCCGATTTAGAAATTTCCACGCCAGGTGTTGGGATTCCTTTCAAATTGTTGACCAGCGTCTTTCGCTTTTGATGGAAGCACATCTGTAGGAATCGCATGAATCCAATGCGTTCGACCTGGAGTTCCTCGAATCTTGGACGCATGTCCAGACGCACAACTGCCGAATGGACCTTCGGCGGCGGGGTGAAGGCTTCAGGCGGCAAAACAAAAAGTTTCTCAACCCGAGCGTGCATCTGCGCTGTTGCGGAGAGCACTCCATAGTCGCTGTTGCCGCACTTTGCGGCGATACGGTCGGCCACCTCCTCCTGCACCATCACCACGGCCCGGGCGATGGAGTTGGCCTGTGCGAAGAGATGCAGCAAAATGTCGGATGTAATGTAGTAAGGCAGATTGCCGACCACCACCAGCGGCCCGTGTTGGGTTGATCCAGGGATTTCTTCCAGCTTCGCCAGATCAAGCTCCAGAATGTCTCCTTGATGGATGCGGACATGTTCGGCGTGCTTCCATGCTTCAGCGAGCCGTGGCGCAAGGGCGCGATCCAGTTCGACCGCAATCAGGCGGTACGCGCGCGTGGCGAGCAGGCCAGTAAGTGCGCCGCGTCCGGGGCCAATCTCCAACACCGTGCTGGTCGAGATGTCGCCCAGCGCCTCCACAATGCGCATGCGGGCACTGGGATCGGTGAGAAAATTTTGGCCGAGCTTAGGTTTTTTCTTGGACATGGTTGGAGGGAATGACAATGTTTGCCGCATGTATGGGCTGCGACTAGAATAACGCTTCGAGCCGAGTGCAGTCGTTCTGCGTCCGGGTGCTCCACCTTCGTGCAGCTACGGTGGGGAATATTACAGAACGGCGCATGATTGCCGCAAGACATATAGGAGAAGGCCATTGCGAGTAGGACTGATGACACGCGAGTATCCGCCGAACGTCTACGGCGGCGCAGGGGTCCATGTCGAATACCTGGCCCGCGAGCTGGCGAGGAAGATTGAAGTCGAGGTCCATTGCTGGGGCGACCAAAAACTCGACGAAGGCAACCTGCATGTGCGTGGCGCGGAACCATGGGCGCTGCTCACGGAAGGACAGGAAAAATTCAACACCGCGCTTGCGACGATGAGCCTGAATCTGGCGCAGGTGAAGTCGCTGGCCGCGATTGACGTTGTGCATACGCATACGTGGTATGTATCGATGGCGGGATTTCTTGCGAAGAAACTATTCAACGTTCCATTTGTCCTGACCACACACAGCCTGGAACCGCTGCGCGCGTGGAAGGCGGAGCAGCTTGGCAGCGGCTACGCGATGAGTTCGTGGATGGAGCGCACGGCCATTCTCGATGCCGACGCGGTGATTGCGGTCTCGAACGGGACCAAGGCCGACATTCTGCGCGCTTATCCAGAAATTGCGCCGGAAAAAATTCACGTCATCTACAACGGCATCGACCTGGTGGAGTACGAGAAGACCAGAGATACCGCTGCATTGACAAAATATGGCGTCGATCCGGCGATGCCGTATGTTTTATTTGTCGGGCGCATCACGCGGCAGAAAGGCGTGACGCATCTGGTGGAAGCGGTCCGGTATTTGCCGCCGAACACACAGGTCGTATTGTGTGCCGGCGCGCCGGACACGCCGGAGATCGCCGCCGAGATGCGCCAGAAAGTCGAGGAGGCGCGACAGGTCAATCCGCATGTAGTGTGGATCGAAAAAATGGTGACGAAAGCGGAGGCGATCCAGCTTTACAGCCATGCTCGCGTTTTCTGTTGCCCGTCTGTGTATGAGCCGTTCGGCATCATCAATCTGGAGGCGATGGCGTGCCGCGCTCCTGTGGTCGCCAGTGCGACCGGAGGGATTCTGGAAGTCGTCGTCGATGACGAGACTGGCTATCTGGTGCCCTTCGATCCCGATCCGGTGACAGGATTTCCGGCCAGGCCAGAGCAGTTTGCGCGTGATCTTGCGGCGAAGATTTCCGAGCTGCTGGCGCACCCGAAGAAATGCAGGCGGTTCGGCGAAGCGGGCCGCAAACGCGTGGAAGAGAAGTTTGCCTGGTCCGCAATCGCCGATCAGACGATTGCGCTTTATCAGCAGTTGATTTCGCCTGGCATGGCAGAAAAGCCGCGGCGGGCGTAGATATTGACGAATATGCGCGTCAGCTACGCAAGGACCGGTAGTTTGAGTTGTTCCTCTCCAACGATGAGCGCACGGGCCAGAAGATCATCCCTGGCATTGAGTCCTTCGGTCCGCAGGATCGCGCTCTATTTTAGATGGGTTGGCAACGTCTTAGCGGAAGCAGCGAGGCGCTTTCGCATCCAGATATACATGGGCAGGCCCAGCGCAATCACAAACAGGCCGCCGAGGGAATTGCGCAGATTGCTCTGCAAAATGTAGCCGATCACAAGCGCGGCGGCGCCAATAAAGGCCGCTGGCAACCAGGGATAGACAGGGACGCGATACGGGCGCAGGCGTTCCGGTTCGCGTTGGCGGAAGACGAAGACCGTGGTTGCAGTGAGCAGGTAGAAAATCCATTCGGCCAGCAGGGCCAGTTCAAACAACGCCTGAAATTTGCCGACCAGAAGAAGCAGAACGGTGGACATTCCCGCCTGCACTCCGAGCGATACCGAAGGGCTTTCAAAGCGTGGATGAATACGGCCCATGGAGCGGAAAAAAATTCCGTCCCGCGCTGCGGCGAATGGAATGCGCGCGCCGGAAAGAATGGTTCCGTTCAAGGAAACCAGAATGCTGACCGCCATGCCGATGGAGACCAGTCCCGCTCCCCAGGGGCCGACGGCAAGGCGCATCGCATCCGCCGCTGGACGCGGCGAATGCGCAATGGCAGCCGCAGGCAGCATGTATTGCACCGCTGCGTTGGTCGCCATGTAGAGCGCGGCCACCAGGCCCACGCCGACGATCAACGCAAGCGGAATGCTGCGCTCCGGCCGCTTGATTTCTCCGGCGACCATATTGAGATCGTTCCAGCCGTCGTAGGCCCACAGCGCCGCGATCATCGCGACGGTAAATCCGGCGAGGCCGGCATGACCTCCGGTGAAGACCGTTGAAAAATTGCTGCCGTGGCCGAGTGGACTGCTCAAACAGAAAAAGACTATCCCGGCAATCAGCGCTACTTTCAGCACGGTAAAGACGAGTTGAAATTCTCCAGCGCGACGCAGGCCGAGATAGTTCAATCCTGTGACCAGCCACGCGACTGCGATGGCGACGATCTGTCCCCACTCCAGCCGCAGCGGATGCAGCAGAATGGGCGCGCTCAGCCAACGCAGCGTGGCAAATGTTCCGACGACGCGCACCACTCCGATGGCGCTGCTGGCGATCGACGCTGGCTTCGCCACGGAAAACCATGTCCACATGTAGAGGAACGAGGGCAGTTCCCCGTAGGCATCGCGCAGATAGACATACTCGCCGCCAGCAAAGGGGCGCATCGCGGCCAGTTCCGCATAGGTCATCGCGCCGAAGAGAGAGAGAAGCCCGGCGGCAATCCACGCCAGATAGACCAGGCCCGACGAGCCAGCGGCGCGCATCATCTCTTGCGGAACAAGAAAAATTCCGCTGCCAATGATGGTTCCCGCAACGATGGCCGTCGCCTGCCACGGGCCAAGCACGCGCGGAAGATTGTGCTCTTCTGCGTTTGATTCGCGACTCGGCAGGCTACGCGGCTTCGCTGGCGGCATGAGGATTACTGTAACTCAGTACCAGTTTTTTACGTGTGGCCAATATGTAGGCAGTGGAAGTTTTCCTCCACGACACAGATAGATGGGGCGGTTTTCGAAAGGCATGGCCAACGGGTCGTATGTGTGCCCAATCTCCTGTACGGAGGGACAATACCCCTGCACATCTTCTTTCGATTCCCCGATGACGATCAATACCTGGCCAGTGTAGTCACGCGGCCCCCAATAGAAATAATTCTGATGTCCGCTGATGGCTGGCGGCAAGCCGTACTTCGGCCCGAAGATGTCGATGGCGCTGGCCTCTCCGTAGTTGTTGCAGAAAATGCCAACTTTAGCGCGCTCGGCTGGCGACAAAGAGTTGTAGATGCGCGCAACCTCGGCCACCATCGCGTGCCAGCCGAAACGGTCGGCGTAGAACTGCGGCAGTGGGCCGGTGTCTGCGGTCTCCGTCTTGCCGCTGGGCAGGTGCAGGGCTTTCGTATAGCGAATCCACGTGGTTGGAGGAAGAACGGGAATCGCCATGGGCAAAGTGATCGCACCGAAAATCACCAGAACGACGCACCAGGCAGGCAGCAGCCACGCGGTTTTGCGCGAAGCGGAAAATGCGTCTTGCCAGGCCAGTGCTCCAGCCGCAAACAATACGGGATAAATGGGCGCAACGTAGTAATCCTTGGCGTAAAGGTGAATCATGATAGCGAGCAAAACGAGATAGGACAGGCCAATCCAGCGCAGACCGCGAGCGTGCTTCGACACGAATAGCCAAAGCAGGCCGGGCAAGAGCAGAAAGATACTCAACGGGTGCAGCGTCAGGATTTGTTGCCCAACGAAGGCGACGGGGCCGAGTTTTACATTTTTGTGGCTGTGATTCACATTCTGGAGCCATTCCAGCGTCGGCCAGTGGTGATGGATTTGCCACAACAGGTATGGCGACGGAAGCAGCACGATCAGGGCAACGGCGACCAGCGCCCAGCGGCTCCAAAGAAGGCGGCGCTGCGGCGTCAGCAGCAGACCTGCCAACACGGCAACCAGAAAGAACGCCATGGAAGGCTTGTTCAGCAGCCCAAAGCCACCAAGAAGTCCGAAAATAATCCACCAGCGCGGGCTGGCCCCACAGGCCATCAGAATGACCGCCAGCATGCAGCCCATCCAGAAGACAGGCTCGAAGGCGTTCATGGAAAGATAACTGTCGATGCCGAGGTAGACGGGTGCGATCAGCACGCCGACCATGGCCAGCACCTGCGCCATGCGCTTGCCACCCAGCGACCATGCGAGCAGACCCGTCAATACAACCTTGGTAGCTCCGGCAAGCGCGGCAAACAGGCGAAACAGCGCGAGATTGTGAAAGCCAAACAGCGTCTCAGAGATTCGCGCCTGGACCGCGACCATGGGCGCCTGATCGACATAACCCCAGGCTAGATGCCGTCCACACACGATGTAATACATCTCGTCGCGAAAGATGCCGTAGCCAAAGTGCTGCGCGATGATATTTCCGATGAACTCAACCGCAAGTTTGATTGCCGCAAACAGCAAGCCAAGCTGCAATGCCTGCTTCCAGCCTTCTTGCCCGGCTGTGAGAGCGTGGTCCGGGAACTGTGTGGCAGGGAATTGTCGAGTTTGCATTCTTAAGATGCTCCTATCGGTCATTCCGAGAATGTACTTGACGATACGCAGGAAGTGGTCGATCGGTTCCAGTTCGATGGGCTATGGCAACGATTTGGCCAACTAAGGCAGATTCATAGTGAATGGAGTGAGTTATCAGAGGGAGTCATTCTGAATGAAGGTCGCCGCGGCGACCGTAGTGAAGAATCCAGAGGGTGATAGCAGCGATTATGAGGCGAATATTCTCTGGATTCTTCAGTCCGTTCAGAATGACTCCCTCGTGTATCTGGCTGTACGAGCTGTAAATCAGTTCTAGAAACTTTGCGGACGCTCAGAATGACTCGGCGCCTGGGTTCTTTTCTATACCAACTGAAGAGGAGGCCGCACGCTGGAAATGGGCATGTATCGCCTCCGCAATTTTGCGCGGCACGACGGACTGGAGCGCTTCGAGCGAGGCCGCTTGTATGGCCCGCAGACTGCCGAAGTGGGCAATCAGGCGAGTACGGGTCTGCGCGCCCACGCCAGGGATTTTAAGCAGGTCGGAGTCGCGGTCACGCATCTCGCGGCGTTTGCGATGGTAGGTGACGGCGAAGCGGTGCGACTCATCGCGAATGCGCTGGACCAAATGCAGGACCGGGGAGCGGCGGTCGAGCACGACTGGCTCATCCTCCTGCCCATAGACGTAGATCACTTCCTCGCGCTTGGCGATGGAGGCCAGCGGCTGACTGGTAAAGCTCAGTTCCTCCAGCGCGGCTGCGGCGGCGTGCAACTGTCCCAGTCCGCCATCGATCAGGACCAGGCTGGGCATGGGCCGATTCTCTTCCTGCATCCTGCGATAGCGTCGCGCAACCACTTCGCGCATACTGGCAAAATCATCCACGCCTTCGACGGTCTTCACCTGGAACTTGCGATACTCCGATTTGTTCATTGCGCCCTTTTCCCACACCACCATGGAGGCGACCGTCTCCGCGCCCTGGATGTGCGAGATGTCGAAGCACTCGATGCGCTCCGGCGGTTCGGGCAGGTTCAGCGCGTCCTGCAAGGAGGACTGGATCGCTTCCGTGCTGGGCTTCAACACGCGGAAGCGCTGGTCGTAGGACTGCTTGGCGTTTTGTCCGGCGAGGTCGAGCAGCGAACGTTTTTCTCCACGCAATGGCACAGCAAGGTCCACTTTATGCCCGCTGCGTTCGCAGAGTAGCTCGCTCAACGCGGTGCGGTCGGGGAAATCGACCGGTACGTAGATGCTGCGCGGCACGTAATGCTGATCGATGTAAAGTTGCTTCAACAGAGCGGAGAAAAATGCGGCAGGATAGAAGCCTTGGCTGGATGCAGGCTGCTCGGGAGTCTCTTCAGCCGCGAGATGTTCTTCCGGAAACTCCGGCAGATCTTCCCAGAAAAATTCGCGCCGGTCCACAATGCGGCCATTGCGGATGTGAAAAAGGTTTGCCGCCAGCATCCCATTTTCATAGTGGAAGCCGAAGACGTCGGCATCGTCATCGGAGGCAACCGCCATGCGTTGTTTTTCCTGCAACTGGTCCAGCGTGACGATGAGGTCGCGATAGCGCCCGGCCAGTTCAAATTGTTCGGCGACAGCGGCTGCCTGCATTCGCTGCTGGAGAGATTTTTCCAGATCGGCTGCATGACCCTCCAGCATCAGGCGAACGTCGCGGACCGCCTCCGCGTAGAGGTCGGGCGTGGTGAGACCTTCGACGCACGGCCCCAGGCAGCGATGAATGTAAAACTGTAGGCAAGGCCGGGGATGATAGCGGGAAAGATCGACCTTGCAGCTCGGAATCAGAAATGTCCGGTGAATCAGATCGACGATGCGGTACGCCAGATTGCCCGGAAAAAACGGGCCGTAGTACAGGCTGCCATCCTTGCGAACGCGCCGGGTGACGATGACCTTGGGATAGCGGTCGCCCAGCGTCAGCTTGACGTAGGGATAGGTCTTGTCGTCTCGCAGAAGGATGTTGAAGCGGGGCTTGCGCTGCTTGATAAGGTTATTTTCGAGGGCCAGCGCTTCGTGTTCATTGTCGACCAGGATGTACTCCAGATCGACGGCCTCGCGCATCAGGGAACCGGTCTTGGCGTTGACCTGCGCTGCCTCCAAAAAATAGGAGCGCACCCGCGAGCGCAGGTTCTTCGCCTTGCCCACGTAGATGACCACGCCGTCTGCATTGCGATAGAGGTACACTCCGGGGCCAGTGGGCAGCGTCCGAATTTTTTCGTGGAGATCCATGAGGAAAAGCGCAGAGGAAATAGAGTACGAACTTTAAGTCTAGCGCCAGAGAAGATCGGGAGTCGGGAACTTATATGGCGTGTTGTCGGTATGTAAAAATTGCCGGTGCGAAGTGTTATTACTACAAAAAAATATGAGCAATTTTTGTAATCAGTTGATTATAAAGAAATTAGTAGCGATCCAGCATTGGCTGATAAATTGCATTTATAAATTGTTTGATCCGAGTGAATCAATGTATCTTCCAAGGAGAAACGCAAGAATGAGGACCACTATTTTAGCCACGAAGGTTCTTTTGACAGGGAGCGCAACAGTTTTACTGATGATGTCCGCAGGGTGTGCGACGAAAAATTATGTCCGCAGCCAGACAACTCCTTTGATCCAGCATACGAATGAACTGGAAGACCAGACGGCAGCGAACCATCGGAATCTGGATGACGTGAACACCCGGGCGCAGCAGGGAATTCAGAAGGCGCAGACATCCGCGACTGCTGCCGACCAAAAGGCGGTAGCGGCTGGCCAGAGCGCCACGCAGGCGCAGCAGTCAGCGCAGGAAGCCCTGAATCACGCCGACTCGCTGGCCAGCGTTGTCAGCAATCTGGATACGTACCATCAACTGGCGGATGTGCAGGTCCACTTTGCATTTAACAGCGCCACACTCACGTCGCAGGACAAAGAACAGCTTGATACCTTCGCTGGCCAACTCGGAAACACTAAGTCCTACATTCTAGAAATTACTGGCGGTACAGATTCCGTCGGAAACAAGGACTACAACTACCAGTTGAGCGAGCGTCGCGCGGAGACAGTCGCCCAGTATCTGGCTACGAAGTACAACGTTGCGCCGCATAAGTTCTATCTGATCGGAATCGGCAAAGACGTCGAGGTGGCCAGCAACAAGAGTGCAAAGGGACGCGCCGAAAACCGTCGAGTAGAGATTCAACTGCTCTCCAATACACCGCAGGCAGGAAATTCACAGCCAGCGTCGCAGCAAGGCGCCATGAATCAGAATCCCAGCGGAACGACTGGACAAACTTCCGCGCAGGCAGCCTCGCCAGCTAGCACGCAGCCCCAGATGTAGAGATTTTTTATCGGATGCAAATGGAAGGCCCGGAGATTTATTGCTCCGGGCCTTCTGGTTTTGAGACCTGACGCAGGCATCTACATCTGATGTTTAGGATGTCGATACAGGACGGGATTCAAATCGGGATCGTTGTACATCTTCAGTTGGCGATAGAGGCGGAAGCGACGTTTGCCAACCATCACTTGCTGCCAGAACAAATCTAAACTGGACGCTAAATCTTTGCGCTGCGATTCCAGAATCATCAAACGTTCGCGATTGCGCTCCTGATGTCCGCGTGGAGCGTCAGCACGCTCTATTTCTTCTATAGTGTGATAGTGTTTCAGGCTCAGAATTGAGAGTCGATCCAACATCAGTCCCGGTGTTTCCGAGTGCAATTCCGCCGTTGGGTTGGGCAAATGCTGTGGGGCCAGTTCTTCCAGCAATAAGGTGTCGCATTGTTCCATCCGATCGTTACGACGTTGATTGATACGGTCGATGCTGCGCTTGGCTGTGGCGATTTCAGCATCAGTTGCATCTACGTCACGCGCTTTGTCTTCCTCGTGCCAGAGTTCAAAGTTTGCCTGATGCAACAACATGACGGCAGCGTCAAATGGATCAGCCGGGGCTGCATGGCTCGCGCTGGGGACAGCCGCGCGGTGCCATTGCGCGGTCCACGCATCGTAAAGCGCGATAGTGCGCGCCGCATCGACTTTGTAGACGGAAACCATAACGAACATCATACTCATTTTAGAATTGCTTCCAGTAGGTATCTTTGGGCTGCAACGACCCGCACCATAAATCGTTTCTTTCTCTTGTAATTGCGGCGCTATACTGTCGGCGATATGACAACGAACGAAGATCGCGGCGAGATCATTCTGTGTATATCCACCTATGAAAAAGGCCAGGCGCTGCTCCAGGAGTTGGCGCGCCTAGGCTGCCGCGTTGTTTTATTGACTGTGGACAGTCTGATCGATGCAGACTGGCCGCGCGACGTCCTGCACGAACTGCACACCATGCCCGGTGGAATGACGCTGGAACAGGTCACGAACACGGTCGCTTATCTGGCCCGCTCGCGCAAATTTTCCCGCATCCTCGCGCTGGATGAGTTCGATATGGGGACAGCGGCTGCATTGAGGGAGCATTTGCGGATCCCTGGCATGGGACTGACCACGACGCACTATTTTCGCGACAAGCTTGCAATGCGGATGAAGGCAGTTCATCTTGGGGTGCGCGTGCCGGAGTTTATTTCGGTCGTGAATTACGACGATCTGCGCGCATACATGGAAAACGTCCCGCCCCCCTGGCTGCTGAAGCCGCGTAGCGAGGCGTCAGCCGTTGGCATTCAGAAATTGCATGGGCCTGAGCAGGTGTGGCGCGCTTTAGATCAATTGGGAGATCGACAAAGCTGTTTTCTGCTGGAACAGTTTGTTCCCGGAGACATTTTCCATGTGGATGGAATCATGGTGGATGGAAAGGTGGTCTTCGCCGCCGTGCATCAATACGGCAAGCCACCCATGCAGGTGATGCACGAAGGTGGCGTCTTCACGACGCGCGCGGTGGTCCGTGGTTCCAGCGAGGACCGCCAGTTGAAGAAAATCGACGCGGCGCTTGTCCCGGCGCTGGGCCTGGTGCGCGGCGTCACCCATACGGAATTTATCCGCTCCCATGAGACTGGAGAATTTTATTTTCTGGAGACGGCTGCGAGGGTGGGTGGGGCCTTCATTGCCGAGGTGATCGAGCACACGTATGGCATCAATCCATGGATCGAGTGGGCACGTCTGGAAGTGGCGGCAATGCGCGGGCAGCCTTATGTGCTGCCGCCGATGCGCGAGGACTATGCGGGCAGCGTGCTGTGCCTGGCGCGCGTGCCAGAGCCGGATACTTCCAGCTATGACGCCAGCGAAGTGGTGTATCGCATGCAGAAGCATCATCACGCAGGTTTGATTGTCCGTTCGCGCGATGCCGGGCGCGTGGCGGAATTGCTCGACGATTACAGCCAGAGATTTCTGGAAGAGTTTTGCTCTTCGGAGCCAGTGCCGGACAAGCCCACGTCATGATCGTATATGGCTGCGGGCAAGTGGCTGAGATCGATTAGCATGGGGAGTGGCCTTTCGCCGCAAATTTTTATATGACTCCATCGAGCTGGCAACAAGTTCCGCATCGCCGCTATAATCCTCTGCGCCGCCAATGGGTGCTGGTCTCGCCACATCGCACACAGCGTCCGTGGCAGGGCGAAGTCGCCAAAACCGAACCGAACACTGCGATCCACTACGACCCCAGTTGCTATCTATGCCCCGGAAATACGCGCGCGGACGGCCATCGAAATCCCAAGTATGACGGCGTTTTTATTTTTGACAACGATTACGCCGCGCTGCTGCCGGATATGCCTGAAGTTTCGGATAGGAACGATGTCCCGCACGACGATCTATTGCGCGCCGAGCCTGAGCGTGGAACCTGCCGGGTGGTGTGTTTCCATCCGGATCACGATTTGACCCTGGCGCGGATGCTGCCGGTGGACATCCAGCGTGTGGTGGAAGCGTGGACTGCGCAAACCGCGGAGCTGGGCCAGCAGCCTGAAATAAACTACGTGCAAATCTTCGAGAACCGGGGCGCCATGATGGGTGCCAGCAATCCGCATCCGCACTGCCAGGTGTGGGCCATTGAGCATATTCCAGATGAGCCGCAAGCCGAGCTGATCGCGCAGCGGGAATATCACAGCGCGCATGGGAGTTGTTTACTCTGCGATTATCTCAAGCGAGAGGTCCAGCTAGCGCGGCGCATCGTTTGCGAGAACGATGCGTTTGTCGCGCTGGTTCCGTTCTGGGCGGTGTGGCCGTTTGAGGCGATGGTATTGGCCCGTCGTCACGTCGGCTCGTTGACGGAGATGGACGCAACGCAGCAGTCATCCTTCGCGGACATTCTGAAGCAATTGACGACGCGCTATGACAATTTATTTGAGACCAGCTTCCCTTACACCATGGGCCTGCACCAGAGCCCGACGGACAAGCAGCCTCACCCCGAGTGGCACTTCCACGCCCATTTTTATCCGCCACTGCTGCGCTCCGCGACGGTGCGGAAGTTTATGGTTGGGTTTGAAATGCTCGGCATGCCGCAACGCGACATAACACCGGAGAGTGCTGCGGAGCGGCTGCGCGCGCTGAGCGCCATCCACTACACGCTAAAGAGCTAGCAGCATCGATATAGAAAAGGAAAACGCGTTTGAGTTTTACATTTCTCGCATTGAATGGTCAGCCGCTCACGTTGGAAGAGTTGGCAGCGGTTGCCTATAAAAATCTCCCCGTAGTACTGCATGACGAGGCGCGGCGGCGCATGGAGAAGTCGCGCGCTGTGGTGGAGCGGCTGCTCGCTGATGGAGTCACGGTTTATGGCATCAATACGGGTTTCGGTAAGTTGTCGGATGTCAGCGTGCCACCGGACCAGTTGGTGGACCTACAGATCAATTTAGTGCGCAGCCACGCCTGCGGAATCGGCGAGTCTCTTGCCGAGCCGGAGATTCGCGCCATGCTGCTGCTGCGGGCCAATGTGCTGGCGAAGGGTACCAGCGGGACCCGCGTTCTGGTCACTGAACATCTGCTGGCGATGCTCGAAAAAGGTGTACACCCCGTCATTCCCGCACGCGGCTCCGTGGGCGCCAGTGGCGATCTTGCTCCGCTGGCGCATCTGGCGCTGGGCTTGATCGGCGAAGGCGATGCGTTCTACCAGGGCAAGCGCATGTTCGCCAGGGACGCGCTGGTCGCAGCGGGACTCGCGCCGCTGGCCTTGGCCGCCAAGGAAGGCTTGGCATTACTGAACGGCACGCAGGCCATGGCCGCTGTCGGAGGACTGTCGTTGCTGCGCGCCGAGCGCGTAGCGCATCTGGCGAACCTGGCCGGTGCGATGACGCTGGAGGCGTTGAAGGGAACTCCGGTCGCATTCGATGCGCGCATTCATGCTGCTCGCCCGCATCCGGGACAGATGGAAGTGGCGCGTCATTTGCGTTCGCTGCTGGAGCGGAGTGAGATTCGCGAATCGCATCGAGAGCACGATCCGCGAGTGCAGGATGCCTACTGCCTGCGCTGCATGCCGCAGGTGCATGGGGCTGTGTTGGACGGGCTGGCGCATGGGCGTCGCGTATTGGAAATTGAAATGGGTTCCGCAACGGACAATCCTCTGGTGTTTGCCGCAGAGAATGCAGGAGCAGAAGCTACAGCAGACGAAATTCTTTCCGGCGGAAATTTTCATGGCGCGCCGCTGGCCTATGCGCTCGACTTTGCCGCCATTGTCCTCACGGACCTGATGAGCATCAGCGAGCGTCGCATCGACCGGCTGGTCAATCCGGATTTGAACGAGGGGCTGCCGTCATTTCTTACGCCGCAGGCTGGAGTGTCTTCCGGCTACATGATCGCGCACGTGGCCGCCGCAGCGCTGCTGGCGGAAGCGCGTGTGCTTTCGCATCCCGCTTCGGTCGATAGCGTGCCCACCTCCGGCGGCAAGGAAGACCATGTGTCGATGGGCATGACGGCGGCGTGGAAGTTGCGGCAGGTCGTCGAAAATGCGGAGGCTGTGCTGGCCATTGAGTTGATGGCCGCTGCCGAGGGTCTGGAATATCGCAGGCCACTGCGACCAGCGCTGCGTGTCGAGGAAGCATGGAAGCAGGTGCGTCGCATCGTTGCCCGGCTGGAACGAGACCGCGCTCTCCAGCCGGACATCGAGCATCTGCGGACTGCCATTGTGCTGGGCGAATTCGATGCATGGATGCAGTAGCGAACGCGTCTTGGCCTGTTAGAATTCGCACTATACTTTTGCGTCGATATTTCCTCTCCACATGCGGACACATCCTGCCTGGTTCATCGCGTTTCATCCACACGTGCATCCGCTGGACATGGTTGTCATTGCAGCCTATCTCATCGGCATTACCTGGTTCGGTCTGCGTTTTCGCAAGCCCGAGCGCACGTTGCAGAGTTATTTTTTGGCCGACCGCAACATTCCCTGGTGGGCGATCATGTTGTCCATCGTCTCGGCGGAGACCAGCACGCTCACCATCATCAGCGTGCCGGGCCTGGCGTTTGCGGGGAACTTTGGCTTTCTACAATTGGTCTTCGGCTACCTGCTCGGGCGCGTCGTGGTCTGCATCGCGTTTCTGCCTCGCTACTTTCGCGGAGAATTGCTGACAGCCTATCAGTTGATTGGCCAGCGCTTTGGTCCCAAATTACATCGCGTGACGGCCCTGCTATTTCTGCTGACGCGCGCAGCGGCGGAAGGCGTGCGGGTTTTTGCCGTAGCCATCGTGGTCCACGCCGCGCTGGGCACGGGCGATGTTGCATCCATCGCCATCATCACGCTGCTGACTCTGGTGTATACCTTCGAGGGCGGACTCGCTGCGGTCATCTGGACAGACGTGATCCAGATGGGAATCTATGCCGTGGGGATTGGGCTGGCGTTGTGGATGCTGATCTATCGCGTTTCGGGCGGCTGGCCGGTCATCCATCAAGTCGCAGCGGCGGCGGGGAAGTTCACCCTCTGGAATTTTTCCTTGAACCTGACCACCACATACACCTTTTGGGCTGGACTGATTGGTGGATGTTTCCTGACTATGGCCAGCCATGGCACCGACCAGTTGATGGTGCAGCGCCTGCTTGCCGCGCGTAATCTACGGGACTCGCAACGCGCCTTGCTGTCGAGTGGCGTGTTGATCCTGGTGCAGTTTTTAGATCGG
>JAKAYS010000079.1 GCA_021826695.1 Acidobacteriota bacterium | reverse complement strand
TCGCGCGAGACGGGAATTCCACTTTGGCGCGAAGCCCAATTCAACCAGCCTCGCTTCATCATCCAAACCGCTGGGCCGAGCGCTCCCGTGCAGCAGCTCGGTGAGGATGAGTCCTATCGCCTTGAGGTTTCTCCAACGAAGGTGCAACTGACGGCTGCAAACCCCATCGGCGTCCTTCGAGGACTACAAACGTTTCTTCAGTTAGTGCGAGTCACCCCCAGCGGCTTCAGCGTTCCGGCGGTCACTATCGACGACAAGCCACGGTTCCCCTGGCGAGGCCTCATGATCGATACCAGTCGACACTTTATGCCGCTCGACGTAATTGAACGCAACCTGGACGGCATGGAAGCGGTCAAACTGAATGTCTTCCATTGGCACATCACAGACGACCAGGGCTTCCGCGCCGAGAGCAAAAAATTTCCACTGCTTCAGGAGAAGGGATCTGACGGCCTGTACTACACGCAAGACCAGATCCGTCAGGTGATTGGGTATGCGCGAGACCGAGGCATCCGCGTGGTCCCGGAATTCGATATGCCATGTCATACGACGTCGTGGTTCGTTGGCTATCCTGAGTTGGCGAGTGGAAAAAGCCCCTACCATGTAGCGCGAAGCTGGGGCGTACACACCGCCGCAATGGACCCCACGAAGGAAAGCACCTACCAGTTTCTCAATACATTCATCGGAGAGATGGCTGCGCTTTTTCCCGATGCCTACTTCCATATTGGCGGGGATGAGTGCAATGGCAAAGAGTGGGACGCCAATCCTCAGATCCAGGCCTTTATGCACGCGCACAACATCCCGAACAATGCTGCGCTCCAGGCTTACTTCACCGCCAAAGTGCAGAAATTGGTGGCGGCCCACGGCAAAATCATGGAGGGTTGGGATGAGGTGCTGCAACCGGGAACGCCGAAAGATGTCGTGATCCAGTCGTGGCGGGGCCAAGCCTCGTTGGACGAAGCTGCTCGGCAAGGATATCGAAGCCTGCTCTCCACGGGCTACTACATCGACCTGAATCAGCCCGCTGCGGAGCACTACCTGGTCGATCCACTTGGAGATACCGCAACGGCACTGACCCCAGCGCAGCAGTCTCTCATTCTCGGCGGTGAGGCGGCAATGTGGAGCGAATTTGTTACGCCGGAAAATATCGATTCGCGGATCTGGCCGCGCACCGCTGCAATCGCGGAGCGGTTGTGGTCGCCACAACAGGCGCGCGATGTTGACTCGATGTACCAGCGACTCTCGGTCGTCGCGCAAAAGCTGCAATACTACGACCTGCAACCTCGG
Source organism: Acidobacteriota bacterium (assembly GCA_021826695.1). Lineage (GTDB taxonomy): Bacteria > Acidobacteriota > Terriglobia > Terriglobales > Acidobacteriaceae > JAKAAZ01. The sequence goes on along the minus strand of JAKAYS010000079.1, from coordinate 14,093 downwards.
GCCATCACCAACGTTATGTTGCAGCGGATGAGCGGAGATGCCGACCCAACACCGTTGAAGGTGTTGGCCGCAGTGGTCGCTCCTCCCAAGGGATATAGCCGAGAGGGACTAGCTTCCTACAACGCGTTCACGCCGCTTAATCGTCTAGTCGATGCTGTACCTCCAGAAAGCGACACAGCGCGCGAGTTCCATGACATTGCGACTAAGATCGCTGCGGGCAATGCCACTCCACGGGATTGGCAGCAGGCCCGGGAGTGGCTCTCTCTGTGGCGCGATAACGATGCAAAGCTTGAGCCATTGCTGGTGCAATCGGACCTGACAGTAGAGTTGGTTCCGCTTTCCCACACTCTGGCCCATGTAGCTGAGACGGGTTTACAGGCATTGGATGCGCTACAGAACAATCATCCCGTGAGCGCATCCACGCGTCAGCAGAATATCGCATTCCTGAAGTCCGCGGAAAAACCACAGGCGGTCCTGCTCCTTATGGTGGCACCGTCCGTAGAGTTGCTGGTACAGGCCACAAAAACGGAATAGCGATTCCTCCAGTCAGGAACACCACATAGAAATATTTTTGGGAATGTGGTGTTCCCTATCTGGTACATCTATTGCTATGCCATTTACACGAGTAACACGCAGAAAATTTCTCAGTACAGCAGCCTTGAGTTCCGCCGCCCTGGGTCTTCCGCTGACCGCACAAGCGGAAGAAGCCGAGATTTTTTATGATCGCGCAGACTGGAACATGGCAGCTTTCGATAAATTGCTGCGAACAAAGAAAAGCATCAAGCAGCTCTTTGATACAACGGTCCCCGACGGCGAGAACCTTGCGTTGCATGTCCATAATGCATTGACCGGCCTGGAACGCGGGTTTGGAATTTCCAAGGAACAGATTCTGGTGGTCGCCGCTCTTCGGGCCGGGGCCAATGTTCTCAATTTCGACGACTATGCCTGGAAAAAATATCAGCTCGGCGCAGGCTTTCATGTGACCGATCCCGTCACCGGCAAACCGGCGGAGCGCAACATTTACTTTGCCTCGAAAATTGCTCCGGATGGGAAATACGCGACAGACGACCCAAACGATTCCCGCTCGCTCGACCGCGACTGGACGCTGCAAGCCTTGCAGCGCCGAGGGGTGCAGCTACTTAGCTGCCATGTCGCCACCGAAGGCGCTGCCAAAGACGCCGTCAAGCGACTGAAGTTGCAGGTGAGTCAGGAGACAGTGGCTCGCGATCTGCTGGCACACATGCTTCCCGGCGTGATCTCCGTTCCTAGCATGGTCTCCGCCATTCCCATGCTGGAGATTCGCGGGCATTTTGCCTATCTGCGACTGTAAACCAAGCACAGATGGGCCGGGTCACAAAGCGATCCAACCGGCGCGGATGGCCCAAAGCGTCCCCACCGCCATGACTGCCCAAAGCATTACGCCTTGCAGCATCGGGCGAACGCCCACGTCGCGCAGAGTTTTCCGGGTGAGGCCTGTACCTATAAGAAAAAGCGTTACGGTGAGCCCGTCTGTCCCCAGTTTGGAGAAGGCATGGTAAAGGCCCACGAGAGCATGGACGTACGTGTTCATCACAGCCGCCAGACAGAAATACAAAATAAACCACGGCCATTGGATCCGCGTCTTGCTTTTCTTGACGGTAGCCGTACCGATTGCCAGCGGCACAATCCATAGTGCGCGGGCCAGCTTCACGGTGGTACCAATCACAAGTGCAAGAGCGCCGTATTTTGCTGCTGCTCCCACCACGGAACTGGTATCGTGAATGGCCAGCGCGGCCCACAAACCGAATTGCGTCTGGGTAAGATGCAGAGTGGTCCCAATAAAAGGAAACAGTAGCAGCGCAACGGAGTTTAGAACAAAAACAGTACCCAGTGAAACTGCCATCTCTTCTTCATTTGCGTTGACGACTGGCCCCACAGCAGCGATGGCGCTTCCTCCACAAATCGCTGTACCTGCGGCAATGAGGAAGGCCTGTGTGTTGCCCACACCTAATAGGCGACCCAGCAGCATACCTAATGTCAACGCAACCGTAATGGTGATTGCGGTGTACACAAAACCGGAACGACCAGCGCGCACCACCTGTTGGAGGTTCATTCCAAAACCAAGAAAAACTACCGACGCCTGAAGAAGAAATTTTGTGAGACGCCTGCTCTCCATCTGAAATGGGTGTACCAGGGTAAGCCCGTAGACAAGGCCCACCGCCAAAGCCAGTGCCGGAGAAATCAGTCCGCTGGCTGCAACGACGATACCCACAAAAAACAAGTTTTTCGTCATGGGCTTCAGTGTCGCGAATTGAAGGAAAGGCGTCCAAGTGTATTTGCTTATCGGCGATAGGACGCGCTTATCGCAGTTACAGGAGAGCACACTGGATTTAGCAGTCTGCCGATTCTGCGCTGGCCACCGGTCGCTAACCGATAGAATCATACGCAGAGCGTCCATGAACGAGAAGATTCCAACAGCCGCATTGCGCCACACATCCGCCAGCAAGCGCCCGAAATGGCTGCGGCTCTCCCATGAGCACACGGCATTTTCCGCCACCTTGCTGCTCATGATTTCGGCCATGCTGTCCCGTGTCATTGGACTCGCGCGCATCAAAGTCATCGCGTATATCTTTGGCGCAGGTGCGCGCACAGATGCCTACAGCGCGGCCTTCCAACTGCCGGACATGCTGACCTATCTGCTGGTTGGCGGCACAGCTTCCATCACTTTCATCACCATTCTTAGCCGCTATCGTGAACAGGGTCGCGAAAAGGAAGGCGAAGAAGCACTGTCTGTAATCCTCAGTGTGATGCTGCTGGTATTAGGAAGCGCCGTGGTCCTGGGGGAGATGTTCGCGCCACTCTACACGCATATTTTTTTTCCTGGCTTTGACGCTGGAAAAGCTGCCCTTTGTACGCAAATGACGCGGATCCTGCTGCCCGGCCAGTTGTGCTTTTTTGCTGGAGGCGTTTTGGCAGCCGTGCTGCTCGTCCGCAAACAGTTTGCCTACCAGGCCGTTACTCCGCTGGTCTATAACCTGGGCATCATTTTGGGTGGCGTTCTGCTGGCCAAGTATCTCGGCGTTTCTTCTCTCGCTGTAGGCGCCGTCGCCGGTGCAATCGCCGGTCCCTTGCTATTGAACTATATCGGGACGCATCGCATGGGACTGCGTCTTCGCTTTCGGCTGAACTGGTCCCATCCTGGCCTGCGTGAATGGGTGCGTTTGTCGGTTCCTTTGATGATCGGCGTCTCGCTGGTCACTGTGGACAATTGGATACTTTCCTACTTTGCGTCTCAGGGAAATGGCGACATCGCAAAATTGACCTACGCAAAAACGCTGTTCAGCGCGCCAATGGCGATTTTGGGCCAAGCCGCTGGAGCTGCCTCGATGCCATTCTTTGCGTCACTGGCCGGGCAAAAACGTTATGGCGAATTCGCGTCTGCGGTCAATCGAATCGTGACGCGCATTTTCGCCTTCGCATTTTTACTGTCGGCATGGATGATCGGCCTGGCCTATCCTGCGGTCGATCTGGTATTGCGCGGAGGGTCCTTTCATCACGTGGATGTCGGCCAGACGGCCCTCTACTTCACCTTGTTTGCCGGCTCGCTGTGCTTCTGGTCCGCGCAAGCAATCTATGCGCGCGCCTTTTATGCCGCTGGCAATACGCTGACTCCCATGGCCGCCAGCACACTGATTGCAGCTGCATCCGTCCCACTCTATTGGTTCCTGTTCCATCACATGGGCGTAGTGGGACTTGCCATTGCTTCAGACTGTGGCATCGTCGTGCAGACGCTGGCGCTGGCATGGCTGTTAGATCGCAAGCGCCTTGTAACGTGGAGCGGACTGGAATACCCGGAACTGGCGCGCTCCATGGGTGCAGCGGTCCTGGCGTTTGCCGCGCTCTATGGAGTGGTGCATATTTTGCCACTTGCCAGATCGTTTCCAGTAGACCTGTTGCAGTTGTTTTGTGGCACAACCGTATGGATGTTCACAGCATGGCTGGCGCTTCACTTCACGGGATCAAAACTTCCCCAGCAACTCACGCGACGTCTACGCAGCAGGAACATTCCTGTGACGGCGACAGCTTTGGAAGAATCGCTGTGAGAAATGCTGTAAGGTAAACATCAATGACGACACCACGCGACGCCGAGCCTGCTGAAAATGAAGAGGACGATTGTTATTTCGATGGCCCATATCTAGTTTTCACGGAAGCGTACCACTTGAAACGCGGCTTCTGTTGCCAGTCCAACTGTCGCCACTGCCCCTATGGGTTCAGCAGAGAAAACTTTGCCGTGCCCAATGTTGCAAAGCCCGACAAGATTTAATTTTTCAGCGCTTGTAAACAACATCGGAGTTTTGGACTGGCGAATTATGGAGGCATCGAACTATCCTAAGTCGAGATGAAAGATAGCGATCAACAAATCCGTCTGCGTCGATTTTGGGGAACGACGGCGTTTTCTTTTGGCATACTTTGGGGATTTTCCAATCTTGTGTACAGCCCCATCGCTATCCTGACCAGCGTCAAGGGGAGTTCCTGGCTTGAGGTTTTTGTGGTCTTGGCCGGTGGCATCTTTACGTTGTGCGCGTCGATTGGCGCTTTCTACAAGCGTCGAGGCGCTTCTTTATTTTTACTGATAATGGGACCCATTCTTCTGATAGTTGCTGTGGCGGGGCAAGCGTTTTTGCAGCGAAACGCCCATGGCGTCATGAATCTTCTTCTTCTCTATCTCTCTGGAGTTACAGCAATCCTGTTAGGGATTTTCGGAATGTTTACCGAGCACTATGGATGGCCGCCTTTGAGAGAAAATCTCTAGAACCTGCGATTCTATTCTGAACACACAAAAAGGATTAGGATTTCTTGTTGGGATGTTTCCCACAAGGGAGTCCAGGAATGACCGCCGCCGTTGCTCCGCGCAAGCAGTTAGCGCACTTGTCTTCCCAGTTGGAAGAGCTGAAACAAAAGGGCACTTACTTCAAACTTCGAGTCTTGGAAGATCAGCAGGAACCAGTCTGTACCTATGACGGAAAGCGCGTCATCAATCTTGCCTCCAATAACTATTTAGGTCTGACCGCGCATCCAAAATTGCGAGAAGCAGCCATCGACGCGACACGCAAATACGGTGTCGGCTCCGGTGCAGTGCGCACCATCGCAGGGACCATGCGCATCCACATGGAGCTGGAAGAAAAAATTGCGCGCTTCAAAAATGTCGAGGCGTGTGTAGTTTTCCAATCGGGCTTTACTGCCAATGCAGGCACGGTTTCCTCAATCCTTGGCAAAGATGATTTCATCATTTCGGACGAGTTGAATCACGCCAGTATTATCGACGGCGCCAGGCTTTCCCGAGCCAAGGTAAAGGTCTTTCGCCATCGCGATATGGCCCATGCGGAAGAGTTGTTGCGGGAAGTTGAGAATGAACCAGGCCGTAAATTGCTGATTACCGACGGCGTTTTTTCCATGGATGGCGACATCGGCCCCGTGGATAAGCTGTGCGATCTTGCGGACAAATACAGCGCGATCATGATGGTGGACGACGCCCATGCCTCTGGCGTGCTGGGCCGAAATGGACGTGGCAGCGTGGACCATTTCCATTGCCACGGGCGCGTCGATGTGCAGGTTGGCACGCTATCGAAAGCGATTGGCTCGCTGGGCGGATATGTCTGTGGCTCTCGCGATCTGATCGATTATCTTTACCATCGCGCGCGCCCGTTTCTTTTCTCCACTTCGCACCCGCCTTCCGTCGCGGCCACATGCATCGCGGCCTTCGACATATTGGAAAACGAGCCGGAGCGCATTGAACGTCTGTGGGACAACACGCGATATTTTAAGCAGCAGCTTGCGAGTGCGGGATTCAACATCGGTGGCGTCAATACACCCGCGAGCGAGACACCCATCACGCCGATCATCCTTGGCGATGGACGCGTGACGATGGAATTTTCCCGCAAGCTGTTCGATGCTGGCGTGATGGCCACGGGAATTGCATTCCCAACGGTGCCGGAAGGTAAGGCGCGGATTCGCACCATCATGACCAGCGAACATACCCGCGCCCAATTGGACCAGGCTCTGGAAACCATTTCGCGCGTGGGCAGGCAGATGGCGATTCTAGCTTAAATGCGATGACTCTTTTGAATTTGCAACTCTATAAGTTGCGAATTTTCAGAATGGGATACGTGCTGTCAGAATGAGCGCATGGTTGTATTGGTGATAATGGCTGGCTGCAATCTGCATACCGGCGCCTAAGGTCAATCCCACTCGATTGTGCAACGGAAACCGGCCCAATAAAAGTCCCGGGGTCACGAAGGTCTGCTTTTTTCCATCGTTGGGGCCACCCTTGAAAAACAAGGAATTGGCCTCAAGCTCCGGCCATAGGTAGCGGCTTACATGTTGCTGCGCAATGGTATTCCAAACGAGCGTGCGCCCCACCTGCCGCACGCTATCGACAGGCAAAATGCCGCCTAATGTGGACTCGACGTCAAAGCGACCCCACCCCTTGCCACCTGCCAGCGTTGGCGTCAGGTTGGAACTGAGACCGCCATTCTTATAAGTGCCTGTGGGTACACTGCCTCCAAAAAATGCTGTCAAAATGTAGTTGCCCGTCTGCTCATTGGCCGCGAGCAGACGATATTTCATCAGAAAGCTGACATCGCCGGGGCCATTCACCGCGCCGTTCTGGCTATGTTGCAGATAGGGCGGCGCGTTGAACAGCAGTTCTATATGGGACTGCGGAATCAATTCCAGCCCCTTCCCATTGTCGTAATTCCAACTTTGCTGTTGGTCCGGTAGCAACTCGCGGACAAAATCGCCGCGGAGTTCCTGTTCCAGCCTTGGCGTTACCAGCACCAGCGGCGTCACCCAGTGGGGCTGCCGATTTTGTGTTTCAGTTACGTTGGCCAGCCAGCGTCCAGTCCACGACTGCGCGGAGGCAAAGCCGGAAATCAAAAGGAAGAGGATGCAAAAAGTGGGTCGTCGCATAGCTCGAATATTGCGACTCTAATGCAAAACATACGGATGGACAAATCGTATCTACACGAAAAAATACTATTTTATGCGAATGCAAGAATCCCCGAGCTAGTACAGGATTTACAAATACTGTGATTGAGAAATAAAGCTCGTCATCCTGCGCGAAGCGAAGGATCCAGACGGTAATGACGAAGACTATGTGGCGAATATTTTCTGGATTCTTCACTCGTCGCCGCGGCGACCCACGGCGACTTCCGTTCAGAATGACACCCTTGGATGTCCATTTATATGGACTATGAATCCGAGATGTGTGGATTATCGCTTGCTGGAAACAGCGCGCGCATCATGCACAATGCGGCCTTCGCTGATCGTCAGCAGAACTCTACCAGGCAATGTCCATCCATCGAAAGGCGTGTTCTTCGATTTCGATTTTGAGTCGCTCATCAGAAATTTCCATTGTTCTGCGACACGAAATACCACCACATCGGCGAACGACCCAACCGATAAGGAGCCGCGATGCTTCAATTGAAGAACTTTCGCAGGCCCACTGCTCAACAATGCAAGCAAGCGTGTCAGTGGCATCCTATGTTGCCGATGCAGTACCAGCAGAGAAATTCCCAGCGCGGTTTCGAGGCCGGTAATTCCATTTGGCGCTCGTTCAAACTCCTGCTCTTTTTCATGGATGGCATGGGGCGCGTGATCGGTCGCAATCGCGTCCACCGTGCCGTCGAGCAATCCTTCTATCAACGCAGCTCGATCTTCACTACTCCGTAGAGGAGGACTCATCTTGGCATGCGTGTCATAATCGCCGATGGCCTGCTCGGTCAGCGCGAAGTGGTGCGGCGCTACCTCACAGGTGACATGCAAGCCGCTCCTTTTTGCGCGCCGGACGGCATCAAGCGCCTTTGCGGTGGAGAGATGAGCAACATGCAGATGGCCGCTGCTTTTCCCAAGGCGTGACAGCAACTCAATGTCGCGCTCGACGATTCCGCTTTCGGCCTCGGCGGGCATACCGCGCAGGCCCAACCGAAACGACAGGACACCCGCGTTCATGCTGGCGTTCTGCGTGAGCCGTGTATCTTCCGCGTGCTGGATGACGGGCAGACCGACGCGCGACGCAGCCGCCAAAGACTCGTACATGATGGCGTCTTGCAGGATCGGCTTGCCGTCATCGGAGAAAGCGACGGCCCCAGCGGCCTTCAGCGCGCCATATTCCGTCAGCGCCTCGCCCATGCTGCCACGCGTTGCGGCGGCAATGGGAAACACGCGCACGACAGCGTCACGCTCCGGCGACTGCATCCAGCGCGTAATTTCCGGCGAGTCGTTTACCGGCAGCGTGTTCGGCATGGCGCACACGCTGGTGAATCCCCCAGCAGCAGCAGCCCGCGTTCCGGTCGCGATGGTCTCTTTGTAACCTTGTCCCGGCTCGCGCAGATGCACGTGCATATCGATCAGGCCCGGAGCGACCGTCATCCCTCTGGCATCGACGATGGTGGCGCGTTCCTTTTTCGCGAGAGCATCCAGCTTGGCCGGCAGATCGACGGCCGCCACGCGGTCGTCACGCAAAAGCAGATCGCGCTTTTCGTCCACTCCAATGGAAGGATCGACGAGATGTCCGCCACGAATCAGAATGGTTGTCATCGTTTCCTGCTCTTCTTTTTGCTCTGCGTCGGTTTTGTCTGTAACGCGCGAAATAGCAGCGCCATGCGGATTGCCGTGCCATGATGTACCTGCTCGGCCACGGCGGAGTTTGGGCCGTCCGCCACTTCGCTGGTGATTTCCAGACCGCGGATCATCGGGCCAGGATGTAAAACGAGCGCCTTCGGAGCATAGGCAGACAGTCGCGAGGCATCGAGTTGATAGCGCTGGATATAGTCTTCGAGATCGAGATGCAGTCCGGCAAGCCTTTCCTTCTGGATGCGCAGCATCATCACAACGTCCGACTGCTTCAAAGCATCCTCAAAGTTGCGCTCGATCAGGACTCCGTGGCCAATCTCCGCGGCAGTCGATGGCAACAGCGCCTCCGGCCCGCAGAAGATGACCCTGGCTCCGAGCCTCGGTAGCAGAAGCGCATTCGATCGCGCGACGCGACTGTGCAGGATGTCACCCGCAATCGTTATTGTCAGACCGTGAAGCGCACGCGCAGTGACAGAATTTCGCTGCTTTGCGGGAAAGAGTCGGGAGAGAATCGTCCGCAAATCCAACAGCGCTTGCGAAGGATGTTCATGGGTCCCATCGCCTGCATTCAAAATCGGAAGACCGGTAGTGTGCGCCAGCAAGTACGGCGCGCCAGAATTGGGATGTCGAAGAATGATGCACTCCGCGCCGAGCGCGCGCAGCGTGATGCCGGTGTCCTTTAGCGACTCGCCCTTTTCGATACTGGAGGACAGCGCACTGACCAGTACCGTATCGGCGCCGAGGGATTTCGCGGCAAGTTCAAAGGAAGTCCGGGTACGAGTGCTGGACTCATAAAACAGCAGCGCCACACGCCGCTTGGCGAGCAATTGCGCGCGACGCAGAACCGGCATCGTTTCCAGCCGGGAGGCTTGCGCGAGAATTTCACTGACATCCTCCAGCGTAAAATGCGTGACGGACAGCGCTGAGCCTGGATGAACTTTCGTGGGGAAATCGATGGCTTGGCTGTTTTGGGGGGCTGCTCGCTGGCGCGCCGCTGGCTTGGTTCTGGCTGGCATAAATGGATGGTAGTGGAACGATGTTTCGGATATGAAAGTCTTACATACTGAAGCTGGATCGATTGGGATGAACCATGAACTCCCACCCTATCGCGAAGAAGCCGCAAAGGATGGGCACCCGAAGGCAATAGTTCCGGGCCAGCCCGCCGAAAGCTTACACGATCCTCTCCATCAGCAGCACCTGCTCATCGTGGTCCACTTCTTCCAGCTTCACTTCGATAATTTCCAGGTCTGTCGTTTGTATGGTCCGTCCAACGAAGGTGGCCTCGATCGGCAGTTCCCGATGGCCTCGGTCAATGAGGGTCAACAGTTGTACTCGTTTTGGACGACCATGATCCATCAGGGCATCCAGCGCAGAACGGACGGTGCGTCCGGTATACAGAACGTCATCGACCAGCACAACGTCGCGCCCAGTCACATCGAAGCCAAGGGCCCCGGGGTTGACCACGGGACGCAGGTCCCGGGTCGAAAGGTCATCGCGATAGAAATTGATGTCGAGCGTTCCCACATCGATGGGACGCTTTTCTATGACTGCAATCAGTTTCGCCAGTCGTTGTGCCAGAGGCAATCCCCTGCGCTGGATACCGACCAAGGCAAGATGTTCACTGCCATTATTTTTCTCGACAATTTCGTGCGCAAGACGCACGAGGGTACGTTCAATTTCAGAAGAAGACATCAGGCGGGATTTTTCCCGCAGTGCGAACGTGCCTTGGGAGCTTTCCTGAGTTTTCTTCATATTCTCCGCTTGATCATACGAGGCGAATCGGGGAGTGGGCAAGCAGGAACGAAGGTTTGCCCCCTGGATGCTTGCATTGCCACGGGGCGCTGGCCAGGCTTTTTACGCTGAATCAAGTCCATTGTCCTCTTAATTTTAATTTTTTTTGTGGAATCGCAATCCAATTGAGCCCGTGCTCCGTTCCAGCTATAGAAAGTTTACTCCCGACTTAGTCACTCGATCGCGAAAGTGCGAGAGGAATGAGGGATGCACGCAGTTTTTGGAGCCGTAGATGACACGCGCAGAAATAATGATTGTGCATTCGGAGATAGGGGCCACTTGCCCTTTAAGAAACATGACTGGCAGTACAAACCAATCGGAAACTGGAGCATTTCCTGTCGGTGTGTTGACGGTCGGGGAAAAGAGTCGTGCTCGCCCACCCTTTGTGCAAAGGACGCACAAAGGATGGGGCACCCCAAGTTTTTGTTAACACTTGACCTGAAAATGCTCTAAATACACACCGCTTAATAGAACGTAAATTTTATAACCCAAATAAGTCGCATGGAGGAAATTATGGCATTGGAAGACGTAACGAAAACAGAGCTTTACAGCAAGATTGTGGATCGCCGGTCATTTGTGACTGGTATCGGTATCGCGGGTATCGGCGCAGCAGCGGTTGGTTTGGCAGGCTGCGGAAGCGGATACAGTTCGATGACAAGCGCTATGGCCCAGTCAGCCTCCGCAGATACGGCACAGAACATTTTCACGGCTGCTCTCATCGCAGAGGATCTCGCAGTCACTATGTACTACAACGCCTTGATTGGCGGCGTGATCCAGGATCCCAATCTTGCAGGCTCTGGCGGTACGGCAACCAGCGTAACGGCCAGCGGCAGCGTTGCCAATGTTGGATATTTGCGTGGCGCTCTCTCAGAAGAAATCTCTCACGCTGCTTTGCTGCGTAGCGTGTTGAATATTTCTGCCTCTACAAGCGACCCTGTACAGACGTTCTACTTCCCGACCGGAACATTCGACAATCTGACGAATTTTTTTCCTGTCCTGATTGCTCTTGAGACTGCTTTCGTTGCCGCCTATATGACGGCCGTTCAGGAGTTCAGCCTTATGATCGGGAATGTCTCTCCTTATTCTTCCTCCCAAATGAGTGCTTCCGGGCAAGCCTACACTGCAACGCAGTTGGCTTCCTTCGCAAAAATTTCCGCAGCCATATTGGGTGTGGAAGCCGAGCACCGTACGCTGGCTCGCGCCATTCCTCCTCCTCCAACCTTCAATGGTGTGTCTGTTCTTCCGTCGGACAACGTCTGCTATGAGTCGACAGACAGCCTGCAATCCGTATACACCGGAATGAGTTCCGCAGCCGCAGCTCTACAGCCCTTCCTGACGCAGGGAAGTGGCACTACGGCTTTCTCATTCCAAACTGCGCTGAGCAAAGCTGCAGGCGTTCAGATGGCTTGCACGGGAATGCCACCGATGTAGTATCCCGGGCATGAAAGGCGCGGAGTGGGGAACTCTACACCCTTCATGCCAATTGGGACGGCGAGAAAACTTCTCGCATATAGATAAGCCACAGCTCGGAGGGAGTTGTGGCTTTTCTGTTTCTTTACCTTGGATACAACAGTATCGACGGATGGATCAGTCAGCTTGCTGACGAGCATTCGCCAGTTCTGCTTAAGGAACTGCTTTCCTGCCGCGTGGCGAACGATAAATCTGCGCGCCCAATACACCGCCAGCAATGGCAAACAGTAAAATCAGCACTGACAAAAACCCCATCGTTAGCAGAATGAGACCGATTCTACCTTCCGCGGAAAGCCAGAAACTGGTAAAAGTCATGACCGGCGCCTGAGGATCCATGGCTGTAGCGTGATCCGCGGCCTGTTTTACGATGCTGGTGAGCTGCAAATCGATCTGATTGCCCTGATGCAGGGCGAAACGCTGTACCACGAGCAGCAAGGCATTCCCGGCCAGCGACACAGAGGCGGCCAGCAATCCCACGACTGCGCCGATGCGCGCCCCAATCCGTGTATCGAGCCACGCCTGGGGCTGGCGCCGATGATACATTCCGATGACCACAACCGCGCCAACCGCAACCCAAAGCACGCTCCCGGCTGCCAGCAGTGTGGACAGTACACCAACGCAAATTGCCACCAGGACCGCAATGCGAATTGCCAGCCTCCAGTGAATGAGACGCGCACGTTCGGCAGTTGGCAGATGCAGCGGCGTGTCGTCCCCTATGGCGATGCTGAGAGGCAAGTCTCCTGGCTCCTGTGCGACAAAACGCACTTGCGGAGCGCCGCACTGCGGGCAATAGCACCCGTCCGATTCGACCGTCGCACTGCACCGATGACAAACCAACTCCATATCTTGAAGCTAAATCACCTTGGCATCCGCGGCAAACCACGCGTAGCAGCCATGGCGAAAGCAATTTCATGTTTCATGCGGTCCGACTGTTTAGTAGAGCGATTCCGACAGGCCCTAAACGTCTTTAGGAATTGATTAATCTGTCTGGTCTTTATGCGGTAGTTGAACGACTACGAGCGAGAATTTCGTTCCATCCGGGACTGGGTTGATCTCTACAATATGCTGGTTGTCCGTCGAGCCTGCCAGCAGTTTCACGTCGCCGGAGACCTGCCCAATTTTCATACTGGCATTCTTATTGGATGTATCGAGTTTCAGACCCATCTGATATTCGTGGTCGTTCGAACACGTAAGACCGCCGCGCGTTTTTGCAGGCTGGCCCACAGCGATTTTATCTTTGCAGGTCAGCACGTCGCCGAATTTCGCCAGGGCGCCCTTATAAAAAACGAGAATCTTGTCTTCAGGATCGCTGCTCTGGTAATCAACGGCTTTGACATGGAGACGCCATTTTCCAAAGCTCATACTGACATCCGCGGAGCCGGAGTCATCTCCCTTCTGCGCAACCTCCACGGCACCCGGATAGGTTGGCAATCCAACGTCCGATGCTCGGACTGCATTGGTGCGAACATCCAAAGCACCCACCGGCGTACGCAATTGCACGTTTTGCGACTGCCCTGTCTTATGATCGTTGACAGAGCATCCAGAGGTCGCCAATAAAAATGCGCCCACCAACAACATAGCGCCCCGCTTTCCCGGAAAGAAAAGGTGCGCTACTTTATGAGACCCGCAACGCTGTAAATTCTGCATACTCATAGAACAACCTCCTGGAAAACATCTCGACACGCGGTCTCAATACAACAGCACGCTTAGGAAGCTTCCATAGAAACGATACGCTGCGCACTGGAGAATAGTTCCGGTTTCAACAAGATCCGCCACTGCACATTGATACTCATCAAATTTGCAAACTGTTCACATTTTTCTGTTGACATACATGCTGCAATACCACAATATATAGGACGGTGTCACTCGTAAGCACGACTACTAGGGTGTGCTGAACACAACAGCTTTTTTGGGAGAATAAGCTGCCGGAGGCAACACGAAGTTCCTGAGTCATGCTTCCATGATTGACGACCACAAGTAGTACTCATTGCACAGGCAACGGCCTTGCCATACATGGCAAGGCCTTTTTTTTGTCCAGATTGATGTCGACTCTCGATCGCGTGAATATCTGACGAGTTCTCCCACCACACGGAATTGCCACGATGCCCTCCGGGTAGACTCATAAGTAGAGGAATGCCATGCCATACTGAATGAACTCGCGGAAGGTTCTGAAAAACTGCCAAACTCGCCCACGGAAAGTTTCACCCGCGAGAGCTTTT
>JAKAYS010000078.1 GCA_021826695.1 Acidobacteriota bacterium | reverse complement strand
ACTTATAGTTGAATAGTTAACTATTCAACTATAAGTTGAAGACCCTGCGCTTTTTCTCCAGTTTCCCAAACTTTCAACCTTTCATCTGGATCAGTACATCGTCCCCCCGTTATATGTCCCTGTACTTCCGTATGCGATGCTTGGGCCAAAAGTAGCGCCTGCGGGTTTATTCAGGGTAGTTGCCGCCCCAACGATAAACACATTCGGCGTAATCGCGCCGCCTGCTGTGAGTTGCGCACTGGTGTAAAGTCCGATGCCGAAGGGCGCAGCGGAACTGACCACGGACAGCTCGCCGGCATTGTCAAAAGCAATTCCCCTGGGCTCATCCAGGCTGGAGTTGCCGCTGACCTGAGCGGTATTAAGAGTAATTGTCGGAGTCGGACTGCCACTGGCTGCCAGGCTGGCCTTGGAGAATTGCACGACTGTGTTTGTCGTGCTGGCGTTGCTGGCCCAAAGGTTCCCCGAACTGTCGAAGGCCAAGGCCCACGGCCTTTGAATGGATTGCTTGCCATCATCCGACAAGGTGATGTTAGGAGTAAGAGTGACACTCCCGCTGGCAGTTGGGAGCACAGACGCATTGAATTCAAAGATCGTCGTGGTTCCGTTGTTGGCGACCCATAAGTCTCCGGATGGGTCGAACGCGATGCCCAGCGCGCCGTTAAAGGCAGGGTTGCACTTAATGGTGATGTTCGGCATGACCCCAGCTCCCGACGCCATCAATTGGGATGCCATAAATTCAAAGACGGCGTTACTCTTGCTGTCGCTGACCCACAGGTTTCCCTTGCTATCGAACACCGCCTGCTGAGGAAATGTAAAAGCGGGAGAGCTGATAGTAATGTTGGCCATAGCTGTAGCCGGCGACTGAAGGCCCGAGAGATTGGCGGAGGTGAACTGATACAGCGCCGGCTTGCCAGCGCCTCCTGTGTTCATGGTGCCGCCATCGACTACCCACAGGTTGCCGGAAGTATCGAAAACGACGGCTTGCGGCGCAGCAAAAGCGCTGCTGTTCAAAACCAGCGTCGGCACCGCTGCGGAAACCCCAGCGGTGGTCAGCTCGGTGGAGGAAAATTCCAGCACGCTGTTGTTATTTGCGACCCACAAGGCCGGACTTGTGTTTGGGGATGTCGTTAGGTAGTTTTTTCCGGAAGAGGAATATCCACCGCATCCCGCAAAAGTAATTGCCAACAATACTCCACAGAATGCTGTCAGCAGCTTTCTACCTGAAGGACTTGCGTATGGAGAGGAAATTCTTGCGTCTTCGGATTGCGCTGTGCGATGGAATCCGCCATGGATGTGGAATGCTGAGAGATAAGAAATATCGTGTTGCTGCTCGAGCGTCATGAGTGTGCTCCTTTACTATGAAGTGGCCACATTTTGCAGCCGGTCTAGATAGGCAAGGACCGCTTCGCGGGATAAATTATACGCCGACATCGCAATCGATATGTCGTTGGATACGCAGCTATCATTCAGAGTGCCGAGCGGTTGGCAATGGCAAAATGATTGTTTGTCCATCATGATGGTGGCGGTGGGAACGGTCCTAGATTTCCTTTGCGATTTCCTTTGCGATTTCCTTTGCCATGCAGACCACCCGTAGCGATGCGCCATCTTTCAATGGCACATCAATCTGTTCGACAATGCGATAGCCTTTCAGCAGATAAAGTGGCACTCCGGTGAGTGTCGCTCCCATTTCCAGCCTTCGAAAACCTGCGGCGAGCGCCGCATTTTCCGATGCTTCCAGAAGAAAACTGCCGATGCCTCGACGTGCCCATTCGGGATGCACAAAGATCGCCCGGATTTTTGCCGCATCCCGCGATGGGTCAAGCAGAGCATTCTCACGCACAACGTGGTGGTCGCCACCGCAGAGCGTTTTGCGCTGGCTCCAACCGCCGCAACCCAGCAATTGTCCATCCTGCTCGACGACGAAATAAGTGCCGTCTTCGATGAGCTGGGTGTCCACGGTGAAGGCTGTTTGCAGTGCCAGGTCAATTTGCGTCGGGGTGTAATCTTCCGATTGCAGGCCGCGCACCGAGGATTCAATCAGGGTTTGCAGCGCTGGAATATCGGCAACGCGCGCTTTACGCAATGTGTAATCCATGGCCATCCCACCGCGTTACATATTACATATTGGTATGGCCGTGGCGCATTTCTTCGTTGAATGTTGGCTTGGTACGCGCGAGCGCATCGGCCAGGATGGCGTGGTAATGTTCGGCGCGCTCCAGCAGACGAGGCGTCGCAGCGGCAAACTGTGGGTCAGCGATGGGCTGCGCGAGTCCTTCCCGCGCCAGTCCCGCGGCGCACTGCTGCAACTGCTCTACTCCGGTATTGAGATACTGAGCGTCGCTTGGATCGGCAATCCACACCGGCTGGCTGTCTCCAAGTACGCCGGAGAGCCAGTACAGCTTGAGCGCCAGAAAATCCATGCGTGCCTCGTCGTCCGTGTCGGTAAAGACAAACTTCTTCTGCCATCGGCTATAGTAGCGCGTGGTGACGGGCACTGGCTGACGATTGCCGCTCTTGATCATTTCCATCTGGCCCTGATCGAGTGTCTTGCGGACCGCGTTGTAGATGAACATTTCGGCATAGGGCTGCTCCGGCGCAGGCACGATGTCGGCAAAGGTCACGGTCATGCTGGCGGCAATTTTGGCGTGCAGCGGACTGGCCGTGCCGTCCTCCAGGCGCGCCACACCATGCACAACGTAGGTGTCGGCCCCGGAAGTCGAACGATGAAAAGGCCACGCAAAGCCATCGAACCGTATCGGAATACCTGCCTGCGTGACATAACAATCAGGACGTGGATTGCGCAGCCGCATGACGGCCTGACGCAGATAGTTGGTCATTTCCGGCAGCAGTGACGGCTGGTTGAAGTCAAACACATGACTTAATTCCAGTTGAAGCGTGCGTTCCCGCGCTGTGTCGGCTTGCAGGCCGAAGGTGAAGCGAGTGGTTGGCTCGCCGTGAAAATCCGTTCCAACATTAGTGGACAAGATCGTCAGTCCCGCAGTCTTTGCTGCTGTTTCCATTGCAGCGGTCAGTGGGGTCGAGCCATGCAATTTACTTTCCTGGGGCATCACTTCCATCCATCCTTGTGCAAATTGATCGTCCTTACCATTTTACGGGTTGGTGGAGTAGAGTTCGCGGTGTGCTACACTTCGCGGTAATTTTCTTTTGAGGGGTTTGCCTGCATGTCTCTTCGCAGCATGGTCTCATTTCGTCCAGTCCTGTCAGCCTTTTCACTTGTCGCAGGGGTGTGTTTCGCCAGTAGCTTGGCCCATGGAACGTTAGCCCACGCGCAGAACACGCTGCCCGCTGCGCTGCAGGCCAAAGTGGACGCCATCGCGCAGCAGGTGCTGGCGCAGACCGGCGTCCCGAGCGCTTCCGTCGGCATTGTGCAGGATGGCAAAATTGCGTATTTGAAGGCCTATGGAAAAGCGCAGTTGGAACCGCCGGTGGCTGCCGGGCCGGACATGCGCTACAGCATCGGCTCCATCAGCAAGCAATTTACCGCTACTGCAATTTTGATTTTGCAGCAGCAAGGCAGACTCTCGCTCGACGACACAGTTTCAAAGTGGCTGCCTGCACTGACACGCTCGAATGAAGTGACGCTGCGGGAAATCATGTCGCACACCTCCGGCTATCAGGACTATTACGCCGAAGACTACTCCCTACTGCCGATGAAACATGACACTACGGCTGACGCCATCCTGAACAACTGGGGCAAGAAGGCGCTCGACTTCGATCCCGGCACGCAGTGGCAATATAGCAACACGAACTTTGTCATCGCGGGCAGGATTGTGGAGATCGTCAGCGGAATGCCGTTGATGAAATTTTTGCAGCAAAACATTTTCACTCCGCTCGATATGCGCAGCGTGATGAATTCGGATGTAAACCAACTCGAGCAGACCGATGCGCATGGGTATATTCGTTACGCGCTGGGGCCACTGCGCCCTGCTCCGAAAGACGGTGCCGGATGGATGTTCGCCGCCGGAGAACTGGCGATGCCCGTGCACGATCTGTTGCTGTGGGACATCAGTATGATGAATCAATCCTTGTTGCAACCAGCCTCCTATCGGCAAATGTTTACCGGCGTGAAGTTAAAGAATGGGCAGGACACCCATTATGGACTGGGAGTCGAGGTGAGGAATCGCCAGGGGCATCCGGTAATTTCGCATAGCGGCGAGGTCTCCGGATTTACCACCGAAAACATGGTCCTTCCGCAGGACAAGGTCGCGATTGCCGTGCTGACGAACCAGGAAGCAGTCGGCGCAGCCAGCGCCATTGCAGGCAAGCTGGCCGCGCTGCTGGCTGGGTTGCCTCCGAGCGCGGCGAAGCAGAGCAAAGACCAGGCGCAGCAAATTTTTCTCGGCTTGCAGAACGGCAAGATCGACCGCGCGTTGTTCACGGAAAACTGCAACGCGTATTTCGATGCGCAGGCCATTGGCGATTTTGCATCGAGCCTGAAGCCGCTGGGTGCTCCGCTCGATTTTCGGCAGATTAAGGACGAGCTACGCGGCGGCATGACCTTTCGCATGTACGACGTTTCTTTTCCGAAGACGCATGTGTACCTAACTACCTACCGGATGCCGGATGGCAAGATCGAGCAATACCTGGTAATACCTGCGGAGTAGAAAGATTTTGAAAAGAACCGGTGGGAGATTCTAAGGCTGGACGCTGGGCGTCGGCTGGACACTGGGCGTCGGCTGGACACTGGGCGTCGGCTGGACACTGGACGTCGGCTGGACACTGGACGTCGGCTGGACACTCGACGAGGACGGTACCCCGCGCGAGATTTTTTTAATCAGAAACTCCTGTAGCAAGGCGCTGACTGCGCCTGAAGCCGTACCGATCAGCGCATTGTCGATTGTCACCTGGGCCCCAGTTCGATCGCCCGGAGGATAATAGGTATTCGAGATTCCGGCCGCCGCCAGATTGCCGAGCACGTTGGAATAGTTTGGCTGCCAACGCCCGTTGTCACCCTTGGTGATGACCACAGTGGAAATAGCATAGAGCGACCTTGACCAGACACTCCCTGTGCCTTTGTAGTAGTACCGCGGGTCCTGATGAAGGACCGCAGGGAGAATTGCGCCGCCGATCATGGTGCCGATAAAAGCGTCGCCATAGGAAGCGCCAAAACGCTTCGCATACCCCTCGCTTCCCTGGCCATACCCACTGAAATAGTTCTGCCACTGCTCAATCCCCGCGATAATGCCGGAGATCGCAAAAGTGACTGGATCGATCGATGTCCTCCATGCGAGCTGAAACTTTTGTTTCGTGGTCAATGGTTCCGCATTCCAGACATAACTGATGTAGAAGTTGGGGAACACGCCGAGCACGCGCTGTTTCTCTTCCGCTTTTACCTGCTCTTCGGCCAGATCATGCCGGGAGAAAACCACTTGTACGCTCGTATTTGCCGACCCTATCCGCAGGGTAATCTGCGGAACCTCGTAGTTCTCCCCAGCGGCCAAAACAATCCTGGGGCCTACCCAGTCTGCAAATCCACTGGAAGCGATTGCGATTCGGAACGTTCCCGCCTGGAGACCGGTGAAGTCAAAAGCCCCCGCGCCGTCTGTGAGCAGGGTGCGTTTCGTCTTTGAGGCCTCGATCTCAAGCGTGACCAGAGCGCCCACAACGACATTTCCATTAGGGTCCGTCGCCGTTCCGTAAATGCTTGCGCCAGATTGAGGGTCAGCCTTCTGCTGGCCAGGCGTACCCGGCAAGTTTTCCTGGACGGACTGCCCAGCGGCAACCTGCTGTGGAATGTTCACCACCGGAACTGCGGCTTCAGAAGACGAGGGCGTGGCAGATGATTGGATCGGAATAGATTGGATCGGAATAGATTGGATCAAGGCCGACTGCGCTTGTCCACCCCAACCAAGCATCCCACCCAGCAGCGTTGTGAAGATAAGCGGACGAGTGCCTCGCAATGTAAATGTATAGGGTCTGCCCACGGTTTCATTCGATTCTAACGTGATATGACCTGCTGGAAGCCGTATCTGCGGAAGCCCATACGTTACCAAGCCCTGCGAAGCCTTTGCGCGGCCTGCAAAATTCCCGGCCCAAAGCCATGCGCCAGCGAGCGCAGCGTAGGCGTCTGCGTCCGGTCCCAGCGCAGCAACTTCCGATGCTTACCGCCATCTCCACTGCCCAGCGGGAGAAAATACTGGGTGCCATGGACGGGTTCCGTCAGCCGTCGCAGCAACGATTGCAGGTCCTGGTTGTTTTCGACAAAGTCGATCTCGTCGGTGTTGACGACCAGCAGATCGCTGGCCGTGTAATGGAAGAAAAAATGCTCGTATG
This sequence comes from Acidobacteriota bacterium, assembly GCA_021826695.1. Lineage (GTDB taxonomy): Bacteria > Acidobacteriota > Terriglobia > Terriglobales > Acidobacteriaceae > JAKAAZ01. The sequence goes on along the minus strand of JAKAYS010000078.1, from coordinate 9,152 downwards.
CCTGCACGACCTGTTCGAGGTAATCGCCGGAAATCATCCGTTCGTCCGCGATGCCTTTGTGCTGTAGCCGCGTCCGCAGTACCTGTGGCGAAGCCTGGAGGTAAATCACCAGGTCCGGCGTCGGCAACTGATCGCGGAAATATTCGTATTGGCGGTTGTAGAGGGCCAGTTCGTCGTCGCAAAGGTTTAGGCAGGCAAACAGTTTGTCTTTTTCGAAAAGATAGTCGGTGACGACGGGAGCCCGCTTGCCGGACTTTGCGTCCTGCTCGGCTGCGGCGCACATCTGTTCATAGCGGGCCATCAGAAACCACATCTGCGCGGAAAATGCTGCGCTTTTTTCGCCACGATAAAAGCGACCAAGAAAAGGGTTTTGCTGCGGCTCGGCAATGCATCGACCACCGATTTTTTCCGCCAGCAACGCGGCCAGCGTGGACTTGCCCGCGCGGATCGGGCCTTCAATGGCGATGGAATGTGGGGCTTCGAACAAGTGGGCCATATCTTCTCCTATATTTCGCTTTAGCGAATGAAAAACGAAGATATCATTTGCGCGCCTACTTCACAAGCCGGATGTTCGATACTTCTCGAATACCCCTCGTTACCATCACTTTCGGTACACTCAAAGTCGAATGCTCATGCACGGATTCTCTCCAGCATTTACGACAGAACTCGCTGTGGGGGCGGCCAGTGTCCTGGCTGCCGGAGGCTACGCCTACGCGGGAATGTGGCCGACCTCGCAGATCTTTGGACGCTGCATGATCGCTGCAAAAAATCCCCATCAAATTGCCTTGACCTACGACGACGGACCGAATGCCCCCGACACATATCGACTGCTGGAGGTGCTGGCGAAGCACAAGGTTCGCGCAACTTTTTTTATGATCGGCCAGTTCGTCCGCCAACGTCCGGAGATTGCGCGGGCGGTGGCCGCCGCAGGGCACCTGATTGGCAACCATACGATGACGCATCCCTTGCTGCTGGTGCGCCCCCCAAGCGTTGTCCGGCAGCAATTGCGGGACTGCAACGCCGCGCTGGAAGATGCGCTGGGCCAGCCTGTCCACTGGTTTCGTCCGCCCCATGGAGGACGGCGGCCATACGTGCTGCGCGCCGCCCGCGAACTGGGCCTGACGCCGGTCCTGTGGAATGCCATGGGGTACGACTGGAAGCCGACCACCGCCGAAGCGGTCGCGCAAAATGTTCTGCGCGGCTTCCGTGGGAATCGGCAACATGGCTACGCGACAAATGCTCTGCTGCACGATGGCGGACAAGCCAGCATCGGACAAGACCGTCGCCACACCGTCGCCGCGACGGACAAACTGATCTCTCACTGGAAAACTGATTTCGCCCAGCGCGGCGAAGTGTGCGAGTTCGTCACGCCAGAGGCGTGGATTTCTGCGAGGAGGGCGGATCGACATGAACGAGAAGCATACTGGAACCGTTAAACATCACCTGAGCGCAGCGAAACTGCCGCAACTCACGCCTGAGCAAAAATCTCGATTGCGGTCTATCAAGGACGAAGGCATTGACTATAGCGATGCACCATCGCAGATAAATATGACCTGGACACGTCCCGGTGCCCTGGTCCAGTCGGAGAACAAGCGGCAACTTACCGTGCGGCTGGACGCCGATGTATTGGCCTTCTTCAAGAGCACAGGCAAGCGCTATCAAAGTCGCATGAATGCTGCGTTGCGCGAGTATATGAACGCGCACAAGAAAGCCATGTAAGTGGCCCTGTCCGGATCACATCCTTATGCCACAAAGGTGGGTGGGCGCGGACAAGCCGAGGGTAATTCCTGCACTGCTGCCATCGCCTGTTTTGCCGCTGCGAGCGTCACAGCAATCTCTTCGTCCCCATGCGCTATGCCGAGAAACGCCGCCTCAAACTGGGAGGGTGGCAACCACACTCCGGCATCCAGCATGGCCCGATGGAATGCGGCAAACTGGGCGGTGTCGGAGCGTGAGGCACTGGCGTAGTCTGTCACCGCATCGCCGGTAAAAAACCAGGTAAACATGGAGCCGACGCGGTTCGTCGTGACGGAAACCCCAGTGTCGCGGGCAATTTTGGCCACTCCTTCCGCTACGGCGGCAGAGGTCTTCTCCAACTGCGCATAAACGGTATCGCGATGCTCGATCAGATGCCCCACCGTGGCGATGCCCGCAGCCATGGCCAGCGGATTGCCGCTCAGCGTACCCGCCTGATACACCGGGCCTAGCGGCGCCAGCATCCGCATGATCTCCGCTCGGCCACCAAACGCGCCGCACGGCAGGCCACCGCCGAGTATCTTGCCCAGGCACGTCATGTCCGGCTGGATGCCGTAGAGTTCCTGTGCGCCGCCCAGCGCCAGCCGAAAGCCCGTCATCACTTCATCGAAAATCAGCAGCGCGCCTTCCCGCCGGGTAATTTCTCGCAGGGCTTCGAGATATCCCGGATTCGGCGGAATGCAGCCTGCGTTGCCCACCACCGGCTCGACGATAACGCAGGCAATTTTCTCCGGATAGCGCGCGAAAGCCTCCTCCACCGCAGCCACATCGTTGTAGGGCAGCGCCAACGTGTGCTGGATGGTTTCCTCCGGCACGCCTGCCGAGCCGGGAATGCCCAGCGTCGCCACGCCAGAGCCAGCCTTGACCAGCAGAGCGTCGGCGTGACCGTGATAGCAGCCCTCGAATTTTATGAAGAACTTGCGCCCGGTAAACGCGCGCGCCAGGCGAATGGCCGACATCGTGGCTTCCGTCCCGGAGCTAACGAAACGCAGCATTTCCACCGACGGAAACGCGCCATGCGCCATCTCCGCCAGGTCGGCTTCAGTCGGCGTCGAAGCGCCAAAGCTGGTCCCGCGCGCCGCAGCCTCCTGCACCGCGCGCACCACATGCGGGGCGGCGTGGCCCAGAATCATTGGCCCCCAGGAGCCGAAATAGTCCAGGTAGCGATTCCCGTCCGCGTCCCACAAATAAGCCCCTTCGGCGCGAACAATAAGAGGCGGATTGCCGCCGACGGCACGGAAGGCGCGCACCGGCGAGTCCACCCCACCGGGTAAGAATTTCTCTGCGCGCTGCTGTAATTGGCGGGAACGTTCGAGCGATCGAGGCATCCCTACCAGTATAGAAGTTTGCACTCGACGCCGCGATGCTACACTGATGCTTCCCGGCAAGGATGGCTTTCCTTCTGTGCGTACCATGTAGTGGCTGCATGGTACGTGGGATGGGGACATCTGGCCCGCCGGAATCCTGCAAAATTTGGAACGCGACGCCCGTGCCCAGCAAGCCTTTTCCCAAGCGAACTCCCGCCCTTACCTACGCCGATGCGGGCGTGGATGTTTCCAGCGCCGACCGCATCAAACAACGCATTAAATACCTGGCCCAACGTACCTTCAACAAGCATGTGCTCAGCGAAATTGGCGGCTTTGGCGGTCTCTTCAAGCTGGATACCGCGCGCTATAAAAATCCCGTGCTGGTTTCCAGCGCAGACGGTGTCGGGACCAAGCTGAAGATTGCGTTCGAGATGAACATGCACCACACGGTGGGCGCCGACCTGGTGAACCATTGCGTGAATGACATTGCCGTACAAGGCGCGACGCCACTGTTTTTTCTGGATTATCTGGCCACCGGCAAGCTGGACGGCGAAGCGGCGGAGAAGGTCGTCTCCGGCATGGCGGATGCGTGCCGCGCCAATGGCTGTGCCCTCATCGGCGGCGAAACCGCGCAGATGCCCGGCTTTTATGCCGAGGGAGAATATGATCTTGCCGGGTTTATCGTCGGCGTGGTGGAACGTGAAAAAATCATCACTGGCGCCGGCATTCGACCGGGAGACCTGCTCATTGGCCTGCCTTCCACAGGGTTGCACACCAACGGCTACTCGCTGGCCCGCAAACTGTTTTTTCAGGTGGCAAAGTACACCCCGGACCATTACGTGAATGAGCTGCGCGAGAAGGCCGGTGTCGCGCTGATGAAGACGCACCGCAGTTATCTGAACATCATCCGTAAACTGACGGCGGCGGACCTGGTGGTCGGCATGGCGCACATTACCGGTGGCGGCATCACGGAGAATCTGCCGCGTATTCTGCCGAAAAATGTTTCCTGCGCGATTGAACTCGGCTCCTGGCCAGTGCTGCCTATTTTTGAGCACCTGCAGGCGCTGGGCAATGTGGAGCAGGAAGAAATGTTGCGTACCTTCAACATGGGCATCGGTATGATCTGCGTCGTTCCGGTGGATAAATACAAACGGGTCAAGTCTCTGCTGGACCGCGCCTGCGAGCCCCACTCCGTAATTGGCAAGGTCGTCAAAGGCGACCGCAGGGTCCTGTACAACTGATCGCACCATGACGCGTCTTGGCATTCTTCTCTCAGGTCGTGGTTCCAATTTTCTGGCCATCGCGGATGCGATTGCGCACGGCAAGCTGCCCAACGCAAAAATTGCCGTTGTCGTTTCCAATAAAGCCGACGCTCCCGGAATTGCAGCCGCGCGCGCCCGTGGCCTGGCTGCGCATGTCATCGAAGCAAACGGCCGCAAGCGCGCCGAGCAGGATGCTGAAATCCTCGCCTGCCTACGGGAGCATGAAGTGGAGTTGGTCTGCCTCGCCGGGTATATGCGTCTGCTGTCGCCGGAGTTCGTCGCTGCTTTTCCCCAGCGCATTTTGAATATTCATCCTTCCCTGCTGCCTGCGTTTCCCGGACTCGATGCGCAACGTCAGGCACTCCAGTATGGCGTCGGCGTCACAGGATGCACGGTGCATTTTGTCGATGAGCAACTGGACCACGGCGTCATCGTCCTGCAACGCGTTGTGCCTGTAATGGATGGAGACGACGAAGCGAAGCTCTCCGCGCGCATTCTGGAACAGGAGCATATCGCTTATCCTGAGGCCATTGCACGCGTTTTGAGCGGGCAGTATTCCATTCAGGGCAGGCGTTACGTTTTGCGGACGCAGGAGAAAAATTCCGTGTCACAGGAGGTGCAATGATCCGCTTTGTGAAGGCGCATGCCTGTGGGAATGACTTTTTGATCATCGACGAGCCTTTGGAGCAGGGCCGCTACTCTAGAGTCGCGCAGACGCTGTGTTCGCGCAACACCGGTGTGGGCGCGGATGGCGTCGAATATCTCACGCTGGGCGACAACGGCGGCTTTGCGATTCGTCTCTTCAATGCGGATGGATCGGAGGCGGAAATCTCTGGCAATGGAACTCGCTGCGTCGCCGCCTATCTGGCGCAGCAAGAGGATGTAGACGAGATATCTCTCCGCACTCATGCTGGCGTTCGCCACTGCCGCATCGTGGAACGCGACCATCCCCGCTATCGCATCGCAACCGAGATGGGAGTTCCACGCGTCGAGACCAAAACGATCGCATTGAAAGATGGAACAAGCGTTGCGGGCCTTGCGGTCTCCATCGGAAATCCGCACTTCGTCATTTTCGTCGATGATGAAACTTTCGCTTGTTTTGGCCATACCTGGCAGCAGGTTGGCGAAGAAATCTGTGGACATGCAAGCTTCCCAAAAGGTACAAACGTTGAATTTGTGCGTGTGATAGATACAAATACCATTGCATTTCGCATTTACGAGCGCGGCGTAGGGCCAACACAATCCTCTGGCACAGGGAGCTCAGCCTCGGCTGCCGCAAGTATGCATGCGCGCGGCGTGGCCCGGTCTCTCACTGTCATCGCAGAAGGCGGAGAGCAGACCGTCGAGTGGCCCAACAACAGCGCCAGCCTGCGCTTGACTGGGCCTGCGGAAATCATCGCGCAAGGGGAATGCTTTCTCCTATGACCGTGATCGCGCGCCACCCCGTTGCGATACGCCCGCCAGCACTGCTGAGCGGGGACGGAGTGCGCCTTGTTTCTCCTGCCAGTTGGTTCGACCCGCAAAAAGTAAATATCGGCATGGAAGCCATGCGCAAGATCGGCTATCGGCCAGAGTTGGGAAGCAATGCGCTGGCGCGCTATGGGCAATACTCCGCAGGCTCGCCAGAGCAACGCCTTGAAGATTTACATGCAGCTTTTGCCGATCCAGGTGTGCGCGCCATTATATGTAACCGCGGCGGTTACGGATCGGTCGAATTGCTTGCTGGACTCGACCTCGAACTGGTCCGCCGCAACCCGAAAGTGCTGGTCGGATGCAGCGACATCACCAGCCTGCAAACCTGGCTGCACGATGCGACCGGGCTGGTGGTCTTTCATGGGCCGATGTCCGCGGGAGATTTTGCACGAGAGAATGGCGTGGACATTCCAAGCTGGCAATCGGCGCTGTCACAGGATCGGCCCTGGGAACTTGGCCCGAACGCTGGTTTGCGCGTCCTTCGGACAGGCCGCGCAGAAGGGAAGTTTTATGGCGGATGCCTGTCGATGCTGGTCGCTTCTCTCGGCACTCCGTATGAAGTCAAAACAGAAAATACGGTATTGTTTTTTGAAGATGTCGGCGCCAAGCCGTATCAAATCGATCGCATGATGATGCAGTTGCGTCTGGCCGGAAAACTCAATCCTGTGCGCGGCATCGTCTTCGGCCAGATGAAGGACTGCGTGCAGCCAGGCGCAGCGGAAGATTTGCTGGACGCAGTCATACTGCGCGCGCTCGCAGATTTTTCCGGGCCGATTGCGATTGGCCTGCGCTCTGGCCACGTCACGGAGCGCAACATTACTCTGCCGATTGGCGTGGCCTGTGAACTCGACCTGACGGAAACGCCCACACTCCGATTCACCGAACCGGCAGTTACATGCAGCGCGGAAAATGCAGGAGCCAAGTGACCCATCCTGCCAGGCATGTTCATATGATCGGCATTTGTGGCAGCGCCATGGCCTCGCTTGCTGGCCTTTTGCAGTTGCGCGGCTGGCGCGTGACGGGGTCGGACAAAGCTGCGTATCCGCCGATGTCCAATCTGCTGGAGCAACTGAAAATTCCAATCGCCCAGCCGTTTGCAGAAAAAAACCTCGATCCGCGTCCCGACTTGGTCATTGTCGGAAACGCTATTTCGCGTGGCAATCCTGAATTGGAATTTGTCCTCGACCAACGCATTCCGTTTTCCTCGCTGGCCCAGGTAATCTACGAAGAATTTCTTATGGGCCGTGAGTCCCTCGTTGTTGCCGGAACGCATGGCAAGACGACGACCACCAGTATGCTGGCATGGATATATGAAACTGCCGCGCATAATAACCCCGATTTTTCTCCCTCGTTTTTGATTGGCGGGATTGCGGAAAATTTTTCTTCCAGCTTTGCGCTGCGAAATACACGGCCTTTCATACTGGAGGGCGATGAATATGACACAGCCTTTTTCGATAAAGGCCCAAAGTTTCTTCACTACTTTCCAGATGCACTGATTTTGACCCATGTCGAGTTCGACCACGCCGATATTTACGCCGACCTGGAGGCGGTAAAAACTGCGTTCAGGCGTCTGGTAAATCTCGTACCGAGGCGCGGGCGCATTGTTGCCTTCGATGGTTCAAGCAACGTGACGGAGTGCGTCTCGCGCGCCTTCTGCCCGGTCGAGCGCTACGGGTTTGCACAGGATTCTTACTGGCGCATTCAGGACCTTTCGATTCAGGACCATCGCAGTCACTGGCGTATTGAACAAAACGGCATTCCGTGGCTGGAGGTCGAAATGCCCGTCGTCGGCGAACACAATGTACTCAACGCAACGGCGGCAGCCGCGCTCGCTGCTGGCCAGGGAGTTCCCCCTGAAGCAATTCGTGAAGCGCTGCGCTCCTTTCGCAGCGTCAAGCGGCGGCTGGAAGTCATCGCGGAAATCGATGGCATCACTTTGATTGATGATTTCGCCCATCACCCGACAGCGATCCGCGAGACGATCCGCGCATTGCGATTGCAGTATCCTGGTGCGAGACTTTGGGCGGTGCTTGAGCCGCGCTCGAATACCCTGCGGCGCAATATTTTCGAGCGGGAACTGACGGAAAGTCTCGCGTTGGCGGACCAGGTGATTCTGGCAGCGGTGTATCAGGCCAGCAATGTTCCGCCGGAACAGGTCATGCATCCAGAGCATGTGGTGCAGGCACTGCAAAACGAAGGCAAATCCGCGCGCCAGCTACCGGACATTACCGCCATTATCGACTATCTCAACGACCATCTACAGCGCGGCGACGTGGTTGCAGTCCTCTCCAATGGGGGCTTTGACGGTATCTATCAAAAGCTTCCCGAACAACTGCGCGCTCGTCATGGGAACAACCGAGGTTACGCAACAGGGACCATCGTCGCATCATGATTCCAGCGATCAAAATTTTTCTCTTCTATACTGCCTTCTCTCCGATTGCAGCATTGCTCGGCTTTCCCTGGACGCTGATCACCGGAGACATTACATTTCTTTATCGTTTTTCCCGGTGGATTGCAGGAACTGGAGTTCGTCTGGCAGGCATCCAGATACACGCAGAAGGTTTAGAGAGTATCCCAGCAAATCAGTCCTGCATCTTTATGGCGAACCACGTCTCCAACCTGGACCCGCCGATACTTTTGTCCCTCATCCCCGGACGCACCGCGTTTTTTGTCAAGAAAGTCCTGATGAAAATTCCATTGATCGGCGTGGCCATGGGCATGGCCGGTTTCGTGCCCGTCGAGCGCAATAAAGGGCGCGACAGCGCGCGAGAGAGCATTGAGCGTGGCTCCAAGGTGCTCGCTTCCGGTGTACACATCACCAGCTTTCCAGAGGGCACACGCTCCAGCACCGGCCAGTTGCTTCCCTTTAAGAAAGGGCCTTTCTATCTGGCGCAGCAAACAGACGCACCCATTATCCCCATATCTATTTTCGGCACAGAAGCCATGATGCGCAAAGGCAGCCTGAAGATCATGCCCGGAAACGCACACGTTCACTTTCATCCGCCAATACACGCCAAAGACTACGCGACCCGGGAAGAACTCATGTTCGCTGTGCGAGATTCGATAGCGCTTGGCCTGCCGGAGTGGATGCGAACCTGACCGCTTTCGGGAAGTTCTCGTTAGAGCATTTTCAGGTCAAGTGTGAACAAAACTTGGGGTGCCCCATCCTAGCCGCGTTCTTTTGCGGCTAGGGTGGGAGAGCATAACTCTTTCCCCGAACGTTAATGCTCTAAGCGAAAATGCTCTAGGAGACAGGCTTCAACAAGGCATGATAGCCATTCGCCATTACCTTGTGTCGCATGGATTGCGCCTGCTCGGTGTTCGCGAAGGGACCAATCTGCACATGCAGAAATCT
>JAKAYS010000077.1 GCA_021826695.1 Acidobacteriota bacterium | reverse complement strand
ATCTGCTGGGCGGAAAAGATGCTGATTGCATTTTTTCAAAGCGTCTCCGCGCTGGCGGCACGCCCATGGAAGATTGCCGACCCAAAGGCCACGCGGGACTATGTCGGCGTGGGTGCGTTCAACATGGTCCGCAGGTCTGTATACGACAAGCTGGACGGATACACAGCGCTGCGGATGGAAGTGCTGGATGATATGCGATTCGGGTATCGCGTGAAGCAGGCGGGTTACGCGCAACGAGTGGCGTTTGGAAAAAATCTGCTCCGCATTCGCTGGGCGGACAGCGCCTGGGGCATTCTTGAAAACCTTACCAAGAACTTATTTGCTGTATTTCGTTTTCGAGTGCCGCTGTTGCTTCTGGCGTGCGTGGGCCTGGCCGGTCTTTGCCTGACGCCATTTCTTGCGCTTGCGGTCCCGGGCGCAGCGCGCTGGGCCGGTCTGGTCACGCTGATTGGATTGCTGATGTTGAACCTGCGCTATTGGAAGCAGACTCACATTTTGCCGCTGTATCTGGCTCTTTTTCCCGTCGCTACGCTGCTTTTTTTGATTACGCTTGTACGCTCGATGCTGTTAGTGCTCTGGCGTGGCGGAGTGTTATGGCGCGGCACGCTCTATCCGCTAAAAGAGTTGCGACGACACGCTGGCCCGCTGTGGTAATTGCGCAAATCAATTGCCGCGATGGTGAAAATGCACGCCGTGCTGGCCCATCGTTCCGTTCTTTGCGTTGAAGGCCTGCCCGCCATTCTCCGCGGAAAAGCTCTTGACCAGTTGCGGATTCGGATGAAATTTCTCCTTGCCGCCGTGGAGCTGCTGCTTGCTGCTCAATACAATGTCCGCGCGACCCTGGACAGTGTGGACCGTCCCGCGAATATGGATGGTCTGGTTGACGAGGGTCTGAAGATCGCCTACGGATTTTTCATCTTTGCTGAAGCTGACCACAAAAAAATGGCAGTCGATGTCGGAGGTCTTGGGGCTGCATACGTCCAGAAAATGCGTGCCATTCGCCGCATCTACCACGCGATAGACATGCGCTGTGACACAGACGCTTTTGTTGATATGCGCCAGAGTCTCGTTTGGAACGATGCAGGTCTTTTTGCTGGCGCGCGCCGAGTTGGCGACAAAAGGCAGCAACAACAGAGTCAGCATGCAAGTCCGGGACATGAGCGGGGGAAACCTCAGCCAAAGGGAATTGGCTTTAGTATGCCCGGAAATGGCTGGCTGCGCCACATGGAAGTACAACCGTGTTCGTTTGCATTTAGCGCATTTTTACAGTTGCTATATAGCGAAAGCCGTCATCCTGAGCGGAGCGAAGGATCTCTGCATTGGCTATCCTCCGTAATACAGAGGTCCTTCGCTCCGCTCAGGATGACGAACCGTCTTGTATCTGCACTCTACACCAACTGGAGAAATGCTTTTAGGTGGATGGCGGTGAGTCCGGTATGTCCTCATCTTTCGCCTGTGGACGCATCAACGGGAACAGGATCACGTCGCGAATGGAGCGCGAGCCGGTGAGGACCATCGTCAGACGGTCGATGCCAATGCCTTCGCCGCCGGTGGGAGGCAGCCCGAAGCTGAGGGCGCGCACATAATCTTCATCCATCGCATGGGCCTCGGCGTCGCCACGCTCGCGTTCGCCAAGCTGCTGCTCGAAGCGCTTGCGCTGCTCGACAGGATCGTTCAATTCGCTGAATGCATTGCCCAGCTCGAAGCCGCCAATGTAGAACTCGAAGCGCTCGACCCAATCGGGCTCGTCCGGCTTTTGCTTCGACAGCGGCGAGACGGCGAGAGGGAAGTCGTAGATGATGGTGGGCTGGATGAGGTGTTCTTCAGCGACGGCTTCAAATATTTCTGCGACAATCTTTCCCAACTGTTCACCCTTGATTCTAAGTTGGATATCCTCCCAGAAAATGCGATCAAGTTTACTTCTCGTGTATACGGAATAGTGGTCGCCTGGCTTCATGCCTTGAGGCAAATTAGATTTTTCGATCTGCTTGGACATTGTGCAGACTTCTTCAATTAGCTTTTGCATGGCTTCAAGGCTGGAAAAGTCACTCATTTCTGGGCGTGCGCCAAATTTATCTTCCGGCCAAAATTCAATAATCGCTTCGCGCATGGTGAATCGTTGCCACTTGCCGAGATCGATTTCGACATCATTGAAGGTGGTCTGGGTCGTGCCGTTCACTTCCATGGCGACGAACTGGACTAGCTCTTCCGTCAGGTCCATCAGGTCGTGGTAGTTGGCATACGCCTGATAGAACTCCAGCATGGTGAACTCAGGATTGTGCTGGGTGGAAATGCCTTCATTGCGAAAATTACGATTGATCTCATACACGCGGTCCAGTCCGCCGACGACGAGCCGCTTCAGATACAACTCCGGCGCAATCCGTAGGAAAAGGTCGATATCGAGCGCATTGTGGTGCGTGGTGAAGGGCTTCGCCATCGCGCCTCCGGCGATGGGCTGCATCATCGGCGTTTCCACTTCCAGATAGCCGCGAGCATCGAAGAACTTGCGCAGGGCGCGCAAAACGGCGGCGCGTTTGACGAAGACCTCGCGCACGTCCGCGTTCATGAACAGATCGACATAGCGCTGGCGATAGCGCAGCTCGACATCGGCCAGGCCGTGATACTTTTCCGGCAGCGGCAGCATGGCCTTCGACAGGAAGGTGAGAGAATCGGCGTGAATGGTCAGCTCGCCGGTGCGGGTGCGGAACAGGTAGCCCGCGACGCCGATGTGGTCGCCCATGTCGAGCAGCTTGTACAACTGAAAACCCTGCTCGCCGACCGCATCCATACGCACGTAAATTTGCAGGCGCTCGCCATTTTGCTGTAGCACGGCGAATCCCGCCTTACCCTGCGCGCGAATCGCCATGATGCGTCCTGCCACGGCGACCTGGACGCGGGTCTGCTCCAGCGCTTCGCCGGTGACGGCGTCATACGCTGCGCGAATTGCTGCGAGGGTATGCGTTGCGGCAAAGCTGTTCGGGTATGCTGGCTGCCCTAGAGCTTCAATTTGTGCAATTTTTTCGCGGCGAAGATCGAAGACGCTTCGTTCAAATTCTGATTCGTACACGCGGTTGTTCCTTTAGAAACGATGGGCTGGATGCATTGACAGTATAGAGGCTGTGGCCGTCCGCCTACATGTTGCTGTAGCACTCCGCACCTTCGCGGAGTTTACCCTGAGCGAAATCGAAGGGCGAAGGTGGGGCACCCATATCTACGATGACTGCTAAAGTACTCGCTCAAAGAAAAGTGGCTGCCAGCATGGAACTGGCAGCCACTTCGAGCATTCCATTCGAGAGCAAAGAACTATCAGCGTCCACCACCGTGTCCACCACCATGGAATCCACCGCCGCCATGTCCGCCACCGTGGAACCCACCACCGCCGCGTCCACCGTGGTAGCCACCGCCGCCGTGGAAATCGCGGCCATAAGCAACACGCCCACGCGCGAAGTCTCCACGTCCATGCCCCCAACCGCCTCGATCACCCCAGCCACCACGATCGCCCCAGCCGCCACCATCCCCCCAGCCGCCGTGCTCCCCCCAGCCATCGCCTTCTCCGTCTCCGTACCAGCCGCCTCCATACCCGTAGCCGCCACGAAACCAGGGTCCCGCTCCAATGAAGACGCCGCCCTGAAACCATTGTGGACCATAGTATCCATAAGGAGCACATGCATAGGGATAATAGTTGTAATAGCCGTAGGAGCAGGCCGGAGGCGCATAAACCGGAGCGCCAACCCCGATGCTAAAGGATACTTGCGCGTGGGAACAGGCCGCCGGTAACAGTATGGCGCTGAGTACTGCGATATACCTTAGGAAACGCATAACCAACCTCCCTTACAAACCCGTTCTAAATTTCCTGTGGCTCTGAGATTCAGAGTATTGCATCTGTCTGAACTTCTGCCTATAAAAACGTAAAACCGAAAGAAATGTTGCGCTTAATCGATTGATATGTGGCCGGAGAACACCCCGTATTCCTGCTTGTTTGGTTAAGGGGCGAAGACTGCTGTAGGCTTACGAAGGACTGGCACGAAACAGATGACGCCACAATCGGCAAATGACGGCAACGACCGCAAAGAAGTGCTGCGCGGATTTGTGCGTGCGGAGTCGATGGTGCAGATCGCGCTTGCTGTGCCGCTTTCGACCATCATCGGCTGGGGACTGGGGGATTGGCTGGACCATAAAATGCATCAGTCGTGGATCAGCATTTTAGGGCTGGTTCTAGGTGCGGTCGCGGGATTTGTCCAAATCGTTCGGGTGGCGAACCATGCCAATCGCAGTGACGACAAGCAAGCCAAGTAAAATAGCAACAGCCCACCAACTTTTATGCCGCCGACCAAAATTTTGACCGACTTTACGGAAGACGATATACGCCGCACACTGCTCCGCGCGCTCAAGCTGGCCGGTGCTGTTGTGCTGGTGGCGACGCCTGTTCTGTGGGTGTGGCTGGGTTGGCAGACGTGGCTGATGTTCCTGATCGGCACTGCGATCTCCGCTACGGGAATTTTCGAGTGGCTACAGCTTCTTTCCGCCATGATGTCCCGGATGGAAGAGGGCCGCGCGCCCAAACCGATGGGTCGCGTTCTGGTGATGTTTTTCCTGCGTTTGGCCCTTGCAGGTGTGCTGCTATATGCTAGTCTTAATAGTTTGCATGGCTCGATTTACGCACTGCTGGCAGGGTTGGCGATTTCGCTTCTTGCCCTGCTCTTCGAGGCTGCCCGCTTGATGGCCCGTAACTAGCCGTTTCGCAACACTCTAACGACATCGAAAGAAAGTACGAGCAATGCCGCTTCAACATTTCCTTGCCCACCTGCTGAATCTGTTGCTGGCTGTCCCGGTGACGCGCCTGCTGAACTGGGTCGGCCATCCGCCGATCGACCCCGCCGCGCCCATCGATGGCGTTTTTACCATGGAACTGCTGGCAGTTTTGTTGCTGTTGAGTTTCTTCGTCATCGTGCGACTTTCCCTACAGGTGGAAAAGCCACGAGTCGCGCAACAACTGGCAGAGATGTTGGAAGAGTTTGTCACCAACCAGTCCGAACCGATCATTGGAGACAAGTACCGCGTATTTCTTCCATTTATCACTACGATTCTTCTGTTTGTTGTGGTAAACAATCTGCTGGGTCTGTTGCCGGACGTGGACACGGCAACAGCCAGTCCGGAGGTCCCGCTAGGGCTTGCTCTCCTGACCTTCGCCTATTACCACTGGCAGGGACTGAAAGAGAACAAGGCGGGATACTTCAAGCAGTTTTTAGGTCCAGTTTGGTGGATTGCACCGTTGATGCTGCCGATTGAAATCATCTCGCATATCGCGCGCGTCCTCTCCCTCACCCTGCGTCTATTCGCCAATATGTTTGCCAGCGACCTGCTGACGCTGATATTTTTCTCTTTGTTTCCATTTGCTTTGCCTGTGGTCTTTCTGGGGCTGCATTTGGGAGTTTCTCTGATCCAGGCCTATGTGTTTATGTTGCTGGCTACGATCTATGTGGGGTTGGCCACCGCCCACGAGCATTGATTTTCGGTTTCTTGTGCGGTCATGACACTGGCCGTGAAAACAGTTTCAACTGGAGTCGCGCTTCCACTCCAGTTGCATGACCTGTGAGCGTGGAGGGCGCCAGTAAGGTGAGCACCCGCCACACACTGACAGAAAAATCTAACGGAGGCTTTGGAGATTATGATGCGTACGTTACAAAATGTTTTTATGACGCTGTCGGTCCTCTGCATGGCCGTTCCAGCGTTCGCTCAGGCCGCTGGCTCGTCCAGCAACAGCATGGTGCCACTGGCCGCGGGCATCTCGATGGCCATTGCTTCTGGACTTTGCGGAATTGGACAAGGCCTTGTTGTCGGTCCCGCCACCGGAGCGCTTGCGCGCAATCCGGGAGCGCGTCCAGGGATATTCCTGTTCCTCGTGCTCGGCCTCGCCTTTATTGAGTCTTTGGCCCTGTTCACGTTCGCCATCATTCTGTTCAAGGTGAAATAAGCGGACCCGCATTCCCGATAAATAAAAACGGCCTCCATCGCGGGGGCCGTTTACTTTTTTTTGCACAGACTAGAGCGGTTCACCTATTGGTGTAGAGTGCGGGTGCAAGAAAGCTCGTCATCCTGAGCGAAGCGAAGGACCTCTGTATTGGCATTCCTCCGTAATACGGGGATCCTTCGCTTCGCTCAGGATGACGTTCTCACTCCATGGCATCTGGAGAACTGCTCTAGCGTGGCAGCACCGCCGCCGATATGTTTTGAGCGGCGGTTGCTTGTGCCGCGAACGTGGCCGCTCCCGCGCGCGCCAGCCGCAGCGCCCGATTGGGAAAGATACCCAGCGCAAACACGGCCAGCACGAGTATCGCCACTCCCAGAACAAAGGCGGGGCGCGCATGCACATTGTCAGGCGCGACAGTCTGCTCTTCAGTCACCATATACATCTGCGCCAGCAGGCGCAGATAGTAGAACGCGGCCACGCCACTGTTCAGCAGACCGATGACCGCCAGCCAAGCGTTGCCGGAGTTGAGCGCGGCGGTGAAGACGTAAAACTTGCCAAAGAAGCCCGCCGTGAACGGAATCCCGATAAGCGAAATCAGGAAGACAGCGAAGGCTGCGGCAGCTACCGGGTGGCGACGCGCGATTCCTGCGTAGTCGCTGAGGTTGGTGCGTTTCTCATCGAAGCCGGAAAGATAGCTGAGGATGGCGAATGCGCCTACATTCATCGCTGCGTAAGCGGCAGTATAGAAGCTGGCCGCCGCAATCCCCATGGGCGCGAGCGCGGTGAAGGCGACCATCAGATAGCCAGCGTGCGCGATCGAGGAGTAGGCAAGCATGCGCTTGACATTGCGCTGGGTCAGCGCGCCCAGGTTGCCAATGGTCATCGACAGAATGGCAAGAATCCAGATCAGCGGCATCCACACGTGCGCCAGGGTCCCATACGCTCCGTAGGCGATGCGCAGCAGCACGGCGAAGGCCGCGGCCTTGGGTGCGGTAGACATCAGGCCGACGACAGGAGCGGGCGCGCCCTCGTATACGTCGGGTGTCCAGACATGAAACGGCGCGAGCGACACCTTGAAGCCGAGACCGATGAGCATCATGCCGAAGGCGACAGTCAACAGCAGCGGCGATGCTCCGCCAGCGACGCCTTTGGCAATCTCGTAAATATTGGTCGAGCCGGTCGCGCCAAAACACAGTGCAATTCCGTAGAGGAAAAATGCGGTCGCGAAAGAGCCGAGCAGAAAGTATTTAATCGATGCCTCGGGGCTGGTCGCGCTGCGTTTGCGATAGCCTGCGAGGATGTAGGTCGAGATGGAGGAAATCTCCAGACTGATGAAGACCATCAGCAGCTCGACGGAGCTGGTCATCAGCATCATGCCGACTGCGCCGAAAAGAATCAGCGCATAATACTCGCCGACATAGCTGGAATGTCCTTCAAAGTAGTCGAGCGAAACCAGCAGCGTGACCAGGACGATGCCGCCGATGACGAGATGAAAAAAGACGCTGAAGGCATCGGACTGCACCGTGCCGAAAAAGGCCGTTCCCGCAGGCAGTTGCAATTGATACACGCTGGCAACCAGAGTGGCGAGCGTACCGAAAATGGCCAGCGCGCCTAACGGCTTGCGGCTGGTCTTCACGCCGAGCACCGACTCGACCAGCATGACGAGCACGCCGGTCACGGTAAGCAGAATCTCAGGCAGGATGCGCAATGCGGGAGAGACTTCTGTCATCGGGTTGACCCTATCCTTGCATCGAAAGCAGTGTGTGCGGTGGCAATTTTGGGGGCCATGGCGGGCACCGTCAGGTCGATGGCGCGCATCCAGAAAAGGGAAGCGACGCCCATCGCAATCATCAATGCGACGGTGGGCCAAAGGGCCGCGCGCTCGCGCCAGTTCACATCAGGACGGACCAGCCCAGTCACATGCGCCGAGGGTGCGCCGTAAAATACGCGCTGCACCATCCACAGCATGTAGGCCGCGGAGAAGATGATGCCCAGCGTCGCGACTGCGGCGATGCGGGCATGGGTCTGGAAACTTCCGCTCAGAATCAGAAATTCGCCGACGAAATTATTCAGCGCCGGCAACCCGATCAACGACAGCGTCGTGATGACGAAGAGCACAGCGAGTCGGGGCATCTTCGCAGCAACGCCGCCCAGTTGCGCCATGTCATAGGTGCCGTAGCGTTCATACAAAATGCCCAGCAGCATGAAGAATGCGCTGGCGGAGATACTTTCGTTCAGGATTTGATAGACCGCGCCGTCCATGCTGGCGGTGGTGAAGGCGTAGATGCCGAGCACGCAGAAACTCAGCGCGCTGAGCGTGGCATACGCTGCCAGTCGTTTCAGGTCGGTCTGCACCAGCGCCAGCAGCGCTCCATACAGAATGCCGATGGCGGCGAGCGCGACCATCAGCGGAGCAATATGCGCCGCCTCTGTGGGAAATAGCGCAACATGCCAGCGCAGCAGGGAATACAGGCCCAGCTTGCCAGCCAGGATCATCGCAACCGCCGTGGGCGCTTCGCTGATGCCGTCTCGCAGCCAGCCGTGCAGCGGAAAGACCGGGACTTTGACAGCGAAGGCCAACAGGAATGCCAGCGAAGTCAGCCACAGGCCAGTCGCGTGAGATCCAGTGCTCCAGCCATGTAGCTGCTGCTGTAACTGGACGAGATCGAAGGTGCCTGTCTGCGCATATAGCCATAACATTCCGACTAAAAGCAGCGCGGAGGGAATAAAGGCATAGAGGAAAAATTTGATCGCCGCGGCGCGCCCATTCTTGCGGCCATACATACCGATCAACAGCGCCAGCGGCACGATGGACAGTTCCCAAAATGCGTAATAAAGAATTAAATCGAGCGCGATGAAGACTCCGTACATCGCCGTCTGTTGCAGCAGAAACAAGGCGTAGAACTCGCTCTTGCGATCCTCGATAACGCGCCAGGAGATCAACACACCAAGCGGTGCAAGAAACGATACCAACACCACCAGCCACATGGAAAGACCGTCCACTCCAACGTGGTAATGGATATTGGGATTGCCGATCCATGGAACGTTCAATTCATCTTGGAACCCTTGCTGCTGGTGATAATCGTAATGCGCTGGCAAATGCAGCGCCATCGCAAACAGTAAGAGTGTCAGCAGCAGCGTGAAGACCTGAGGAGCGCGTCCGCGCCTGGGCAGCAACATCACGACCGCCGCGCCAAGCGCGGGCAGGAATGTGAGCCACGTAAGAATACTTGCGTTCAGCACAGAGTCGTTCCCCTTCAATACAGGTGGGCCAGATACAGTACCACAATCAACACCGCCGCGGCGCCCGCCGCCAGCCAGCCTGCGTATGAGCGAATATTGCCAGATTGCATACGGCGAATCCACGAGCTGGCGCCACGAGCGCCCGTGGCCCAGGCCGTGTTGGTCCCGTCAATTACGCCTTGATCGATGCCTCGGCCCAACACATTCCTGGAGAGAACAAGTAAAGGCCAGACAATGACGTCGGCATAAATTTCATCGACCCAATATTTGTTCCACAAAAGTTTGTACAGCGGCTGCATCGAACGCTCGGCTTCTTCCGCCAGTTGCGGTCTGCGGCGATAGAAAAGGTCAGCCAAAAACCAACCGATCAGCGCTGTCAACATCGACGCAGCAGCAAGAATTCTTTCCAGACCATAGGTAGCCGCATTCGCAGCAGGGGCAGCGCTGTTGCCAAAGACAGGATCGAGAAAATGTCCAATCCAGTCGTGGCCGCCGAAAGCTTCCGGCCAGCCGATCCAGCCGCCTGCGAACGATAAAATACCCAGAATGACCAGTGGCAGCAACATGATCCAGGGGCTTTCGTGGACGCCATGACTGCCATGCGTCGAGTGTGCTGCATGATCGACGCGATGTTCCCGATAGCGCGCTTCGCCGAAAAACGTCATGTACCACAGCCGGAACATGTAGAACGAGGTCAGCCCCGCAGTCACAAGACCGACGGCCCACAGCAGCTTGCCGCCGTGCGGGGACAGGAAGGTCGCAGCCAGAATCGCGTCCTTGCTGAAGAAGCCCGCGAACGGGAAAAATCCGCCGATGGCGAACACTGCCGCCGTCATGGTCCAGAATGTCACGGGCAGTTTTTTGCGCAGGCCGCCCATCGCTCGCATGTCCTGTTCGCCACCGAGCGCATGAATGACGCTGCCCGCGGCCAGGAACAGCAGTGCTTTAAAGAATGCGTGCGTCATCAGATGAAAGATTGCCGCCGAGTATGCGGCAACTCCGCAGGCGAGAAACATGTAGCCGAGTTGCGAAATAGTGGAGTAGGCCAGCACGCGCTTGATGTCCGTTTGCACAATGCCGATGGTCGCGGCAAAGAACGCGGTCGCCGCGCCGATGACAGCCACAACGCTGAGCGCGAGCGGCGAGCGGTCGAACAGAACATGCGTCCGCGCCACCATATAAATGCCCGCCGTAACCATGGTGGCGGCGTGGATCAGCGCGGAGACCGGCGTCGGACCTTCCATCGCATCCGGCAGCCAGACGTACAAAGGAATCTGCGCGGACTTGCCCGTCGCTCCCAGTACGAGCAACAAAGCGATCGCCGTCAGCGCGCCGCCCTGCATTGCCGGATGGGCCGCGATGCTGGCGAAGACAGTTGTGAAGCTCAACGAGCCAAAGCGCGCGATGAGCAGGAACATGGCGAGCAGGAAGCCAAAGTCGCCGATGCGGTTGACGATGAATGCTTTCTTGCCCGCATTCGCTGCGGAATCTTTTTGATAGTAGAAGCCGATCAGCAGGTAGGAAACAAGGCCGACACCTTCCCAGCCGACAAACATCAACAGGAAATTGGCCGCCAGGACCAGCGTCAGCATAAAGAACAGAAACAGGTTCATATAGCTGAAGAAGCGCCAGTAGCCCTCTTCCTCGGCCATGTAGCCGACGGAGTAAAGATGGATCACAAAACCTACGCCAGTGACGACCAGTAACATGATCAGCGTCAACTGATCCAGAAGAAAAGAAAAATTCGCATGGAATCCGCTGACGGCGATCCACGGCGTGGCAAAGCGTTCAACATAGGGCAATGCGAGACTGTGATACGCCTGCGCAGCGATCCACAATACCTGAATAAAGGCTGCGGCGGGGAACAGCAACGCAACCAGGGACACTACGGATTTAGTCAGGCGGCGGCCCAGCGTCCCGTTGATGGCGAAACCAGCCAGGGGCAATAAGGGCAGCAGCCAAAGATGCAAAGAAGGTGTCATAGCTTCATCAAGTTGATCTGGTCGACGTTCAGCGTCTCTCGCGAGCGATAGACGGCAATGATGATTGCGAGACCCACCGCGGCCTCAGCCGCAGCGACGACCATCACAAAGAACACGAAAATTTGCCCGCTCACCTGATGCCAGTGGTTGGCAAAGGCGACAAAGGCCAGGTTGACTGCGTTCAGCATCAGTTCGATCGACATGAAAATCGTAATGATGTTGCGCTTGATGAGAAACGCGAACACTCCGATGGAAAACAATGCGGCACTTAGAATGAGATACCAGGCAATGGGGACGGCCACGTTAGCGTTCCTTTCCAGCGAGCACGACCGCGCCCAGAATCGCCACCAGAATCAAAATGGAAGTGACTTCAAACGGCAGCAGCAGGTTGCGAAATAGCACCCGGCTCAAATCTTGTGTTGTGACAAGAAAACCACCGAGCCTCGCGCTGCCGAAGCTGGTACGCAACGTAAAGAACGTGGAAGTCAGGACGGCAAACAGGGCCATCACGCCGGGAATGCCCGCTAGATATGCCGCTCGACTGCCGTGCGTGCGTTCCTCCTCGCCGGCATTCAGCAGCATGATGACAAAAACGAACAGCACCATGATTGCGCCGGAGTAGACGATGATCTGCGCCAGCGCCAGAAATTCCGCCCCCAGCAGCAGATATAAAACGGCCAGCGAGGACATCACCACGATCAGCGAAAGCGCGCTGTTGATGGGGTGCCGCTGCAGCAGGAGGTTCACCGCCCCGCCGAGGCACATCAGTCCGAAAATAATGAAGAGGGCTAGATGCATCGTTTTCTAATTCCACTGAATTGTAATTCAGTATCAACCACGGAAGGCCAGCGCCAGACTGCTCACCATCACGTTGGCGATGGCAAGCGGTAGAAGAAACTTCCAGCCGAAACCCATCAACTGGTCATAGCGGAAGCGCGGCAGCGTCCCACGCACCCAGACATAAAGAAACAGGAAGCAGAAGACCTTGGCGACGAACCAAAAGACTGGCAGTAGAGCCTGCACCAAGGGGCCGCCGAAGGCTGGCAGCAGATTGCCGAAGGGACTCGACCATCCACCCAGAAACAGCAGCGTGGCGACGCATCCGACGTTGATCATGTTGGCGTACTCCGCCATAAAGAACATGGCGAACTTCATCGAGCTGTATTCCGTGTGGTAGCCAGCGGTCAGTTCGCTTTCCGCTTCCGGAAGATCGAAAGGTGTCCGGTTGGTCTCCGCAAAGGCCGCCGTCAGATAAATGAAGAACGCAATCAATTGCAGCCCGCCGAAGATGTTCCATGACAGGATGCCGTGGGTGTTCTGGACGTTCACGATGTCGCGCAAACGAAGTGACCCTGTACGCAGCACCACTCCGATGACGGAAAGGCCCAGCGCCAGCTCGTAGCTGATCATCTGTGCGGTGGAACGTAAGGAGCCAAGCAGAGAATATTTATTGTTGGAGGACCAGCCGGACAGCGCAATTCCATATACGCCGATAGAAGTGACGCCGAGAATCACCAGCAAACCAATGTTCAGATCGGCGATCTGGAACATGTCCACGCCGTGCCAACGAATATTTTCTCCGAACGGGATCACGCCGATGGAGATAAGCGCGCAGGAGAGCGCAATGATGGGCGCCAGAATAAACAGGGGACGCGCCACCTCGTCTGGCATCAGGTCTTCTTTCAAGAAGAGCTTGATGCCATCCGCCAAAGGCTGTAGCAGTCCGAACGGACCGACGCGCGACGGGCCCCAGCGGTTCTGAATCCGCCCGACGAGCTTGCGCTCCAGCAGCACGGTATAGGCCACAGCCGTCAGGAAGATCACCGTAACCACGGCGACCTTGAGAAGGCTTAGAAGAATAAAGACGAGAACATTCACGTTGCTTTCGGTTCCACTTTCTCGTACATCTCTATTTGCAAATCTTTGACAAAACCACTGCTGGAATCAGTCCGCCGCCACCATACTGCGTTTGTCCTGGAATGCCCGCACTTCGACTAATTTCTCGCTGTAATGTCCCAGCGTCCCAGAGGTAAACAGCGTGTCGCCGGAAGGCATCACGCCATCGGCGCGCTCGGCTGTGCTGAAAATCTGTACCAACTCGCTGGACGCAACCTGGGCCTGTTGGCCGGCTCCCGACAACAGCTCGATGCGGTCAAAGTCATATCCCGGAACGAGTCGCTGAATCTCATCCAGCAGCGCATTGGGGTCGAAGGGGCTGAGCTTCGGCTCAAGATTGTGGGCGGCAAGCCAAATACCATGACGGTCCGCTTCGCCCGATTGCACGCCACGCGACTGTCCCATGTCCGCTCGTACGCCTTTTCCAAACGGCACCAATGCGCGAATGTCCGCGCCCATCGTGTCCGCAATTCTAATGATGAGTTCGAGGTCTGTGCGCACACCCGCGCGGTCCGCGGCCTTCTTGACCAGTTGCACATCCCCATAAGTATTCGTCACTGTGCCCGCTTTTTCGTACAGGCTTGCAGTGGGCAACACTACGTCTGCGAGCTTCGCCGTTTCGGTGAGAAACATGTCCTGCACGACGAGAAAAGTATTTTGCAAAGTTTCCGCTCGGACCCCAAGACGCTCGACCGGATCGTCTCCCACGACATAGAGCGCGGCCAGTTCGTTCCGCGCCGCTGCCTCCAACATGTTTGGAAGATCCAATCCTGCTTGTAGAGGGAAGCGGTCGCCATATTCCGATCGCATCGCGTCGGAACTTTCGACAGGCTGATACCCCGGTAGCAGATCGGGATACAGTCCCATGTCGGCTGCGCCACGCGAGTTGACATGATCGCCCAGGCAGGCAAATTTGGTGTCCGGCAAAGAAAGGCCAAACTTTACCAACTGCGATATGGCAGCGCCGCGCAGCTCAGAGCCAAAGATGATGAGCAGGTTCGGTTCTTGCCGCAGCGCATCTCGGAAGCTCTTGGCGTCGTCTCCAAATGCAGAGTTTTCCTCGCCACCGAGAAAGCGCGTAAAAGCTCCATAGCCATCTGCGGCAATGTGTTGAAAACTCTTCGCCTGCCGATGCAGTTTGATGTCCCGATGGTTCACGATATAGATGCGCGTGCGATTGTGCCGGACGTTGGTCCGCAGGTTCCAGGCCAGCAGCGGATGCTGTTCCGTCGGATCGCCGCCAATCACGAGGACCGCAGGCGCGGTGACCGTGTCCGCGACGCTGGCAAAGCGCCCCTTCTGTCCAGCCAGCACGCGGGTGAAGCTGACGTAATCTGTGGTGCGATGATGGTCGATGTTGTTGGTGCCCAGCGTGCCGCGCGCAAATTTTTGCAACAGGTAGGCTTCTTCATTGGTGATGCGCGTCGAGCCGATGAGGCCAATGCTGGCCCCTCCACGCGCGTCGCGTGCCTCACGCAGTCGGTTGGCAACAACCTTGATTGCCGTTTCCCAGCTTGTGGGTTTCAGTTGACCGTCCCGGTGACGCAACAAGGGCTGCGTCAGGCGCTCCGGGCTGTTGGAAAAGTCGAACGCATAGCGGCCCTTGACGCAGAGAAAATCTCCGTTCAGACCGCTCTTGTCGCGGTTGTCGCCGCGAACAATCTGCATGCCATCTTCACTGCGGCGCACGCCCAATGTCGTTTTGCAGCCATCACCGCAATGCGTGCAGATAGTGCCAACGTGGGTCATCTCCCAAGGCCGCGTTTTGTAGCGATAGGTATCCGAAGTCAATGCGCCGACCGGGCAAATATCGATGCACATACCGCACTGTTCGCAGTCGAGGTGATCTATTGCGTTGGGCGCAATGACAGAACTGACGTTGCGTTGTTGAATGCCGAGCGCGGCGACGTCCATGCCTTCATTGCAAACGCGCACGCAGCGATAGCAGAGGATGCAGCGTGGGCGGTCGAAGAATACGACCGGAGACCATTGATGTTCGTCACGATGATTTTTGATCTCGACGAACTTCGAGCCGCCCGCGCCATATTTGAAGGTCATGTCCTGAAGTTCGCACTCGCCACCAGCATCGCAGACCGGGCAGTCGAGCGGGTGGTTCGCCAGCACCAACTCCAACATGCTCTTGCGCGCCTGCTTGATCTCATCCGTTTCCGTCGCGACGACCATGCCTTCCGCAACCGGCGTGGTGCAGGCGGTCTGGAGCTTCGGCATTTTTTCGATGCGTACCAGGCACATGCGGCAGGCGGCCTGCAGCGACAGGCCGGGGTAATAACAGAAGGCCGGAATTTCGATCCCTACCTTGCGGCAGGCTTCAATCAGCAGCGTGCCCGCCGGAGCGGTGATCTTTTTTCCATC
>JAKAYS010000076.1 GCA_021826695.1 Acidobacteriota bacterium | reverse complement strand
CCCAAATCTCGACCCATCACTGACGAATCGCTGGAACTGGCGCTCCACGGCGGCGAAGATTACGAACTGCTGTTTACTGCATCGCCAGACGCGAGAATTCCGCGCCGCATCGCCGGAGTTCCTATTGCGTGCATCGGAGTAATGCGTCGACAAGCGCCGAGGCGAGCGCGCATGGTGCTGGTCGATGAGGTCAACGGCCGCAGACGAGAGCGCCCACTGTCGCCCGGAGGCTGGGAACATTGATAAGCGATGCTTCCCTGCTCTACCGGGCCTGCTAGCATCATTAGGGTATGGATGTGCTGAAACCTCGCGTTCGTTTTGCTCCGTCGCCCACTGGCCAACTGCATGTTGGCAACGCCCGCACGGCGCTCTATAACTGGCTGTTTGCCCGCCGTTTTGGCGGCGATTTTCTGCTGCGCATTGAAGATACAGACATTGAGCGCAGCGAAGCCCGCTATGAAACACAGCTACTCGACGATCTGCGCTGGCTCGGCCTCGATTGGGACGAAGGCCCGCAGGCCAAGTCAGAATCTGGCGAAGGACTCTATGGCCCCTATCGCCAATCCCAGCGACTGGACATTTACCGCGAGCACACCGACCGCCTGCTGGCGAACGGTTCGGCCTATCGCTGTTTTTGTACAACCGAACAACTCGACGCCGAGCGCGAACAGGCCGTCGCCGCGCACCAGCCGCAGGTATATTCCGGACGTTGCCGCAACGTTCCTCCACAAGAGAGCGCGGCGCGCGCTGCCGGTGGCGAGGCATTCGCAGTCCGCCTCAACATTGGGGTAGAGCCGATCCGTTTCCACGACATCGTGCGTGGCGCGGTGGAGTTCGCCGCCGAGGCCGTCTCCGACCCGGTCCTTGTCCGCTCCTCGGGAATGCCTGTCTACAATTACGTGGTCACAATCGACGACGCGCTGATGCGGATTACGCATGTGATCCGCGGCGACGACCATCTCTCGAACACGCCCAAACAAGTCGCGATCTATCGGGCATTCGGCTGGCCGGTGCCAGAGTTCGCGCATCTCTCGACCATCCTGGGGCCGGACAAAACGCGGCTTTCAAAGCGCCACGGGGCGACGTCGATTGCCACCTTCCGCGAGATGGGCATTCTGCCGGAAGCGTTGGTAAATTATCTTGCATTGCTGGGCTGGGGCGCGGAGGGTGGCACGCGTGAAACCTTCACCATGGCCGAGCTTGCCGCGGAGTTCACTCTGGAGCGCGTCACGCCGTCACCAGCCATCTTCGACTTCAACAAACTATATTGGCTGAACCGCCATTACCTCAAGCTTGCCGACCCCAAGCGCGTGGCTGCGCTCGCGCGGCCATGCTTCACGGCCAAGGGCTGGCTGCCGGAAGACACGCTTCCAAACAATCTGGAAGCCTGGTTCGAGCAACTCCTGGCGCTTTTTTTGCCTTCGGTGGACCATCTCGATCAACTGCCCGAGAAAGCGCGCTTTCTCTTCGACTTCGATCCGGCGACTGCGATGGCAAACGAAGAAAATGCCGCAGTCCTCGCCAGCGAGACGGCCAGAAAAGTGCTCGATGAGTTTGCCATGCGCATCGCGGCGTTGCCTGCTCCTGTCACGCCAGAAGCCTTCAAGTCCTTGATGAATGAAGTGAAAGCCGCTACCGGCGCAAAAGGGAAAGACCTGTTCCACCCGGTCCGCATCGCTCTGACCGGCGCGCATTCCGGACCGGAGTTCGACAAGGTCATACCGCTGATCGAAGCAGGAAGCGTGCTGCTGCTACCCACGCGCATTGCTAGCGTCCACGAACGCACAGAAAGCTTTGTCGCCGCATTTCGACAAGGTACAACGAGTTGAGTATCCGAACGCATGGGAGTCATCCATTGAAGACCCGGAAAATTCTGATGAGTTGGAGTGGCGGAAAAGACAGCGCTTGGGCGCTCCACACCCTGCGCCAAAATCCGCAGTATCGCGTCGCGGCGCTGCTCACTACAGTGAATGAACATTTTGGCCGGGTCGCGATCCATGGCTTTCGCCAGGAATTGCTGGATCTGCAAGCCGCCGCCGTTGGGCTGCCTGTCTGGAAAGTGCCACTGCCCTATCCCTGCACCAACGCCGACTATGAATCGCGCATGGCAACCGTGTGCGCCCGGGCGGTCGAGGAAGGCTTCGATGCGGTCGCATTTGGCGATCTGTTTCTTGAAGATATTCGCGCGTATCGCATCGAGCGGCTTGCGGGCACGGGCCTCGAACCGCTCTTTCCCATCTGGGGAATTCCCACCGACCAACTGGCGCAACAAATGGTGGCCGCCGGACTACGGGCGCGCATCACTTGCCTCAATCCGCGCCACTTGCCTGCCTCATTTTGCGGTCGCGTGTTCGACACAGCCTTTCTCGCCGATTTACCCGCGACCGTCGATCCCTGCGGCGAGCGCGGCGAATTCCACAGCTTCGCCTTCGCCGGACCGATGTTTTCCCAGCCGATCTTTGTCGAACATACCGAAACCGTCGAGCGGGAAGGGTTTATTTACGGCGAATTGATGTTGACTCCGAGCCAGTGAAGTTGCAGCACCTCAAACGCCTCCGTGCGCGATCAGCTTGACCTCGACGTTGCCGCGGGTTGCGTTCGAATAGGGGCAAATCTTGTGCGCTTCCGCAACCAGCGTCTCAGCAGTCTTCTGGTCCAGCTTCGGCAATGTGACCTCCAACTCGACAGCGATCTCAAAACCCTCTTTGTCGGTACTGGGCCCAACAGCAACCTGAGCGACCACCTGGACCTCGCCGGGCTCTATTTTTTTCTGGCTGGCCGCATACTGCACCGCGCCGCCAAAGCAAGCCGCATATCCGGCGGCAAACAATTGCTCCGGGTTCGTCCCGGAACCGCCTTGGCCACCCATGCCCGCAGGGACCGAAAGATGCATTTTTAGATTGCCGTCGGAGCTTTCCACGCGACCGGCCCGCGCTCCGATCGTTGTGACCTGCGCGGTATAAAGAGTTTGCTTGATCATGATTTTGCCCTCCGTTCCATACTAACTTCTGTCACAATTTCCTTAATAGGCCGCGAGACACAGCCATGGCTGAATGCGGGCCTCTGCTGTTTTCCATCTGCTAATCTCAAAGGCAACCGCCATGCAGGAAATTACACGACTCGTCCGCGTCGGACTTCCCGAACCGCCCGCGAAATTGAAGCCCGGGGACCCCATCCATTCCGGCCCGGTGTTTGCATCCGCGTTCGCCGCGCCCGGCGAACCTTCCGCTTCGCCCTATATCTACACACGCTTCAATAACCCCACCTGGCAGGAGCTGGAGCACGCTCTGGGAGCGCTGGAAGGCGGTATCGCGCGCATCTTCCCTTCCGGCATGGCTGCCGTCACGGCCGTTTTTGCCGCGCTGCTGCGGCCCGGCGACATTGTCGTCCTTCCCGCCGATAGCTACTATACGACCCGCGTGATTACCCGCGAGTTTTTCGCTTCTTTCGGCATTCAGACGCGTCTGGCCCCAACCGCCAACAACGCACAGGTAGATGTGCTCGAAGGCGCCAAGCTGTTGTGGCTCGAAACACCCGCCAATCCCGGCATGGACATCTGCGACATACGTTTGCTGTCCGAAGCTGCCCACAGGCAAGGCGCGCTGGTCGCCGTCGATAACACCACTCCGACCGCTCTCGGCCAGCAGCCTCTGGCCCTTGGGGCCGACATTTCCGTTGCATCGGACACAAAATCCCTGACCGGACACAGCGATCTGCTGCTCGGCCACGTTGCCGTTCGAGACGCGGCGCTGGACGCCAAAATCGAACGCTGGCGGAGGCTCTCCGGCTCCATCGTCGGACCCATGGAGGCATGGCTGGCGATGCGCTCCCTGGCAACATTGCCGTTGCGACTGGAAAAGCAGTCGCAAAACGCTCAGGCCATCGCCGAATTTCTTGCCAGCCGTCCACAAGTGGGCACCGTGTACTATCCCGGCCTGCCGACCCATCCGGCGCACCTGCTGGCGCGCCAGCAGATGCGCTACTTCGGCCCCGTGGTCAGCTTTGAGTTGCCTAGCCGCGCCATCGCCGAGCGTTTTCTGCAAGCCTCCCATTTGCTCGTGGAAGCTTCCAGTTTTGGTGGGATCGTTTCTTCCGCCGAGCGGCGCGCTCGATGGGGGCAGGACAATGTTTCGGAAGGTTTTGTCCGTCTGAGCGCGGGGTGCGAAGCCATCGAGGATCTGCTGGCCGATCTCGATCAAGCGCTGCAAGCCAGCACGGCTGGATGAACCGATGGCGCAGGAACCCATCACGCGAACCGCAACCTGCAACGCCAGCTTTCCGCACAACTGGCAGGCGGAAATTCTGGAAAGGCCACCGCTGATTGCTCCAGCGCGGCAATATGTCTATCCACAGGCCGTTGAAGAGGTCGAGCGCGGAGCCTTGTTGATGCTACTGCGAGCCAAACCAGGCGCTGCGCCGGTGATGGCGACCTTTGCGCTGGGGTTCGCGGACCCATCCCTTCCGCACGGTATCTGGAGCTGTCCCGATCCCGAACAAGTCTGCGCCGTCGCCGGTGGTTACGCCTACATCGTCGCAGCAGGCCGTCCCGTCCAGTGGATGCAGATTCCCTACAGGCCAGTGATCTCCGTCCACGCAGCACCGGAACAGCAATTGCTGCTCTTTACCAGCTTTCATGCCATATGGGCCTTGGGAAAATCGGGGAAAGCCTGGGAGACAGCGAGGCTTTCCTGGGAGGGTCTACGGGTCACAGGCATCACATCCGGGCAACTGCATGGCTTCGGATGGAACCTGCACACGGATACTGAGGTGGCCTTTACCGTCGACCTGAGCACCGGCCATCACACTGGCGGGGCCGGACCCATCTAGCTGTTTAGTCCCACAGTGTGATGGAGTCCGGCCACACTCCCAATGTATCGGCTGGGCAAATGCCGCAGCCGGTCAAGGAATGCCTTAGGTAAAGACGAACCGCTACCAGCCTTGTTGCAGCATGGCTGTCATGGACATACCCGCACCCGCGGCCCGATAGTTGCTGAAGGTGACCTGACTGCCCTGCGGTCCATCCAGCAAGAGTCCGAAGTGCAATGGCTCGCTCCACTTGGCCAGCATCTTGTTCGATGCCGAGTCGCCGAGCGGATGCCATGCGGAATCTCCATTGTGGCGCCAGAAAAAGCGCACCTGGGCCGCATCTCCACCAACCACACGGAATTCCAGTGGCGAGGTTGCATTGACAGGTTGCTGGGTAATGATCTTCGTGCTCCCCGGATCCAACTGCCAAAGCACGACATTGCCACCCTCCAGCCCAATCACCATCGCGTGGTCCGCATCCGCCACAACTCCCAGTCCTGAAATGGACGAGGTGCTGATCGGCGCATGCGTCAAAGCCACTTCCGCTGACGATCCGGACGTGTCCGCCCCACGACTTAGCATGACAGTACTGTGCTTGCGAGAGGTGATACACACAGCATCGCCTGAAAAATGTACCTTCGCACTTTGCCCTGGAAAGGAATACCAACCGGATTGTGTCGAACCGCCGAAAACGGTCCGCTGTAGTTGAGCCCCTGTGGACTGCTGTAAATGTTGAGCAGCCGATTGTATGGGAATGAGAGTAATTGCACACACAAAAACGGCAACTGAAAGAACCATGCTACGCAGAAAATTAAATTTATGCATCATAAGTGAATCCTCGCCCAACCTAAGGCTGGGAATGAATTTAAGGTAGTCAGAGCTATTAGCTAGAACAAGGGAATTAGTGGAAATAGTCACAACACTTTAGTTACAGAATGGATGGGCCACTCCGCACTAAGGTAACTATCTAGGTTCCCTTTCAGGAAATAAATCCTAGCCAACATTGTTGCAAGCAAAGAAGGTTAATGACGCCTCTCCGTGCGTCGTTACTCGATATTGGCTTAGATGCCCAAATGCCTTCAGGAGTGGTAAGCGACGTGAATGTTCCGCGATCACAATGGCATTCGTACCCAAAATCGGCTGTCTCCCCAAAAACTCCAGGGTGTTCCGATAAGCGAAATCATCACTGTAGGGGGGGTCAAGAAAGACCAGATCCAGAAGAATGTTCTGCCTTACCAGTCTCTTCAGCAGAGGCAGTGTGCCGGCCTGTTCGACCGTTGCCTCCGCATGAAGCGCGAACCTGTCCAGGTTCCCCAACAGAGCGTTGAGCGGCGGTTTGGCGTTTTCCGCAAAGTAGACGTGGCTCGCGCCTCGACTGAGCGCCTCAATCCCTACCGCACCGGTACCCGCAAACAGGTCGGCGAAAACCGCACCCTGGATGCGTGGAGCGAGCACATTGAAAAGCGTCTCCCGCAGCCGGTCGCTGGTGGGCCGCGTTTCCCATCCTTTCGGGGCCATCAGCGGCTGGGAACGAAATTTTCCCGCAATAATGCGCATTGCTCGTCCTGGCCTTTCCGTCATCGCACTGCCGGATTTTTACCGTCGTCGATGGTAAGCTTTGCCTGCCATAGCATCTACAATACGGGAGAGGCGTTCATGCGTAGCTGGTCGATTCCCATGGGACGATTGATGGGTGTAGAAATCCGTCTGCACTTTTTCTTCGCGCTGCTGCTCGGACTTTCGTTGCTGGATACAGGAATGAGCGGCATGGCCGCGGTCCGCGGCATCGCGCTGTGGTTGCTGCTGTTGGCCACGGTCAGCGCGCGCGAGGTTGCACGCGCCATTGCTTCCACGTATCACGGCCTGCAGGTGCGCAGCCTGATGCTGCTGCCGATTGGCGGTCTGCCGTCCTACGCAACTCCAGAGTCCGCCGAGCAGTCCTCCGAGGGCAGCGCGCAAATGTCCATCGCGCTGGTTGGCCCCATCGCAAATTTTGTCGTGGCCCTGCTGCTGCTGGCATTTATTTTTGGCGTGTCTCCCACCGTCTCCGTCCTGCCCAAGCCCTGGATCAGCGCCGATCATCTGCTGCGCAGCGCTTTCTGGCTGAATATTTTCCTGGCTGTCATCAATCTGCTCCCGGCCTATCCGCTGGATGCGGGCAAGTTGCTGCGCGGCAGCTTTTCCCGGTCGCGTGGCGCGCTGCAAGGCACACGCACTGCCTCCAGCGTCGGCCAGATCATTGCCCTGGTTCTTTTTGTAGCGGGCGTTTTTCTGCAAAGTCCGTGGCTGCTGCTGGCTGGTTTTTTTATTTTCGTTGGTGCTCAATTGGAAGACCAAGGGATGGTCTTCCAATCCGTTGTCGATACGGTTCGTATGCGGGACATTATGCTGACCGACTTCGCCCTGCTGTCTTCTTCCGACACGCTGGAAGACGCCGTCTTCAAATCCATCCATAGCCTGCAGGACGACTTCCCTGTGGTCCGCAGCGGCCTGCTGGTCGGCGTGGTTTCGCGGCAGCGCATTGTGGAAACTCTACAAATGGATGGCAATGGTTACATACAGTCGATCATGAACCGGGCCTTTCAAGTGGCGCAGCAGGAGGACTCCCTCGGCGTCACCTTTCGTCGTATCACAGGCGGACGCGGGCTGTCTCTCGTTCCGGTGCTGGACGGGGAGCGCATCGTGGGCATCGTGACGCTGCAAAACCTGATGCACAGCATGGGCCTGCTGGCGGAAAGCCGACGCCTGCAACAGCAGTCGTCCTCATGACGGACGATCCAGACCCGACTGCAACGCGCGCAACGGCCAGCGCGCTCGCTGCGGGCCTGTACATCGTCGCCACGCCAATCGGCAATCTGGAAGACATTACCCTGCGGGCGCTGCGAGTGCTGCGCAGTGTGGACCGCATTGCGTGCGAAGACACTCGACAGACGCAAAAATTACTCTCGCACTTCGGCATTCAAGTTCCAACCGTCAGTTGTCATGCCCACAACGAACGCCAGCGCAGCGAAGAGTTGATCGCTCAACTACAGGCCGGCGCGCGCATCGCGCTGGTCTCCGATGCTGGCATGCCCGGCATCTCCGACCCCGGAGCGCATCTGGTCGCGCAGGCGGTGGCTGCCGGAATCAACGTCATTCCCATCCCCGGAGCTTCCGCGGTAGTGTCGGCGCTGGCTGCGTCCGGCCTCGATACCACTTCTTTTCTGTTCGTAGGATTTGCGCCTCCACGCAGCGGAGAACGCCGCAGCTTTTTTGAAACCTACCGCAGCGAGCGCGCAACACTGGTGTTTTACGAGGCCCCGCATCGCATTCTGGAAGCCTTGCGCGACGCGATCCATGTATTTGGCGGCAACCGGCGCGCCGTTCTGGGGCGGGAAATTACAAAACTGCACGAAGAATTTTTACGCGGAACGCTTGAGGAGATGGAAAAAATCTGCGCCAGCCGCGACCTGCTGCGCGGAGAAATGACGTTGCTGATTGCCGGAGCGGGATCGTCGGACAAGGATGAAGACACCGCCATGTCGGGGACCAATTTGCGAGAATCGATGGCACTCTACCGTGCGCAAGGGCTGGACGAGCAAGATGCTCTGAAGCGAATCGCGCGCGACCGCGGAGTTTCCAAAAGCGAAGTCTATCGGGAATGGCAGCGCGAACAGCCGCGCCGCAAGTAGATGCGCATTTGCGTACTCAAAACATTTTCGCCGAACGCGAAGCTGAATTAGGGTACGAGAGTCGGATCTTTGCCTGCAAGATTTACGTTATCGATACAGTATTTGCTGTGACGCGATTCTTTTATAACGCTAAAGATCAATTTATCTTGTTTATTATAAACCTACAATCCTTAAGTATTGTGCAATCTCGATGCTGCCCGAAACACTGTTGCAAATTACGTTATCGCTAATGTAATATTCATTCCGTCGGTATAGCTAACAAACTGATGCCCCCCGCTGTTCTCAGATATTTATGTAGATTGCGCAGAGACGACGCAGACATTTTGACATTCATCGAAAAGATACGAGAAAGAAAAGGTTTCCGGGGAAACAAATCGATCATTTGGAAATCGGCCGCGTCACTGTAAAAGGAGCATTCATGGATCGCACAAATGATTTGTTAATCCCCGCCAGACCCCTGCCAGGGTGGTCGGGAACAGTGATGGAGATTCAAGCCAAAGCGGCTGGTTTTGACTATCTCAACTTTCAGGTTTGCCGGCTGGCGGTGGGAGAAAGCCAATCCGGGGAAACAGGCGAAAATGAATTGGGCATGGTGGTCCTCGGCGGCCGCTGCAGTGTCAGTTCATCCCATGGCAATTGGAGTGAGATAGGTGGCCGTACAAACGTGTTCAGTGGAATGCCCTACGCCCTTTATCTCCCGCCTCACAGTCGCTTCACGGTGAGCGCTGAAACCAATTGCGATCTTGCCTTTTGCTATAGCGTGGCCGAGGAGAACCATCCTGCTCGCCTGGTCACACCGGCGGAGGTTGAGGTGGAAATTCGCGGTGGAGGCAACGCCACGCGGCAGATCAATCACATTCTCAAGCCGGAGTTTCCGGCCCACCGTCTGCTCCTAGTGGAGGTTTACACTCCCAGCGGTAACTGGTCCAGCTACCCTCCCCATAAACATGATGTACACAACCCGCCGGGCGAGGTCGATCTGGAGGAAATCTACTATTACCGCATGGATCGCCCGGAAGGCTACGCCATCCAGAGGGTCTACACCCCCGACCGGCGGTTGGACGCAGCCCTTACTGTGCGGGATGGAGATTTGGTGCTGGTTCCCGAAGGCTACCATCCGGTGGTAGCTGCCCACGGCTACAACATCTATTACCTGAACGTGCTGGCCGGTTCGGCCCGTTCCATGGCGGCAACGGATGATCCAGACTACGCTTGGGTTCGCCAGAACTGGAGCGGCAAAGACAAAGATTCCCGAGTACCACTCGTGACAATGGCGATGGAAACATGACGGATGCGCAGACGGGTGTGCCGCTCTATCGCCCAGCGGGTCTCGCTTACAAACGAAGTGATCGGCAAGGAGAGGACAATCTCATGAGTTTGAACGAGCTCAGCCCCTTACACCAGACTGTCATGACCACTCGCACGGATTTCTGGAATGATTCCTGTTCTGTGGAGGAGCTGACTTACGCCATCTCCAATGGGGCCGTGGGTGCTACCAGTAACCCGACGATTGTCGTGAATGTTCTCAAAAAGGAGTTGCCTGCCTGGCGCGGGCGCACTCTGGAGATCATTGCCGAAAATCCGGACTGGTCGGAAGTGGAAGTCGCCTGGAGATTGGTTGAAGAGATGGCGGTGAAGGCAGCGGGACTGCTGATGCCGGTCTTTGAGCGGGAGAAGGGGAAGAAGGGGCGGCTTTCCATGCAGACCAACCCCACCTTTTACCGCAACCCGGAAGCGATTGTGCGTCAGGCAGAGCACTTCAATGGACTGGCACCCAATATCCAAGTCAAGGTCCCAGTCACCCAAGCCGGAACCAAGGCCATTGAGGAAGCCACCTGCCGGGGTGTGAACATCAACGCCACCGTCTGTTTTACCGTGCCGCAGGCTATCGCTGTGGCGGAGGCGGTGGAGCGCGGACTGAATCGCCGTGCAGCGGAGGGCAAAGACATCACCGGCATGGCTCCGGTATGCACCATCATGGTCGGACGGCTCGACGACTGGATCAAGGTGTTGGCCAAGAAGGAAGGCATCATCATCACTCCTGGGCACATGGACTGGGCCGGGGTCGCAGCTATGAAGAAGGCATACGGAATATTTCAGCAGCGTGGCTATAGGGCCCGTCTGCTGGCAGCCGCTTATCGCCATCACATGCACTGGTCGGAACTCATCGGCGGAGACATCACCCTGACGATCCCCTACGAGTGGCAACTTCTGTTTAACCACTCGGACATTGAGGTGAAAGAGCGCATGGACAACCCAGTCGATCCGCAGATCGTCGAGGAGTTGTACCGCAAGTTCCCCGACTTTCGTAAGGCATATGAAGAAGATGGAATGACTGTGGAGGAATTTGATCGTTACGGCGCCACAGTACGCACCCTGCGCAGTTTCATTGGCTCCTATTATGAACTGCTGGCATTCGTGCGTGACTTCATGCTGCCGGATCCCGACCGGAAATAGCCTGCTATGGCTTCAGAATATTGGCACGACTGCAATCGGCGAGGGGACTTCATGGGCGCTACCAAACGGCTAACGACAGCACAGGCGATCATCGCTTTTCTGAAAAATCAGCACGTCGAACGGGACGGCAAGCAGAATGCCTTCTTCCGGGGCGTATTGGGGATTTTTGGGCACGGCAATGTTGCGGGTATCGGTCAAGCACTGCACCAGAATCCCGATTTCCCATACATCATGGTTCGCAACGAGCAGTCGGCGGTTCATTTGGCGGCAGGACACGCCAAGATGAGCAACCGCATGAGCACCTATGCCTGCACATCTTCAATTGGGCCCGGCGCCACCAACATGATTACTGGGGCGGCCTTGGCCACGATCAACCGTTTGCCGGTACTGCTGCTGCCCGGGGACATCTTCGCCCGTAGAAACGTAGCGCCAGTCTTACAACAGCTCGAATCGCCCTTCACGCAAGACACTGGGGTCAATGATTGCTTCAAGCCGGTCTCGCGTTATTGGGACCGCATCTACCGGCCAGAGCAGATCATTACCGCTTTACCAGAGGCGATGCGGGTGCTGACCTCTCCATCGGACACTGGAACGGTGACGCTGGCGTTGCCGCAGGATGTGCAGGCCGAAGCCTATGACTTCCCGGTGGAGTTGTTTCGACGGCGCGTGTGGCTGGTCCGACGGCCCGTGCCTGATCCGGTATCCCTGGGACGAGCGGTAGAGGTTATCCGCGCCAGTCGCAGACCGTTCATCATTGCAGGAGGTGGGGTGCTTTACAGCGAGGCCAGCCAGTCCCTGGCACAATTTGCCGCGCAGACTGGCATTCCGGTGGGCGAGACACAGGCCGGGAAAGGGTCCCTGGCCTATGATCATCCGCAATGCGTGGGGGCGGTGGGCGCGACTGGAACGCTGGCAGCCAATCGGTTGGCCCACGACGCCGATCTGGTGGTCGGGATTGGCACCCGTTATTCCGACTTCACCACGGCCTCCATGACGGCGTTCCAGAACCCACAAGTGCGCTTTGTCAATATCAATGTTGCGGAGTTCGACGCTTACAAGCTTGCGGCGGTGCCCTTGGTTGCGGACGCTCGCGTAGCGCTTGAGGAACTGAGGAAGGCGCTCGATGGCCACCATGTCAGCACTGAGTATGCCGCGCGGGTTGCAGACCTCAAGCAGGCATGGGAGGCCGAAGTAGACCGGCTCTTCCACTTGAACAACCCTGTGCGCCCGGCGCAAAGCGAAATAATCGGGGCCATCTGGGATGCCTGCGGGCCCCGCGATGTATTGCTTTCGGCGGCAGGGAGCCATCCCGGCGATCTGCACAAGCTCTGGCGGACACGCACGCCGAACACCTATCACCTGGAGTACGGCTATTCCTGCATGGGATACGAAATTCCGGCTGCGATCGGCGTCAAGCTGGCCGATCCCAGCCGGGAAGTTTATGTTTTCCTGGGTGACGGCACCTACTTGATGATGCCGAGCGAGATCGTCACTTCGATCCAGGAAGGGGTCAAACTCATCATCGTCCTGGTAGACAACCATGGATTTGCCAGCATCGGGGGGCTGAGCCAATCGCTGGGGGGCGAGGGCTTCGGGACGCACTTCCGTACGCGCTCCACCGAATCCGGGCAACTGGATGGCGAGTATCTCCCGGTGGATTTTGCCGCCAACGCCCGCAGCCTGGGGGCGCATGTCCTTCAGGCGGAGGGTCTGGCCGGGTTCAGGGAAGCGTTGCAGACAGCGAAGGGGCTCGACCGCACCACAGTGGTCCTGGTGGAGACGGAACGCGAGGTGCGAGTGCCGAACTACGACTCGTGGTGGGACGTGGCCGTGGCGGAGATTTCCGAGAGCAAGAGCATTCGCGAAGCACGAGCCATGTACGAGGAAGCGCGAAGGAAGCAGCGCTACTATCTCGGATAACGTAAGAAAACATGGGAGAGAAGAATGTTAGAACGTTTGAAAAACTTCGTGGATGGAGACTGGCGTCCATCGAACGCGGTTGAGACTTTGAAAGTGATCAACCCGGCTACGGCTAAGCCGCTCGCGGAGGTCCCGCTTTCGCCTGCCGGGGAAGTGGATGCTGCAGTGGTGGCCGCTCAAAAGGCATTCGTCGAATGGCGGCGTAGACCCGCTGGGGAGCGTATCCAGCCTCTATTCAAGCTCAAGATTCTGCTGGAAGAGAACTTGGACGATCTGGCGCGGACCATTACTGAGGAGTGCGGCAAAACCTTTGCCGAGAGCGTGGGCGAACTGCGCCGTGCCATCGAGAACGTGGAGGTGGCTTGCGGTATTCCCTCCCTGATGCAGGGCTGCAACAGCGAGGACATCGCTTCCGGAATTGACGAGCACATGGTTCGTCAGCCACTTGGTGTGGTGGCGGCCATCACACCGTTCAATTTTCCGGCCATGATCCCCTTCTGGTTCCTGCCTTACGCCGTGGCCACAGGCAACTGCTTCATCCTGAAACCTTCCGAGCGGGTGCCGCTGAGTTCCAACAAGCTTTTTCACCTCATCAGGACTGCGGGCTTTCCTCCGGGTGTGCTGCAGTTGGTCAACGGCGGGAAAGAAACCGTCAACGCCATTCTCGACCATCCCTCCATTCGGGCGATCAGCTTTGTCGGCTCGACAGCGACGGCACGCTACATTTACAGCCGCGCGGCAGCCAATGGCAAGCGCGCCCAGTGCCAAGGCGGGGCCAAGAACCCTGTGGTGGTCATGCCGGATGCCGATATGGAGATGACCACCAGGATTCTGGTGGATTCCGCCTTCGGCTGCGCCGGACAGCGCTGCCTGGCAGCCTCGGTGGCGATCACGGTGGGCGAAGCGAGGAAAGTGCTGACCGAGCAGTTGGTGGAAGCCGCCAACCACCGCAAGGTAGGTTATGGACTGGACCAGGGGGTGGAGATGGGGCCCGTAATCTCTGCCGAAAGTAAGGCGCGCATCGAGGGGCTGATTGCGAAGGGCGTGCGGGAAGGGGCAAGGCTCCTGATCGATGGCCGAGACAGGAAGACGAAGGATTACGAGGACGGCTTCTTTGTTTTCCCCACAGTCATGGATGAGGTTCCGCCGCAGGGGGAGATCGCTCATACCGAAATCTTCGGGCCAGTGTTGAGTCTGATGCACGTCACATCCATCGATGAGGCGATTCGAATGGTGAATGCCCGCAGCTATGGCAATATGGCCTGCATCTTTACCCATGACGGTGCTAATGCGCGCCGTTTCCGGTACGAGGTGAACGCGGGCAATGTGGGCATCAATGTCGGCGTGGCCGCACCGATCGCCTACTTTCCGTTCAGCGGATGGGGCGAGAGCTTCTTCGGCGACCTGCATGCCCAGGCGCACCACGGTGTGGAATTTTACACGCAGACCAAGGTGGTAGTGGAACGTTGGCCGAGCCAGTGGAACCGTAAGTTCTAGAGGCTCGCAGCAGGCAGATTGCAAAGCGGTAATGGCGAGGATGATTGATGGCAAAGATGCGCGTTGGCAATGCCCCGTGTTCGTGGGGAACCCTCGAGTTTGAAGATGTCAAGGGAAAGCAGATCGAGTATGGCCGCATGCTCGACGAGTTGGTTGAGGCGGGCTACACGGGCACCGAACTCGGCGATTGGGGGTATATGTCCACCGATCCGGAGGTACTGAGATCCGAACTTGAGAAGCGAGATCTGGTGATGTTGGGGGCGTTCGTGCCAGTAGCGCTAAAAGATAAGGATGCCCACCGAGCTGGCGTGGTCAACGCTGTGAGGACGGCACGTTTGCTGGCGGCTGTGGCCACGAAGCCGAAACCGTATCTGGTGCTTGCGGACAATAATGGCACAGTAGCGGAGCGGACCCGCAATGCGGGACGGATCACGGCTGCGTTGGGGCTGGGACCGGAGGAATGGCGGACCTTTGCCCAGGGTGCAAACCAGGTGGCCCACGCAGTGCGGGAGGAGACTGGGTTGCGGACGGTCTTCCACCATCACTGCGCCGGATATGTCGAGACGCCAGATGAGATTGCCCGCTTTCTGGAGCTTACCGACCCGGAAGTCATCGGGTTGGTGTTTGACACTGGACATTATGCTTACGGGGCCGGGGGAAGCGACGTTATTCAGGGGCTGGAGCGATTTAAGGAACGTGTATGGTACATCCACTGCAAGGACTATCAACCAGAAGTGGCGCGCCGTGCCCGTGCGGAGCAGTGGGATTATTTCCAGGCGTTGCGCCATGGGGTCTTCTGTGAGCTGGGCAAAGGCTCTGTGGACTTTTCCGCAGTGCTGTGCTGGCTAAAGGCAAATCGCTACGACGGTTATATTCTGGTGGAGCAGGACATCTTGCCTGGGATGGGTACACCGAAGGAGAGCGCGCGGCGTAATCGTAACTATCTGCGCTTGATCGAAAACAATGATTGCTGATTCATCGGAATGGGGCCTCCCAGCTAATGCCGGGGAGGCAGTAGAAGTTTGACAGTTTCCGGAGTATGGGTTGTTCGATACTTACTAACAACGAAGAAGAGAAATAGCCGTGCGGGAGCTCCATCGTATTCTCAGCCGATCGCGTCTATTTTCGAGGGAGAGATCGTTTGAGCGAAAAGAAACTTCATGTTGGAATTATCGGTGCTGGGCGGATCGGTATGGTGCACGCCGAGACGATCGCCT
>JAKAYS010000075.1 GCA_021826695.1 Acidobacteriota bacterium | reverse complement strand
TAATTAGTACTTTGGTTACTCCAAAGACCCTACTTACTATTAGCTACCTGGTTATTCAGTCATTGCAGTGGGATATTTGAGTTACTACGCTTTGGAAATTGCTATGCCGCAATAAAATTGAGATCCTCCCGCTATCGGCGCGATCCACTATCTCCCGCGTCGCGTTCGTCGCCGTTATCTTATAAGTTAAGACATGGAGTCCGTAAATTTTGCGTCGGGCATTGAACGCTTCGCACCCTCTGTGTATCAGCCCCCTGGAAAATTTTTGGGTATAGGTATAATCTCTTGACCATTGTTCAACCCCGTAACGCGCCAGGATCTTCCGTATCTTGCCAAAGCTTGCGTACCGTTCGGGCAGGTTGCCATGTCTTTATTTACCGTGCCCATTTTGGCACTCCCTCCGCACTTTTCCACACCAGCATTGCAGTCTGTATATGTGCTGCATCACCGCGGGACGCAGCCTGTAAACGATCGTTTACAGGTACCTGGGGATAAAAACCCCTAAGGCCATGAATTGAGGGCTTTATCGACTGTCTGCGATTTGGACAGATAATTGCATCTCCACCAGCAACCCTTGGATAAGGGAAGAAGGTTTTTGAATGCACTCGATCGCATGGTGGCCTACTCTCTTTGTTGTGGTTGTTGCCACCATTACTGACCTGCGCAGCCGTCGCATCCCGAATTGGCTGGTTTTACCTTTTCTGATTGCTGGAATCGCCGTCTCCGGATGGCTCCACGGCTGGAGAGGGATCGGGCACAGCCTTTCCGGCTTGGCATTGGGCACACTGCTTTTCGGCATTCTATGTTGGATGGGCGGTATGGGAATGGGAGATGTTAAATTGTGTGCGGCCATCGGTGCCTGGATTGGACCGGGGCAATTGCTGACAGCATTGGTAATTACGGGGGTGACAGGGGGTATCATGGCGGTTTGCTGGGCCATTGCAGGCGGGTTTCTCGGTGACTTGTTTAAGGGCACGGGCGATTTGATCTTCGGCCTCAAAGACCGAGGACTGCGTCCTCACTCGGAATTGATACTCAACAATCCCTTGACACGCAAAATGCCTTACGCTCCAGCCATTGCGATTGGAACAGTTGTCTCATTCTTTTCTCGTTGAGCTTGTAAATAAATATGGATGATGGATTACCACATATGTCAAAAACAGATAAATCTGCCTATATGTCAGAAACTGCACGGAATCGAGAACCTGTGATGTCTACCTTTACGCAAGATCCCGAATCGCTCGGCGCCAACGTTTTGTCGGTGGCGTTGATCGGTCCGGAAGAACTAGGACGCAGGGCGATTGTCACGGCACTCTCCGAATCACAGCAGGCAAAAATAACACGAGAATTTTCCTCGTATCCAGAACTCGATTATGTGCCTCGGCATCTGGAAGAGAAATACGACATAGTAATTGTTGAGTTGGACAGCAACCCGGAGTATGCCCTCGATCTGGTGGAGCACATCTGCAGCAATACTTCCTTGACCCTGATGGTATATTCCGCGCGGGCCGATTCCGAGCTGCTGGTTCGTTGTATGCGAGCGGGCGCGCGCGAATTTTTGACCACTCCGATCACTCCGACCTCAATGGCTGAAGCCCTCGTTCGGGCCTCGGTTCGCCGTCCAGCAACTGTCCCTCCCAAGAAAACAACAGGCAAATTATTGGTATTTGCCGGCGCGAAGGGTGGCTCGGGAGTCACCACCATCGCCAGTAACTTTGCTGTCGCGCTCGCCCTGGAGTCGGGCAGCAAAACCCTATTGGTCGATCTTGATCTTCCGTTGGGGGATGCCGCGCTTGACCTGGGGATAACGTCTCAGTTTTCGACAGCCAACGCCATTCAAAATATCAATCGACTGGATTCAACTTTTCTTACTAAGTTGCTGACAAAACACAGCTCGGGCCTGTCTGTGCTGCCAGCCCCAGACAAATACACTCCGATTCATGCGACCGATGAAGTCATCGAGAAACTATTGTCCGTCACCCGGCAGGATTTTGATTATGTGGTGGTCGATGCCGGCTGTAGCATTGGCTCGACCTATAAGGCCCTTTTTGAAGGTGCTGCGACAGTCTATCTTATGGTGCAGGTCACTATATCTGAACTGCGTAACGCGAATCGTCTTATTGCGGAATTCTACAGGCCTGGCGGTCCTAAACTGGAGATCGTTTTGAACCGCTATACGCACCGTTCGCTGGGAATTGATGACGAGAACATTACCAAGGCACTGACCATGCCACCCACCTGGAAAATCCCCAGCGATTATCCGGCGGCCTTACGAGCGCAGAACACCGCCACCCCGCTTGCACTGATAGATTCGCCGATTTCAAAGATCATCAAACAAATGGCCAGGACTGCATGCGGTTTGCCAGCAGTCCCGGAAAAGAAAAAAGGGTTTAGTTTATTCGGATGAAATCCAACGATACGATTTCCCCAACGTTTGGACGGATGGTATAGCGTGGAAGACCTGAATCTTGAGAAGTTCAAATTGGAACTGCATAAGACGCTGATCTCCAAGCTGGATCTGGAGAAGCTGTCGCGTGTGAACAACAGCCAGGCGCGGCAGGCTGTGTCGGGCATGGTCGACCAGATCATCGCGGAGCAACGCGTACCGCTAAACTCAGTCGAGCAAGAGAGGATCAGGGCAGACCTGCTGGATGAAGTCTTCGGTCTAGGTCCGCTGGAACCACTGCTCCGCGATCTGAAAATCTCCGACATTCTGGTAAATAGCAAGGACCATGTCTTTATTGAGCGCGGAGGCGTGCTCAAGAGGATCGATGCGTCGTTTCGCGATGATCGCCATTTAATGCAAATTATCGATCGCATCGTGTCGCGCGTGGGTCGGCGTGTAGATGAATCCTCGCCCATGGTCGATGCCCGCCTGCCCGACGGTTCCCGCGTCAATGCCATTATTCCGCCCTTGGCCCTCGACGGTCCCGCATTATCAATTCGCCGCTTTGGGACAGGTCCGATTGCCGCCAATCAACTCGTGGACATGAAGAGCATTTCACCGGAAATGATGAAGATGCTGGCTTCCGCGGTCCAGGCGCGGATCAGCATCCTGATTTCCGGGGGCACCGGCGCTGGCAAAACAACATTTCTGAACATCTTGTCCCATTACATTCCAACTACCGAGCGGATTGTCACAATCGAAGATGCCGCCGAATTACGGCTCGCACAGGAAAATATAGTGCGTCTGGAGACGCGGCCGCCCAACGTCGAAGGAATCGGGGCCATCCGTCAGCGTCAGTTGCTTATCAACAGTCTCCGTATGCGCCCGGACCGGATCATCATTGGCGAGGTGCGTGGAGAAGAAGCATTTGACATGCTCCAGGCCATGAACACCGGTCACGAAGGCTCGATGGCAACGATTCACGCCAACACACCGCGCGATGCCCTGTCCAGACTCGAGTCGATGGTCGCGATGACCAGTATGAACATACCGGAAAGAACAGTCCGGCAGCAGATGGCCTCCGCTATAACCATCGTCGTCCAAGTTTCCCGTCTGAGCGATGGCAGCCGCAAAGTGACCAGCATCTCCGAAATCACCGGCATGGAAGAGAACATCATCAGCATGCAAGAGATTTTCAGCTTTAACAAAAAAGGCATTGGTCCGGATGGCAGGGTGATCGGAACATTTCAGCCGACCCGCATTCGTCCAAAGTTCCTCGAACAACTCCGCGTATCGGGCATCATGCTCGCCCCGGACATGTTCGAGCATGCATTGGAAGTGAACTGAAGAAAGGCAACGGTCAAGAACTATGTTAATCATCCTGGTGCTGGTATTCGTGAGCGTA
Source organism: Acidobacteriota bacterium (assembly GCA_021826695.1). Lineage (GTDB taxonomy): Bacteria > Acidobacteriota > Terriglobia > Terriglobales > Acidobacteriaceae > JAKAAZ01. The sequence continues at coordinate 11,781 of JAKAYS010000075.1, read as the reverse complement.
TTCGCCGTCACCGCGCTACTGCTGGTCGCGAAAGGGGCGGGGGCCTCTGAGCAGACCAAGCAGACCCTCGCGGCTCTCCAGGCGACCCTGGCAACCTCCGCGACGGAAAAACACGATCAGGTCGTCGACCTCCGCAAAGAGGAACTGTTCAGCGCCGTTCCCTGGATCAATCGCTGGATGCTCAAGCTCGAACTGGCGCCGCGGCTGCGCACTGTACTCTATCAAGCCGATCTGAAATGGACAGCAGGAACTTTGGTTCTCCTGTCTGTGGCGTGTTGTGTTATCCCCGGCTACCTGCTTTACCTGCGAACCGGCGCGGCAGTCTTTTCTACGTTGATCGGATTGTTGTTAGGTACCGTCCCATTTGGATATGTGCTCCAAAAACGTAAGCAACGCTTCAATAAATTTGAGCAAGGACTGCCAGAGTCGCTCGATTTGATTGTGAGCGCCTTGCGGGCGGGCCACAGCCTGGTCTCCGCGATGGGTCTGGTAGCCAATGAGGCTCCCGACCCAATCGGCGGCGAGTTCCGTATTTGCTACGACGAGCAGAATTATGGCCTGGAACTGAGGTCGGCCATGGAAAACCTGGTTGTTCGTGTTCCGTTGCAGGACCTTAGAATTGTGGTCGCGGCGATTCTGATTCAAAAGGAAAGCGGAGGCAACCTCGCCGAGGTACTCGATAAAGTTGCTTATGTGATCCGTGAAAGATTTCGCTTGAAGCGGCAGGTGCGCACACACACTGCCCAGGGGCGGCTGACAGGTTGGATTCTTTCTCTCCTACCCTTAATTCTGGGGATCGCTTTGTATCTTGTCAGCCCCGACACTATCAGCCTTTTGTGGAAACGTCCTGTAGGCGTAAAGCTTCTTTACGCGGCTACCATCATGACGGTGATCGGCGGTTTAATCATTCGGAAGATCGTCAACATGGAAGTTTGAAGGGAAACTATGGGATTTGCAGTTGGTGCATTTTTGGTCATTTTCCTGTTGATTGCCAGCGGTGGGCTACTCCTGTTCTATCGGGAGGCGATGATCCAGCGCATATCCGCCGTGATCACCCCGCACAAGAAGCAGGTAAATCTGTTAAACACCATCCAGCAGACCGGTGCCTCGTTTGGCAGTATGGTGGAACCCTTCGAGCGCCTATTACCGAGAAACGCGGCAGAGACGAGTGTGATGCAACAGCGGCTGATTCGGGCCGGCTATCGCGAGGACTCCGCGGTGAAAAACCTTTATAGCGCCAAGGTTTTACTCCCTGCTGTCCTCTGCCTATTGGCTATGCTCACTGGCATAGCGAACTACAATCCTATCTTTATCTATGCCCTGGCATTAGGACTGGGATATCTGGGGCCCGATTTCTGGCTGGGACGGCGAATAGCTGCCCGGCAAAAAGCCATCCGGCGCGGCCTGCCGGATGTCCTTGATCTATTGGTCATCTGTATCGAGGCTGGACTCAGCCTTGACCAGGCCACTGCGCGAACAGCGGAGGAATTGCGCTTTGCTCAACCGGCAATCAGCGACGAGCTTGGTGTCGTCGCACTGGAGCAACGCGCCGGCCGTCCTCGCGCCGATGCCTGGAAACACCTTAGCGAACGTACCGATGTGGACAGCATACGCAGTCTGGTCACCGTGCTGATTCAATCGGAAAAATTCGGTACGAGCATCGGCAAGACCCTTAGAGTTCATTCCGATACCCTAAGGACCCAGCGCCGCCAGAAAGTGGAAGAGCAAGCTGCAAAGACAACAGTCAAGCTGGTTTTCCCGCTTGTATTTTTTATCTTTCCTTCCCTCTTCGTGGTAACGCTTGGTCCCGCAATGATCATTATGGCGGAGTCTTTTAAGAAATATCTCAGTTGAGAGAAAGGAGAATTAGCGTGGATACACCAACGATTATCCGTGTAGTTGCAGGCGTTCTATTTGTCGTCGTGTTATTGATTTTGATTCAGCGCCGTCGGACAAAAGTTCGCTAGACCTTTTTCTCCGCAGTTGTGCGGTGGAAATTTTCTGTAGGTTCTCGTGGAAGCGAAATCCCCGCCCCAGCGCGCAATACTACGCGTGCTGGGGTGTAAGGAAGATTCGCCCAAAGGGAAGAGGACCCAGGGTACTAGGTGCTGGGCAGAAACTTAAGTATCGATAGCGTTCACTGGCGAACCGGCCTGGAGAAAGTATACGGTTGCCGCATCGCCGTGAACGCGGAAAAAAATGGACATACGGTGTAATGAACAAACGGACGTACTGCGTATACAACGAGACCCGCGAATGCTTCCTCAGCCTGGATGTGACCCTTGCTGATAACACTTTTGCGCGCCTTAAAGGGCTGATTGGAAAGCTGAAACTAAGGGTCGATGAGGGGATATGGTTGGTACCGTCTCTCGGAGTCCATACAGTTGGCGTATTTTTTCCTCTCGATCTGATTTATCTGGACGAGAACAATCGAGTCATCCATATTGTTGAACATTTCCCGCGATTTCGAATATCGCCATTGCGGACGCAGAGCGCAAGCGTGCTGGAACTGCCAACTCACACCATTTATTCGTCGCAGACCCAGCCTGGAGATCAACTTGTGATTTGCACGGCTGAGGAAATGGAACATCGACTGACCAAGAGCCCAGTTGCGCGTCAGGGCATTCTAATGGAACCCGCTGCACATGCTGTCAGGAGTGGTTGATATGGGGCCATTGAAAGATTGGTTCAAAAGGCTATTTTCTGAGGACCGACGTAAAGGCCAACGAGAGGGCGAGCATCAACTGCATGCCTATTATTGGGACGGTGGCCCAGCGGTTGCACGCGACATCCGCGATATTAGTTTTTCCGGACTGTATCTGCACACCAAGGAACACTGGCACCCGGGTACCCTTGTCAGGCTGACGCTGCAAAAGACAGACAGTAAAGAAGGCGACCCCGAGCGTAGTATTACAGTTCAGGGCCAGGTTGTCCGCTCATACAAGGATGGCGTTGGTCTAAGGTTCGTCTTACCCGAAGCGAAAGCTGACAGCAAAGTCGGTAATCCGGCAACCCCTACAGTAGACAAGAAAACCTTCCACGGTTTTTTGCGACGGTTCGGGATACGTAAAGGCCAGGCGCTGATCGAATACGTCCTGATATTGCCCTTTGTTTTGTTATTGATTGTCAATCTGATCAACTTTGGAGGATTCCTATTTGCCTGGATTACCGTGGCGAACGCCGCGCGCGCGGGGGCGAATTACGCGATCTTAGGCGGGGCTTCGGCAGGCGACCTGATACCGGCAAATGCAGGCCAAATCATTAACTTAATCACCCAGGACACCTCGTCGCTTCCCAATGCATCCAGTATCACGGTGGGCATCTGTCAAAACAACGACGGAACGGTCACAAACCTGTCGGGAACCTGTAGCTATACTTATACGGACCCTGAGGCACCGAACTATGTGACAACTACGGTCCAGGTGAACTATACCTACAAACCGTTTATTTCTGGGAGTTTTCAATTTCCAGGCTTGAGTATCTATGCAACGTTGCCGCCTCTCAACATTACCAGGCTGGCCTATATGAGGTCGCTCCAATGAGGCCTCTTGTGGCAAGCCGATGGAAAATGGACCTCGGCAGCACCATGGTCGAGTTCAGTCTTATTGCCTTTATGTTCATCATCATGCTGTTTGGCGTGGTGGAACTGGGTCGCATGGTGCTTGTTTATACGACTGTAGCCAACGCGGCGCGAGCCGGCGCAAGATACGCTATTGTCCATGGCGGAGATCTAACTACTGGAGCAAGCGGGCCCGGCAATACCACGCAGATACAAACCGTAGTGCAAAACTATGCCAGTGCCGGCCTGCTGAACACAAATAATCTCACCATCACCGTGAATTACCCCTATGGCACCAATACCGCCGGATCGCCAGTGAGCGTAACTGTAACGTATCCATACGACCCGCTGGTCAATTACTTCAACTCAGCCTTGAGCGTAAACCTGGGCAGCACAAGCGAGGGTGTGATTACATTTTAGGAGCTTCCTCATGAACTTCCGACGTTCCGTCATGCGATGCAAAGGAGAAGAAGGTCAGACCATCATCCTCGCAGCGTTAGCGATGGGTATTTTCCTGATCGGGGCCGTTGGACTGGCTATCGATGGCGCGCACTTGTATGCCCAACGTCAGATGGCGCAGGCTGCCGCGGATGCCGCCGCGCAGGCAGGCATCATGAGCATCTTCGACAACACCTACAACATCGCCGGCAATCTTGCTGGCTTCTCCACATCCGGTCCATTTACCTGCGGCTCCACGGGAACGAGCACCCCTTGCGCTTATGCAATCAGGAATGGGTTCGGGTCAGCGAGCGATACGGTAACAGTCAGCTTTCCCCCTGCCAGCGCCGCACCCGGGGTGACACTCTCCACCTTCTATCCAGTCAACCTGATTCAGGTAACGATACAGCGACAAGTAAATACCACCCTGATGCGCCTGCTTGGTCCAACCGCCTCGACGATACAGGTGACTGCCATTGCGGCTATTGTGGACGTACTTGCGCCGGTCCCGATCCTCGTCACGCACCCCACGTACCCGTACACATTTGCCATTGGTGGCACCCCGTCCATCACAATTTGTGGTGGACCGAGTAAGAGCATACAAGTAAATTCCAACAATTCGTTTGCGGCCAGGCGCGCGGCTAGCTCCTCCGGAACCGCAACCGTGAACCTCACTCATGCCGGTCCCCCTGATCCTGGGAACTGCACCACAGGCACCGGTGCGAGCTTTGGGGTCTGGGGTGGTCCCACATCGCCTTTTTATACTTTCCTTTTCGGTAGCACAGGAAGATATCTACAGCCGGCATCCCCTATGAATGACCCTCTGGCAGGCGTTGCCCCGCCGCCCGTCCCCACCACGCTAGGTACGCAAACCCCGCTTGCCAATGGCGTGAGCGGCTGCCCGGCAGCTCCTGTAAAAGCCTGCGTGCTCTATACCCCGGGTTTGTATCCGAACGGAATCAATGGAAAACTTCAGACTGTAGTGTTTGAACCGGGGATTTACTACGTCCAGAATGGCGGCGTCACTTGTAACGCACTCTGCGATATGTACATGGCTACCGGATACACGGACACCATCACAGGCACCGGCTGGACAGGAAATATTATGATCTACAACACTGGAGTTGGCTCTTTCAACCTTAGCGCCAACGCCAACATCAGTCTGGTGGGTGCGCCAGCCAACTCGCAGTATTTAGGCATTCTGTTATTTGAAGATCGCTATGCGGCGGCCAATACAGGAACCAATGCGCATTCGTTGGGTGGTGGTGGTGCCATGATGCTCCAGGGAACTATCTATCTCACCAACACCCTTGCCATCATGAATGCGGACCCAACGCAGTATCAAGCGTTGCAACTCCAGGGAGGCTCCGGAAGTGGCACAACCATTCAAGGAGAAATCATCGTTGGGACGCTAAGCATGGGCGGAACCGGCACGATCACGATGGACCTGAATAACAACGCATTGAATGTCCAGGAAGTCGCACTTGTCGAATGATGCGGTGTATCTCCCGATCCACGTGTTTTCTGGAGAGCGCCCGCGCGATCGGATTTTTCATGATTATTTTTTGTCTATTCGTTCCAGAAGAATAGTTGTTTTGTCCCGATAGTCGACCTTCCAACCATTTGTATTCTGCAAAAGATAACCCAGTGGAGCATCCCGCTCAAGTAAAGCATAGCGGATGGAATATTTATCCAGTACACGAAGGCTGTCCTTTAACTCAACAGCGTGCAAATAGTCGGCGAAAACACCGTTGTGTTCATAAATATCGACGCGCGAGTCGATGAATACAGGGACCTGTCGAGTGTTCCAGATCAAATACCCACCCCATAGAAATGCATTGAACACATTTCCCCGCGGATGAAAATCCTGGAGATAGGTCAATGCCCGATACGGATATCGACTGGACCCACGAGACTCTACTTGAGAGTTAGTGGGAAGGTGCATAAAAATAACAGCTAAAAAACAAATTATGATCGGTGCGTTCAACCATGGTTTGTCCTTTTCCGAATAGTAGGGCATCCACTCGGAAATGTCCCGTGAAAGAAAAGGTAGAACCAGTATGGCTGCTAAAAATAAAAAACGGGAATACGTCAGACCGGCATACAAACCTATAAAAAGAAAAGCAATTTCATGCAACATCCACTTTCTTTGCCGATAAAGCTGTAGAAGGATCGCAGCAGCTATAATTCCCAGTAAGATCTTCCCGCGAATTTCATGAAAATTTACAGTTCTCCATTCATCTATACTTGCGATATTTAGCTTCTGGTGAAACGCCATATCGAACGGGTAGAGAACCAGCCGCCATCCGTATGGATTGACAAAAAGGGCCAGGGTCGACAGGAGGGACACCCAGGCAAGCTTCCTCTTCTGGGCCCCGCTCCAACGTTTTGCTTCAATGAGCCCCCAGTTCCCTTCAATGCATCCAGACAAGGAAAATACAGCCAATAAAACAAGGCCGATGATCCAGGAGCCATGCGAGTTGATCCATAATAAAAACACCAGCGGAAGGAGCGGGGTGAAATCGCGTCCTTTTTGAAAACTGTATAGAATGGCCAATTCAACAACAAGAAATATCCAGCCGAAAAGCAGGGTACGCGGGCCGAAGGAAACGGTCGCCAGAAAAATTGCAAGGAAAGAAATCAGGAAAGCGGATTTTGTGTTTCCCGATTCTAAAAAGGCCAATCCGAATATCCCTAGCAGAATTGTCTCCAGTGCAAGAAGCATTACAAAATAAATGCCTCTAGCTCCAAACCACTTCCAGCCCAGATAGTACGGGATTTCGGACAGCCATTCGTAATCCATCCAGGTCTTTCCATGTGTAGTAAAGGAATACATGTCCTGGTGTATGAACGCGCGATGATGGATTTGGTACTCGGCATTGCGCAGGTGCCATCCTATGTCAGGATCGTCGATTCCCTTGGGTACGGCCAGGAAAACAGTGAGTGCAATTAAACTCATCAGCATGCCGGAAAAACTGAATATCTTCTTCAGAAAAGCGGGAAAGTTACCCATGCGTTTTGGCTTATTGTCCGCTGAAACTGCACAAGTAACCATAGTTAGGTGGATCTCCTCGATTGAGCTAGTGTCTGTGGCGCAATAGGATTACCGAACTTATCGACGTACTGTATCGCCATCTAATGGAAATGCGTGAACGGAAAAACAGTTACAGGTCAAACTCCGCCACTACAAAAAATCAGTAGTTTTATTTCAAGACAATCTCAACTACAGGAGTACTACCTTCATTCCTCTGGCCCAGGAATGATCAACAGCACTTCCACTCTGGTGGCCTGCCCGTTCTGCATCGCGGGTCGAAATTGCCATTGCTCGAGCGAGCCAATCAGAAACTTCTTCTCTGCAAGCTCATCTGGATACACCACGGCCAGCTTTTCGAAATGCCCTGCCGCGTTGACAAAGCCGTGGATCATGACGGCATCCGTGTCGGCGTCGGGGTCAATATCGGGCCGCATGATGTCATAGGGCCACGGCGCGTCCGGGCGAATAGGGTCACCGGCTACGGTAGCTTGCGCCTCGCGAGGCACAGCGTACTGGAGAATCCAGCTCTTGGCCGCGCCTAAATGCAGAAAAACGGTATACGCCAATCGGCCACTCCACAACCCACTTGTCTCCGGATACTCTTCCGCGAGCGAGGACCCCACCACCACAACGTTGAATTTTCCGTCCTTTGGCAAGGTGATGTGGTGCGCCACGAGCTCGTTGCCCGAACCGGAGTTCACGTCCTCCGCAAGATACGATCGGTTATTTGCATCCTGGAGTCCGATCCCACTGCTCGCCGCTGACGTCTTGCCACCCAGGTCGCTAGCATTCTTCCCTGCGCCAACTGCAGTTTGCTGGCTGGCTGGGTTGCCATTGCCTGCCTGCGTCTGCCCCTTGGACATCCCCGGCGTCAACGATCCTGAAGAGGATGACTGCGAAGTCTCATTGACAGCCGGTAATGCGATGGTTCCCTCTGCTAGACGAAGATTGGAGAGAGACATTACTCTGGCAGGTGTCGGCTGTGCGAGTAGCGTCGAAGTAGTTTCCGGAACCAGTTGCACTGGCTGAGGCCCATGGACAGCGATGGGAGAGGTCGTGCTCGGGGGAAGCGCCGGCATCTCTGTGGCGAAGTTGCTTGCGGACATCGTGATCTCAGCGGGGACCAATTCATGGTTGGGAGGACTGAGCGTAGGCTGGACATTGGCTGATGCGTTCTGTTGCGGCACGGGTGGCACGATCACTTTGACCGGATTGCTCTCCGCAGTCCACATCAGGACCTGCGGAATCGGGATCGCTTTCGGGGCCAAAAGATTGGGTGGCAAATCCGGCTGTATCAGGGTCTGTGGAGCAGGAATCTTTTGTGCAACGAGTTGAGGAACATCCGGGACTGCCGGGCCGCCTCCAGGAGAAATGGAAAGCGCATCGGCGTGTCGGCCAGTTTGAGCGACCGGGCCCTTTTGAGACTCTTGCGTTTGCGGTTTTGAGCTGCGCAGGCTCACGAGCCGAACTGTATATTTTTGTTGCGCTAAAGTCATGCGGTACACCATGGGCATGTGCTTGAAACCCAGGTACAACAAAACAAGCAATACGTTGTGGAGCACAAAGGAGACAACAAAGGCTGACGGGCCAGTGCTGGTCGGAGGGGGATCCGAAAAAAGCGTGATGAGTCGCGATGATTGCATGATCGGGTTAAGTCGGACTCCTCACCGCCGCTCGATCTTTTTAGGCAGTTGTGGTGTTATACGAGAGAATTTTTCATCTTGCATTGTCTCTTTTAAGACCTGCTTCGTACAGCATTTCTAGCGGAAAGTTTGCAATGTATTCTCTTCAGTACACACGAGCATTAAAAAATGCTACTGTTCTTTGCCGGAAGGAACACGAATATCTGACATTACCTTAGCAATTTCCAGACCAACTGAAATAACGGTAACTCTTTGGAAAATTTAGGAGACTGCAACCGAAATTATCTCTATCTGGCTACACCCGAACCGCAGTTGGTATACACGTGTTCACACTTGCGGCGCAGTTCGTCCTCTAAACCTATGATTCCGCGTGAATGAATGTCCCCTCCCTTTGGCATAAAAATTGCCCTTAAATTGCCCTTAATGTGTCACGAATGCGGAACTGGCTGCACAGTCGGCCCGAATGGATCCCCTGAATGAACCGAAGAATATTAATTATTCTGTTGAGCGCCTTCGCCCTGGCCGCCGTAGCCAGCTATGTCGTCTTTCGTATGGTTGGCACCCGCTTGACCTTAGCGCGTAAGTCGACCACTAGCGTGGTCTCTGCAGCCAAGGACATCAAGCTCGGAAGCATTCTTACCAGTGCGGATCTGACGACCATCGAAATCTCCGGTACCCCACCTAAGGGAACCATTCTCCAGGCTAAAGATGCCATCGGCCGGGGCGTCATCTCCGACCTTTACCAGGGTGAGCCTATCGTGGACTCTCGACTGGCTCCTTTAGGCTCTGGAGGAGGACTGGCGGCAACCATCCCCCAGGGCATGAGAGCATGCGCTGTCAGAGTGAATGAGGTCGTAGGCGTGGCTGGATTTGCGACCCCAGGATTGCACGTCGATGTACTGATCTCGGGCAATCCTCCGGGATCCGACGCCGCAAGAGAAGGATCGAAGGTGGCCACGCTGCTCCAGAACATTGAGGTGCTGTCTGCCGGTACGGACATTCAGAAGGACGCCGAAGGAAAACCCCGGCAAGTACAGGTGGTCAATCTGCTCGTGACTCCAGAGCAGGCGGAACTCCTGAGCCTGGCCAGCAGCGAGCTTCGCATCCAGCTCGTTCTGCGGAATCCGCTGGATACGAAGTTCGCTCAGACGACGGGGAGTTCCACCGCTCGTCTGTTCAACGATACGAATGCCCCGGCGAAACCCCATTCCGCGGGAATTGTTCGCCGAGTGCAAAGACCCGCACCCCATGTCTACTTGATTGAAGTCTTCAACGGCTCCAAGCGCAATCAAGAAAAATTCAGTTCCGGTGAGGCGAAACAGTGAGAGTGAAAGCTGGCATAGCCACCGCTTGTTTCTTTGCATGGTCTTTTGCGCCTTGTGTTGGACCAACCCTTCAGGCCAAGGCCCCACAGACACCGGCACAACAGGCTCCGCCAACCCAGGTGTCCGGTCAGGACTCCTCGAATGATCTTTTCGTCACCGTGGGCAAATCGGTGCTGGTAGACAGCGCGCAACCGGTAGTTCGCATCGCAATTGGCGTGGGTGATATCGCCGATGCTACCGCAGTCACCCGGTCTGAGATTCTGGTCAACGGCAAAACCCCCGGAGAAACGAGCATGATCGTTTGGGTAGCTGGCGGGGGCCGACAGTTCTACAACTTGACGGTCCGCCCCAGCGACTACCAGGCACACGATCGACTGAGCGGGATACGTCGCGAGCTGCGGGCCACACTGCCAGGACAAAAATTGAGTGTCACCGCAGAAAACAATCTCATATTTCTTCGTGGCACCGTAAAAGACCTCACCAGCTCCAAGCGCGCGGTCCAGATCGCGTCCACCGCGGGTAAGGTCGTCAATCTTCTGTACGTGGACGTGCCACCCTCCGATCCACAGATTCTTCTGAAGGTACGCTTTGCCAGTGTGGACAGGACATTGAGTGAACAGCTCGGTATCAATCTGTTCAGTACCGGAGCAACGAACACTATCGGCACCGTCACCACAGGAGGCTTTGCTGCCCCCAATGTTACTGTTCCAAGCCCAGGTGTTCCAACTGTAGCAACCGTCTCCAATGCCCTGAATCTTTTCTTTTTTCGCCCCGATTTGAATCTTGGCGCCGTCATCGCGGCGATGGAAGCTCGCGGTCTGGTTCAGGTCCTGGCTGAGCCCAACGTGTTAGCTCAAAATGGCAAAGAGGCGAGCTTTCTTGCTGGCGGGATGTATCCCTACCCTGTGGTACAGGGTGTCACGGGCGGTGGCGTGGGTGCTGTTACCATCCAGTTCCAGCAATTTGGCGTCATGCTGAATTTCATCCCCACCATCACTCCACGCAATACGATCCGTCTCCAGGTTTCTCCGTCAGTCAGTTCGCTGGACTTTGCCAATGGCGTGTCGATTTCCGGATTTACGGTTCCGGCCATTGACATCCGCAGCGTAACTACCGAGGTCGAACTGAAGGAAGGCCAGAGTTTTGCCATCGGCGGACTGCTCGACAATCGCGAAACCGAAAACTTTCAGAAGATCCCCTTCATTGGAGACATTCCGATTCTGGGCAAGCTCTTCCAGTCGATGCAGAAGAGCAAGACCAACACAGAACTTATCGTTATCGTGACGCCGGAAATCGTAGCCCCCATACCTGCTGGACAACCTATACCCAAGTTGAACTATCCAGCGTCGTTCCTGCCGCCGAACTCTAAAATACCCATGACGAACCCTGGGCCTGAAGTCACTGGCGCCAAGCCGCTCGCGCCTCCAAAACCAACGATGCCCATCGAGACGTTGATTGAGAGCCTGCGGCCCGAACCGCCACTGGTGATCAACAACATGGGCACCACCTCATCGGGAGGGTACGGCCAGTCTGGCGGCATGCCCAGTGGCGCGGCGCCTGGAACAGGCACTGCCATGCCCCAATGACGAGGACTATCTCCGGTTAGTAGGGGAAACTGTATCCACGAATATCTTTGAAGCTGTTGAAAATTGCTAAGAGCCTGTTCACGATCTTTTCAGGTTGGATACGCTTGAGGCATCAAGTCCGCTATATGCAGCAGGTCCTTCGGGGCGATAGTTCTGGAGCATGGAGCGCAGAAAGCCGTATCCGAGCGATGTGAGC
>JAKAYS010000074.1 GCA_021826695.1 Acidobacteriota bacterium | reverse complement strand
CACTTGCCGACGCAGGATGAGTGGGCGGAAGAAATGGCGCGCCTGTGTGGATGGATTTAATGACTTTTTTTGCTGACCAGAGCGCGATCTAAGCGGGTAGCACGCGCTTTGATCGAAGGCGGAAATTTGTTCAACAATTCCAGAGCCGCCGCGACCACTTGCTCAGAATGAACTTCTTCCATCCTATAACCGGCTGGCGGCGCAGAAATCGCCAGCCCTCGCAGCACTCGATACCGCGGGTCTTCGACAGGCAACCACTCCCGCGGATCCTGCCATGCTGGCGCGATCACTACACCCGGAAGCCCCACGGCGCGGGCAACATGAAAAGTTCCCGTATCGAGGCTGACGATCAAATCTGCTTGCGCCAGCACAGCAGATAATTGCGCGATGGATGTCTTCCCTGCCAGCGAGACGCCTGGCTGTGGCAGATTTTGTCGGAGTGAGTCAATTGCCGATACATCTTCGGCTGTCCCGACAAAAATGGGAATTGCACCACTAGTATGAGTAAGACGCACAACCACTTGCTGAAAACGTTCTTCGCTCCATTGGTTGAGTTGGCCGCCGCTTGTTTGAGTGACGAAGACAATGCGAGCTTGGTCGACGGATTCAGAAGCGTTCTCCAATAAGCACGTTGCAGAATCGGCGTCTTTCAAGGTGAAAAATATTCGTGGTTCGCAGAATGCAACCTCATGCCCCAGGGCGCGCAATATATCGAGGTTGCCCTCGATCTGTCCGCGTTCAGGAACAAATATCAAGGGCACGTCATAAAGTTCAGGAGCTGCTGTATGACCCAGGCGAACTGCTTTTCCCGCCAGCGTCGCCAGGATAGCCAGCCGAGGGCGTCGATTGCCGATGGTAGTCACGATGCACCGTGCACAGGAAGGCATTTCACGAAAGAGTTCACGCACAACATGGACGGCCTGACGAAAATTTCCGCACGGGTTTGGCGTGACGACGCATCGGTCAATGAATGGATTATGGCGCAGCACGCTTGCGGCCATCGGGGACGCAGCCACCGTGACATGCGCGTCCGGCATTGCCGTTTTCAGCGCCTCATAAAAAGGCGTGGCGTGCATGACGCTGCCCAGTGGAGACTCAAATTGCAGAACAAGAAAATTACGAATTTGCCGAAGGTTGTTTGGGTCGGCTGAGATCGAGGACGTTTTTCCGCGAAGTACTCGTTCCGCATGTGCGACAGTCTGCAGGACTGCCTTTTTCCATTGCGGGCGTGGAGGCTGCGGCATCTAGGAACCTTACAGGAAAACCATAGGAGTGCGACAGAAGAAAATTTGTGCAGGCGCGGACTACATTTTGTAGCGGCCAAGGTCTTCATCGTTCAAATTTTCCAGCCAGCGTCGCAACTCTTCCGAGGAAAAGTTTTCTACGCCTGCATTGGCCAGTCTGGTGGCGCGAAGGACCTGTTCGGACAGAAAGATGGGGCAGTCCGTTCTCAACGCCAATGCCAGCGCATCGGAGGGGCGCGCATCCAGGCTGATGAGTTCCCCGTCGCGCTCCATCCAGATCACGGCGTAATACACGTCGTCGCGTAACTCGGTGATGACCACGCGCCGGACTTCGCCGTCCAGGGTGCGAATGAGATTTGCCAGCAGATCGTGCGTCATGGGTCGTGGTGTTGCGGTCTTTTCAATTTCAAGCGCAATGGCGTTGGCTTCAAAAATGCCCACCCATATTGGCACCAAGGCGTCGCTCTGGACATCCTTCAGCACGACTATTGGCATATTCGTGACCGGATCCATCATCAGCCCGCGGATCTTTACTTCCATCTCTTCGGACTCGGTTGTCCCACCCGCGGTTTGGATCGGCGCGTTCATACGATCGAAATCTCTAAGGGAGCTTGGTTCCGATGCGGCATGTTTTCGACAACTTCGCGGCTTGTAGTTACAGCTTCGCCCAACAGACTGTTTGGGAAGGACTGCGTGATGCGGACATTCAAATAATTCCCTGGCGCGGGAAGAATCGGCGAATCCACAGTGAAATTGACGACTTTGTTCTGGGAACTGCGACCGGAGATTTGGCCCCGCGCCGAATTATGACCTTCAACCATTACTTCAATAATTTCTCCGATGTGCTTGTGGTAATTCTCTCTTTGTATCTCTCGTTGACGATCCAGCAGGATTTGCAGCCGCTTTGTTTTGATCTCTTCCGGGATGCTGTCTTCCATGGAAATCGCGGGCGTGTTTGGGCGCGGCGAGTATTTGAAGGCGAAGACCGCGTCGTACCGCACCTGCGCCAGCAGAGAAATTGTCTGCTCAAAGTCCTCGTTCGTCTCGCCGGGAAAGCCGACGATAATATCGGTCGTCAGGCTGATCGGTCGACGCGCTGCTTTGATCCATGCAATACGCTCCAAATACCACTCACGCGTATACTCCCGCTGCATCCGCTGCAATACATTTGAAGACCCGCTCTGCACCGGCAGATGCACATGGTCGCACAGCGTCGGCTGCGCATCGATGGCCTCGATAATGTCGCGGGTAAAGTCGCGCGGATGCGAGGTGGTAAACCGAACGCGGCGAATCCCCTTCACCTGGCCGACTGCGGTGAGCAACTCCGCGAAGCTCATCTTGCCGGAAGGATCTTGGTAGGAATTTACATTTTGCCCGAGTAGCTGGATGTCGGTATAGCCCGCGTCCGCCATGTGGCGCGCTTCGGTCAGCACGGAGTCGGAAGTCCGACTGCGCTCCTTGCCGCGCGTGTACGGGACCACGCAGTAGGCGCAGAATTTGTCGCAGCCTTCAATGATGGTGATGTAGCCGCGATAACGATTGCTGCGCGCGGTAAATTCCGTCTCGAAGGTTTCATCGGTCTGCCGGTCGTCGAGACCGGTGATGCACTCCTGGCCCGCTTCGAGTTGCGCCAGCATTTCCGGCAGCTTGCGATAGGAAGCAGACCCCGAGACCAGCGAAACATAGGGGGCGCGCTCAAAGATTTTTTCGCCTTCCTGCTGGGCCACGCAGCCCAGCACGGCAAAGCGCTTCCCTTTTTTGTGCAGCGCCTTGTAATCGTTCAAGCGATTGAAGACCTTCTGCTCGGCCTTGTCGCGGATCGAGCAGGTGTTGTACAGGATCAGCGCGGCTTCAATCTCCGTTTCTACCTGGCGATAGCCCTCATGCACCAGCGTTCCAATGACTTTTTCCGAGTCATGGACGTTCATCTGGCAGCCGAAGGTCTCAATGTAAAACGTCTTGTCGAGAAGCGCCATCGCAAGGCAAGTATATCGCAGCGACGCGTGAGAAAGGCCGTCGGTTACTTTCCCCCACTCAAGCCAAAAGCGGCTTGAATGGGGCACCATGCACTACCATGGCACCGACAATTCGTTCAGATCGGTAGATGACCTGTGGGCAAGTCGCCAAACCCTGTCACTGCATCAAGATCGATACCGTCAAGTAAGAGAACGGCCTTATAGGCAGCTAGCAGCGCAGTGTGGATGCCGGGTGCCCCATTCAAGCCTGCACTTGGCTTGAGTGGGGGAACTTTTCTTGGCCTATCCCAGATAGACTTGAGCGATGACAGTCAAAGATCAGCAAAACTGGAACCAGCGCTATCTCGCGGGCGAGTTTGGTTTTCGCGAGCCGGACCCATTCGTCATGGAGGCGCACGAGAATTACTTGCAGCCTCTTCTGCGCGAGGGCCTCGCTCCAGACGCCAGAAGTGGACTCGATCTTGCTGGCGGCGCGGGCCATCACGCTGTCTGGCTGGTGCAGCAGGGTTGGCGGATGGTGCTGGCAGACTGGTCGGAGGCTGCGCTCGCAATAGCTCGAGAAAAAGCGGCTGCGCTGCCAGCGAACAACACGCTGGAAACCGTGCAGGGCGCGGCGCTCGATGTGCTGACGCGATTTCAGGAGCAAGAACGGCGTTTCGGATTTGTGCTGGTCTCGTTCTTTCTGGATCGCGCGGTGCTGCCCTTGCTGCCGCGGGTCCTTGCGTCGGGCGGCCTTCTGCTCTATCGCACTTACACTGTAGATAACGAACGCCTGGGCAATCCGCGTGGCCCTCGCAACCCGGAGTATTTGCTGCGTTCGCAGGAATTGCTGGAGGTCTATCGCGACATGAAAATTCTGCACTACAACGAAACCGTCGCGAACAAAGGCGTTGCGGAACTGATCGCGCAGCGAATTGGAAGTTAGGGAGATGCTTCACCCACCCATATTCAAACGTATTTCTGGAAAGATGCATACTTTTTGAAAACTCTCGATAAACCGCGAAATCGCACGCTGGTTCCGGGCCCAGGCCATACGCTTGGCGGGTCCGTGCCGGGCTTGACTCATCATTGCTTCGGCTGCGCGCCGGGCAATCGGCAGGGACTGCGCCTGCGCTTTCAGGAAAACCTGGAGGCAGGCAGCGTGGAGTGCGTGTTTCGCATGCCGCGCCGTTTTGAAGGCCCGCCGGGACATCTGCATGGTGGCATCATTGCAACGGTCCTCGATGAAGCAATGGGCAAGGTAAATCGCCAGAAAGGCATTGTCGCTCTGACGCGCCGCATGTCGATCGACTATCTCCAGCCAGTTCCGCTGGGCATCAAACTGCGCGCCGTGGGATGGCCGGTAAAGGTGGAAGGACGCAAGCATTTTCATGCTGGCGAGATTCGTACACTCGATGGTGCTGTGCTGGCGCGCGGCGAGGGGCTTTTTATCGCGATCGATGCGGTGAAAATGTTTCGCAAGCACGAGACGGGCTTGTCGGCCGCCAAAAAACGAAGGGTGTAAGAACTGTTAAACTTGAGAATTAGCTGAGAATACGCCAGCGCGAGGGAGAAACACCATGACAGATCATAAAAATAATGGGAGCGGCAGCCACGAACTGCGCTTGAAAGTCGGCCTGGCCGAAATGTTGAAGGGTGGCGTGATTATGGACGTCACCGATGCGCAGCAGGCGGAGATCGCCGAAAAGGCCGGAGCGGTTGCGGTGATGGCGCTCGAACGCGTGCCCGCGCAGATTCGCGCCGAAGGCGGCGTGGCCCGCATGGCTTCCATCAAGAAGATCAAAGAGATCATGAGTGTGGCCTCGATTCCTGTGATGGCCAAGTGCCGCATCGGCCATTTCGTGGAAGCGCAGGTCCTGCAGGAACTGGGCGTCGACTTTATCGACGAGTCGGAAGTGTTGACTCCCGCGGACGAACTGCATCACGTGGACAAGCACGCATTCAAGACGCCGTTCGTCTGCGGCGCGCGCGACCTGGGAGAAGCCCTGCGTCGCATCGCGGAGGGCGCTGCCATGATTCGCACCAAAGGCGAAGCCGGTACCGGCGACGTCGTCCATGCAGTCAAACACCTGCGGCAGATTGTAAAAGACATGCGCCAGCTTACCGTGATGAGCGAAGAAGAACTTTACGCAGCAGCCAAAGAGCATCGCGCGCCGTATGAGTTGGTCCGCATGGTTGCAAAGAGCGGCAAGCTGCCGGTGCCAAATTTTTCAGCGGGCGGCATTGCAACTCCCGCCGATGCGGCGCTGGTTCGACAGCTTGGCGCGGAAGCCGTATTCGTTGGCTCCGGTATTTTTATGAGCGACTCACAGACCTTTGCTCCCGCGAAGGAAGCAGAGATCCGCGCGCGCGCCATTGTGCGGGCGACGACGTTTTTCGATGACCCGAAGATCCTCGCCGAAGCGAGCGAAGAATGCACTGGCGCCATGAAGGGATTGGCCATCGCCGCTATGGATGCGTCTTCGATGATGCAGACGCGTGGCTGGTAGTTAGGACTCAATCCAAAACTCTATGCCGCATTCGACCCATGCAACTTCGCCCATCATCGGCGTGCTGGCTTTGCAGGGCGACTACGCTTCTCATGCCCAGGCGCTCCAGGACATTGGCGCGCGGTCCCTGCTGGTGCGCACAAAAGAAGACCTGGCGCATGTAGGCGGCTTGATACTTCCCGGTGGCGAATCGACGACGTTCTTAAAATTGCTGGCCCGTGAAGCGCTCTTCGAACCACTCCAGCAATTTGTACAAATGCGTCCGACGTTCGGGACATGCGCTGGCTGCATCTTGCTGGCAAAAAAAGTTTGCAATCCGGAACAGCAGAGCCTCGGCGTACTAGACGCGACCGTAGAGCGCAATGCGTATGGTAGGCAAATCGACAGCGAGATCTTGACGGAGGAGACTTCCCTGCCCGGCGGCCCGCTGGAAATGGTCTTTATTCGCGCACCGCGCATTGTGGAAGTCGGCGATCGCGTTGAAGTGCTCGCGCGGAGAGATGGCGCTCCCATTTTGGTGCGCGAACGAAATGTTCTCGCCGCAACATTCCATCCGGAGTTATCGGAAGACCGGCGCATTCATCGTTACTTTATCCAGATGGTCGAAGAGATGGAGAACAAGGGCCATCGCGCTCAACCCAAACAGACCCCAGCCACTAAGCCCACGCAGGCAAATCTCTAATCATGCGCACTGTTCGCATTGCGATCGGCTTGCTCGCTCTGCGAACTCCATTCTGGTGGATGCCTCGCGCAGGCTCGCTGCACGCACATGCCATCGACTCCCTGATGCGCAGCAGCCTGTTCGCTCTGTTGGCTCTCTGCGTGTTAGCGCAGGTTCTACTGGTTGCGGGAATTGTTCTGCGCCGGGAGCAACGCGCGCGCTTTTCTCCCGCATGGCGATGGGCCGCGACGGTCGCGGTCGCGCTGCTGTTTGTCTGGATGACGATAGCAGCGGAAGAACTATGGTCTACCATCCGTCTGACGCGCGCGGAACCTCACGCCGTCCAGGTGGAAGTGACCGGCGTGCAGTTTCAATGGTACTTTCGATATCCCGGCCCGGATGGTATCTATGGCAAGACGAAGCCGGAGCTGATCGACGCCGCCGGTGGAAATCCGTTGGGCCTGGATCCGTCCGATCCGCGCAGCCACGACGATATTGTCAGCAGCGTACTCGTGCTCCCTGTGGATCGGCAGGCCAATCTTCAATTGCGCGCACAGGACGTGGTCCATGGTTTTTTTCTTCCAGCCATGCGTGTGATGCAGAACGCCACGCCGGGTCGCGTGTCGGAGTTCCACCTGACCCCCAATCGCACTGGAGACTATGCCATCGTCTGCTCGCAAGTCTGCGGCCTGGGGCATTATCGAATGCACGCGGTACTCAGGGTTGTCTCCGCACAGCAATTTGCTGTATGGATGTCGCAGCGCGAAGCAGCGCAGGCGGAGAGATAGCCAATGACGAAGCCAGAAAAAAGTAATCCTTCCTCGCGTTCCTGGCTGCGGCGTTATGTGTTTACGACTTCCCATCGCGTAGTGGGCGTGCAATACCTGCTGGTTGCCCTGGCTGCGGTCGTCGCGGGGACCCTGCTCTCGCTGCTGATGCGTTGGCATCTGGCTTGGAGCGATGCGAGGCTGCCCGGCTGGGGGCAGGTCAAGCCGGAAGATTATCTGGCGCTGGTCACGCTGCACGGCACGCTGATGATTTTCTTCGTGGTGACGGCTGCTCCGCAGAACGGGCTGGCAAGCCTGATTCTGCCCGAACAACTTGGCGGAAAATACGCAGCGGGTTCCAATGAAAAAACCTCTGCTCGCATGGCCCTGCCGTTGTTGAATGCTCTTTCCGTCTGGCTGACTGCGCTGGCCCTGCTGGTCCTGCTGGCCACGCCGTTTCTTCGGGGCGGCGCAGCCATTTCCGGTTGGACCAGCTACCCCCCGCTGAGCGCGGTCCCGTCGGCTGGTCCGGGACAAGGCCATGGAATGGATGGATGGCTGCTGGCGATTGCCCTGTTCTGCCTCGGCTCTTTGTGCAGCGCAGCCAGCGTGATTGCTACCGTGATGACACGGCGTATGGGCCGGATGCGCTGGATGGAAATGCCGCTGACCGCGTGGTCGTGGTTTGTTGCGGCGTGCATGGCGGTGCCTGCGTTCAGCGTTCTGTTGGCTGCGTGCGGCATGTTGTTCGGCGATCGACATCTCGGCACCAGTTTCTTTTTTCCTCCAATCGATGTCGTGAATGGAGTCGTGCTGCACCATGCCGCCGGTTCTCCATTGCTATGGCAAAATCTCTTTTGGTTTTTCGGCCATCCGGAGGTATATATTGCCGCGCTTCCTGCGATGGGCTTGACGACCACGCTGCTGGTCACATTTTCGGGTCGCCGCATCCTCAACTATCGCGCCATGGTCGCGTCTACCATCGCCATTGGACTGCTCGGCTTTGCTGTCTGGGGCCATCATATGTTCGTCAGCGGCATGAATCCGTATGCGAGCCGCGCCTTCGGTCTTGCGACCATCGCTATTGCAATTCCTTCGACCGTTGAGGTGATCCAGTGGCTGGCGACAATCCTCGCGGGAGGTCTGCGCCGCGCCACGCCGCTGCTCTTCACGCTGGGTTATGTGTCGCTTTTCATTACCGGCGGAGCGACCGGGCCAATTCTCGCGCAGCCCGTTCTCGACAGCTATGTGCACAATACGTTTTTCGTCGTCGCGCATTTTCATCTCATCATGGGGATGGCAGGGGTCTTTGCGCTGTTTGCCGCCATCTACTATTGGTTCCCGCTGCTTACCGGGCGCCTCATGAGCGAGCGCCTGGGCCGCTGGCATTTCTGGCTGTCGCTGATCGGCGCGTATGCAGTCTTCTTTCCCATGCATTTTGCCGGCTTGGCGGGTGAGCCGCGACACTACTCGCAGTTGACTGGAACTGCGAGTTACCTGGAAAGCCTGTTGCCGCTGCAAAGATGGATCACCGTTGCCGCCTTCGTTCTGGCCGCGGCGCAGCTTCTCTTTTTATGGAACATACTACGCAGTTTCAGGCGGGGAGACGCAGCCAGCGGGAATCCCTGGAATGCTTCGACCCTGGAATGGTGTAGTGCGGACGAGGACCTCGAAGATCGGCCTGCCGCTAGTTTTTAAGCGGCGATTCCATTGTGACTTTTATCGAGTGAATCTCAGATCGATGTTTCGCAGTGTTTTCATTGGAAGCGGCATCCAACAGGAGTAAACTTGAGATATACGGTGAATTCCTCCATGCCTACCACAATCACCCGTGTTCCAGTCGATATTGAACGGAAAGATCCCAGAACCAGACCAAGGGGTCCTAGGATTGACCGCAATGACCCAGGGCTGGGAGGGCGGCCGCCGGTCGATCATCGACCCACAGGCGGCGGAGGTAGTGGCGACGAGAACTGGGAGAGGCGTCCGCCGGGCCGTCGAGGACCGCGGGAACTGTTGACGCGTTACCGCATGGGGCTGGGTTTTGCGCTGGCTGGCGATTTGGTTTTTTTCTTTGTCCTTGTCCTCGCTTTCTACGCCCAGCAACACTCCGGTCACATCGATCCAGACAATCAATTCATGCTTGACTGGAAACCACTTACCATTCCACCTATTTTGTGGATCAATACAGCGCTCCTACTGCTCAGCAGTTTCACCATGGAGATGGCGCGGCGCAGCGTTTTTCACGATATGCATGTGATGGAAGAATGGCTCGGCATGGGTAGGCCAACTACAAAACGCGCATTGCCGTGGCTGATTGCCACCGGTGTGCTGGGAAGTTTATTCATCGCGGGACAGTGGATCGCGTGGGACCAGTTGTCGGCTGAAGGGGTTTATTTCGCATCCAATCCCAGCAGCCATTTTTTTTACCTGATCACGGGCACTCACGCGCTGCATCTGGCAATTGGCATTGCCGCCATTTGCGCCGCCCTGTACGGGCTGTGGTATTCCAATCGCATTGAGATTCGGCAGATCATCGTGGACTCCGCAGCCTGGTACTGGCATGTTATGGGCGTGGTATGGCTATTTCTATTTGGCATACTGCTTCTGGCGCAGTGACTGTTAGGGTCGTAAAGGCCCCTGAATGTAAGAAACTGCGAGTTATTCGCCGCCACCGACAAATTGGACGACTTCGAGCTTGTCTCCTTCTTGCAGAGAGACCTGCTCCCATGTGGAGCGAGGCACAATCGTTCCATTGCGTTCAATCGCGATGCGGTCCGGTTTCATTTGAAGTTGGTCGACCAGACGGGCCAGGGTGGCGTCGGAATGCAGCTCGGCAAATTCGCGGTCGTGTCCGTTGATACAGAGCTTCATATTGCGAGTTGCGCCTCGTCGTCTTGCCTACTTATCTAGACGACAAGCGTATCACGGGAGATGCATTGCTCTGCGAGCTTTGGGGCAACTGTCGGCGCGACCTGCGGGGAAAGATTGCCTTCCATAGGCGCTGCGAGAGAGGTTCCACCAAGGGTAGAGATTGCAGCATCTGTTGCTGAAGAAAAATCAGGATCTGGATGGCTTCCGTCGCAGGCGAAGCGACGTTGATCAGCTCCTTCTCTGGGCCTTCATAGATGTGACAATCCTCTAGATAATCGACGGCGTGGCCGATTGTCTCTAAAGCTCGGCCCTGCTCGCGGCTGATGATACGTCGCATCCTGCTCCCAGAAGAAGGCCCCGCGGAAACTGTGTGAATCGCTTGTTTCCACGGCAATGGGGGCTGGGACAGCGGAGATTGGCGACCATCTGGATGGAAGTGCGGACGCGAGTCTTGCTCACTGATGCATGGATCGCTCTCTGCTTGCAGGCCAGTCTCAAATCTGCTGTATGTCGCCATGGCAAACCTCTACTACTCATAGTGACGTTTTCGAGGGCAGTTGCGACGGAGGACAGCGATTACTAAAGTTTGCCAATGTCAAATCGGAACTAATTTCCATATTAGGAATCGCTCTAGTTACTAAAGTTTGTGAAGAATGCCAGCTCAGAAATAGGGAGAATTACCTCTCGCCTATACTTATCTGCCACCATCTTCCGTTCGCTTCCGTTCACGCGCTCTGGAGTGTATCTGTTGTTCCCGAAACAAGGACATGCAGGGATTGTCCATTCCGCGCAACTCGATCTCAGCGGCGGAAGCGTCTGCTTGACACTCCAGCAATTCAACCTTAAAGTCGAGCTATAGGCGGCGACGGAGAATCGTAGCGCGTCCATGACTGCGGCCCATGCAAACTCCCAACTATTTTTGGAATTATCTGCCGCTCCTGTTTCAGATTCTGGCTGCCGTCGGGCTATCTGGATTCATTGTCCTTGCATCCTGGCTGATCGGACGCCATCGTCCCGGCAAGGTGAAACTGTCTACTTACGAGTGCGGCATGGTCGCACAGGGGGACGCTCGCGGACGCTTTTCCGTGCGCTTCTACATGGTGGCGATGCTGTTTATTTTGTTCGATGTGGAAGCGGTCTTCATGTTTCCATGGGCGGTCGTTTATCGTAAGCTGCCAGCCCTGACAGGCTCCCGCTTCTTCGGCTTTTGGGAAATGTTGGTGTATATCGGCTTCATACTGGTCGGCTATTTTTACATCTGGAAAAAGGGCATTCTCGAATGGTCCAAAGAAAAGGCAGACCTCTAAATGATGTCGCCTGCGATCGATAATGCCGGGAAAGTTGAATTGGAATCTGTGCTGGCGTCGCATGTAGGCGATCCAGCAGTCCTGGCATTGACCCAAAAACTGTCCACTTCCATACAGTCCGCGAAGTTCGATCGGAATGAGTTGACGCTCACGATATCGCGCGAAGATATCGTGGCAGTATGCCAGATCGTGCAGGCCTCTGGATATAACTTCCTCGCGGACGTGACCTGCGTCGACTGGTATCCGAACCAGCCTCGATTTCAAGTCACCTATCACATACTTTCCCATGGCTTGAAGAGGCGTCTTCGTCTCTGCGTGTTGGTGGAGGAGGGCGACCCCTCGGTAGACAGCATTACTACTGTGTGGCCAGCGGCAAACTTTTACGAGCGAGAAATTTTCGATCTGTTTGGCGTGCGCTTTGGCGGCCATCCAAACATGCGCCGAATTTTGCTGCCGGAAGAATTCCAGGGCAATCCCCTGCGCAAAGACTTTCCGGTGGAGGGCTATCGTTGATGGCGGAACTGTTGACCGCTCCCACCGTTGTCGCGCCCGACCAGGACCGCACCATGATCCTGAACATGGGACCGCAGCATCCCTCCACGCACGGCGTTCTGCGCCTGGTGCTGGAGATCGACGGCGAAGTCGTCGTCCGCGTGGCCCCCGACATCGGTTTTCTCCACACAGGGATTGAGAAGACTTGCGAGGCAAAGTTTTATCAGCAGGTCGTCCCGCTGACCGACCGCATCGATTATCTCAGCCCGATGCACAACAACCTCTGTTATTGTCTGGCCGTTGAAAAGCTATTGCAGTTGGAAATTCCTGACCGCGCTCAATGGTTGCGCGTGCTGCTGAGCGAACTGACGCGTCTGAATTCGCATCTGGTCTGGCTCGGCACGCACGCCATGGACCTTGGCGCGCTGACGGTCTTTCTGTACTGCTTCCGCGAGCGGGAAGAGATCCTTCGCATCTTCGACGCGGTCGCCGGACAGCGCATGATGACCTCATATTTCCGCATTGGCGGCGTCTCGCTTGAACCACCGCTGGATTTTTGCGATCGCGTCCGCAAACTGCTGAAGAGTCTGCCGGAAAAAATCGATGAGTATGAGAACCTGCTCACCGGCAATCCGATCTTCATCAACCGGACCAAGGGGGTTGGCCTGTTGAGTGCGGAAGATGCCATCGCGCTCGGCGTGACTGGCCCACCGCTGCGCGCCAGTGGCGTCGATTGGGACTTGCGTCGCGATATGCCGTATTCCAGCTACGAAAAATTCCAATTCCAGGTGCCGGTTTCAAAGGACTGCGATGTGTGGGCGCGTTACGTGCTTCGGGTGCGGGAGATGCGCGAGTCGGTAAAAATCGCGACCCAGGCGCTCGACGGCCTGCCGGAAGGTCGCATCAAGGCGGACGCGCCAAAGATCGTCCTACCGGACCGCGAAGCGATGAAGACGCAGATGGAAGCGTTGATCCATCACTTCAAGATTGTCACTGAGGGATTTGCCGTCCCCGCTGGGCAGGTGTATCAGGCCATCGAATCTTCTCGCGGCGAAATGGGCTATTTCGTAGTGAGCGATGGCACGGCCAAACCGTATCGCGTACACATGCGCAACCCAACATTTGCGACACTCCAGGCCATCGAGAAGATGTGCGTGGGCCGCCTGCTGGCCGACGTCGTGGCGGCTGTGGGTTCGATCGACATTGTGCTTGGGGAGATTGATCGATGAGCGCGCCTACAGTGGGGACGGTGGAACGTCAGCTCGCATCTCGCGCGTTGACAGCAGAGCTGTGGATCTCGCTCGCTTCCCTGCTTCGCTCACACGTTGCAATGCATTCCGTCGTGGGGATGGACGTTCAAGCGCGGATCATTTCCGACTCCGACTCTGCATTGGAATTGCTCGGCCCGAATGGAAAGCTGAGCATCGTCGGGCCGCGTACATCGGGTTTCGGCGCTACTGAGTTTCGTCCTGAAGCGGGTGAATTTGGGGACGAATACTCTACATTTTTCTTCTCCGCGGACGGCTTGGTCCACCTGGAGAATTCGGTCGCGCCAATGGATTTTGAAACTGTCGTCGAGCTTTGGTTGCGCAAGGTGCGGGCATGAGTCTGACCAATATTGCAGTGAATCCAAAAGTCGGCGAGACTATTTTTTCTCCTGAATTGGCTGCCCGTTTCGACAAGCTGGTGACGCTCTATCCGGTACGGCGCTCCGCGCTGATTCCCATGCTGCTCTACGCGCAGGATGAGATTGGATATTTGTCCGACGCGGCGATTGCCGAGATCGCCCAGCGCCTTGAGATTACCGTGCTGGATGTCCGCAACGTGCTGACGTACTACTCCATGCTGCGAACCAGGCCGGTCGGCAAATATAACGTGCAGGTTTGCACCAATATCAGTTGCATGTTGCGCGGTGGCCAGGAACTCTTCGAGCATTGTGAAAAAAAGCTTGGCATCGGCCATAAGCAGACCACGCCGGACGGACTATTTTCACTCGAAGAAGTCGAATGTATTGGGGCCTGTAGCTGGGCGCCCGCCGCGCAGGTGAACTACGATTTTCACGAAAACCTGACGCCGGAAACGATGGACGCAATTCTGGAACAATACCGCAAGGCCGGTCAATAAATCATGCCTACTCTCGTTTCCCATCCTGACGAAGTCAAAATTGTCACCAGCCGCTTTGGACTGGGTGCGGCGGAGATCGATCGCTACATTGAACTGGGCGGATACCAGTCCGCGCGCCAGGCCATCGAAAGGGGGCCGGAGTGGATCATCGCCGAGATGAAAGCCTCGAACCTTCGCGGGCGCGGTGGCGCGGGTTTTCCCACCGGCATGAAGTGGTCGTTCGTTCCCAAGCAGTCGGAGAAGCCAAAATATATTCTGGTCAACGGCGATGAGAGTGAACCGGGCACCTGCAAAGATCATTTGATTTTTTTGCACGATCCTCATGCCGTCATTGAGGGCACCATCATCGCAGGTCTTGCAGTCGGCGCGAAAACGGGCTTCATTTATCTGCGCGGAGAGTATCGTTACCTGCTCACCATCATGGAGAAAGCCATCGCCGACGCCTACGCGAAGGGCTATCTTGGCAAAGGGATCTTCGGCTCCAATTTCGACTTTGAAATCGTCTCGCAGACCGGGGCGGGCGCTTACGAAGTTGGCGAGGAATCCGCGCTGATGGAGTCGCTCGAAGGCAAGCGAGGCATTCCGCGCATCCGGCCGCCATTTCCTGCTGTAGTCGGGCTGTACGGCGGACCGACCGTCATCAATAACGCCGAGACCATCGCGACCGTGCCGCACATTCTGCGCATGGGCGCGGAGGCTTACGCCAAGGTTGGCTCCGAGCGCAATGGTGGCACGCGGCTGTTCTGCGTCAGCGGCCATGCCGAGCGGCCCGGCGTGTATGAGTTGCCGATGGGCTACAACCTGAAAAAAATGATCTATGAAGTCGCTGGCGGAATTCGTGGCGGACGCAAGTTGAAGGCCGTCGTTCCCGGCGGTTCTTCCACGCCTGTGCTGTTGCCGGAAGAAATCGATATTGGCATGGACTTCGATCAGGTAGGCAAAGCGGGCAGCATGTTAGGTTCCGGCGGCGTGGTGGTGCTGGATGAAACGGTCTGCATAGTCGAGTTTGCCCTGCGCACGATTAAGTTCTACCAGCATGAAAGCTGCGGCTGGTGCATCCCCTGCCGCGAAGGGACGGACTGGCTGAAGAAGACGCTGACGCGCTTCCATGCCGGCGCGGGTGAAGCGCGCGACATCGACAACATTCG
This sequence comes from Acidobacteriota bacterium, assembly GCA_021826695.1. GTDB lineage: Bacteria > Acidobacteriota > Terriglobia > Terriglobales > Acidobacteriaceae > JAKAAZ01. Next base: position 536 of record JAKAYS010000074.1, on the reverse strand, counting down.
CTATCTGGCGGAGAACATGCTGGGCCGCACCTTCTGCCCGCTCGGCGATGCAGCGGCGATGCCGACCATTGCCTTCGTGAAAAAATTTCGCCAGGAGTTTGAAGACCATTTAGACGGAAAGCCCTGCCCGTACGCTAAGGCGAGAGTTGAGGAATTGGTTGTCGCGTAAAATTTGAAATGAACAAATACGTTGTCATCTATGAGCGCTCGGCAACAGGATGGGGAGCGTACGTTCCCGATTTGCCCGGGCTGGGCGTGGTTGGAAGTACGCTGGAGGAGACTCGGCAGTTGATTCGCGATGGGATCGGATTTCACATAGAAGATTTGCGCAGCGGCGGAAATCAGGTGCCGCCGCCTTCTACTTTGTTTGAGGAAGTTGAAGTGAACGTTTATGGCTGATGTAACCCTCACTGTCGATGGAAAAAAGATCACCGCTCCGGCGGGCACGCTGCTGATTGAAGCCTGCCGCAAGGTAGGGATCGAAATTCCCGCCTTCTGTTATTACCCCGGCCTGTCGCTGCAGGCCGCCTGAGATC
>JAKAYS010000223.1 GCA_021826695.1 Acidobacteriota bacterium | reverse complement strand
TGCCGCAAGACCAACATTCGACCTTGGGGCATTCCGTTTTTTGGGATGGTTCTGCAAGCATAGTCATGCGTCTCTAATTGGCACATCTTCTAAAGTTACTGTTACTAAAATTATGCCCGTCATTCTGAGGTCGCCGCGGCGACCGAAGAATCCAGAGGGCGATAGCTGCGATTGCCGAGCGAATGTTGTCTGGATTCTTCGCGGAGTTTACCCTCGAGCGGAGCGAAGGGCTCAGAATGACATCTATCCGATGAAGAACGCAGCTAGCCCGAGAATGACGAACCGCAACCACATGATTTGGTCGAGTTTGGATTGATGAAATTGAAGCCCTGACGTATCAGCGTCTCTTCGTAGTCCAATATCATTCCATTCAAATAAATAAAGGATTTCGGATCGACGAAAACACGCACACCATCGTGGTCGTAAACGCGGTCACGCTCGCGAGGCTGCGTATCGAAACGAATATTGTAAGACAGGCCAGAGCAGCCGCCGCCCTGCACGCCGAGACGCAGCCCACCCTGCTCGGGAGAAATGTTCTCCTTCGCCATGGCGATGCGTATCCGCTTCAAGGCCCGGTCCGTCAACTGAATTCCCTTTTGTGGAGAATTCGCCGCGACCGCCTGGCCAGACGCGGACTGGCCGGACGCTGGAGGCGCTGCGCCGATCATGACTGGCTGCATGGCTGTTTCCGGCATACTCATCGATAGCCCCCGTGTTTAGTTCGCGACCGCAGCAACCGGCTCGCCAACGTTCTTCTTTTTCCAGTCGCCAATGGCTGCGCGAATGGCGTCCTCCGCCAGCACCGAGCAATGGATCTTTACCGGCGGCAGGGACAGTTCTTTCACGATGTCCGTGTTCTTGATTTCAAGCGCTTCATCGACCGTCTTACCCTTCACCCACTCGGTAGCGAGCGAGGACGAGGCAATGGCTGAGCCGCAGCCGAAGGTCTTGAACTTGGCGTCTTCAATCACACGGGTTGCCGGGTTCACTTTGATCTGCAAACGCATGACGTCGCCGCACTCCGGCGCGCCGACCAGTCCGGTGCCGACTTCCGTGCTGCTCTTGTCCATCTGTCCCACGTTGCGCGGATTGTTGTAATGATCGATTACCTTTTCGCTATATGCCATACATCCTCCAGATACTCGGAACTGTTAGAAAATTGTTTAGTGCGCCTGCCATTGAACTTTAGTCAGATCGATTCCCTCTTTCGCCATTTCATACAGCGGCGAGAGTTCGCGCAGCTTCTGCACTACATCGATGACCTTGTCAGCCACGTAATCGACTTCGGGTGTCGTGTTGAAGCGTCCCAGACCGAAGCGGATCGAGCTGTGCGCGACATCGTCGCCGAGCCCAAGCGCCTTCAATACATAGGATGGTTCCAGCGTTGCCGAAGTGCAGGCCGAGCCACTCGAAACCGCGATGTCGTTGATGCCCATCAGCAGGGACTCGCCCTCCACATGCACGAAGCTCATGTTCAGATTTCCCGGCAGCCGATGCTCCATCGAACCGTTGATGTGGATGAAGTCCAGGTTCGATTCCAGCTTTTTCTTCAGCCGGTCGCGCATGGCCGTCAGGCGCTCGGTCTCCGCCGGCATCTCTTCGCGGGCAAGCTCGCAAGCCTTGCCCAGGCCGACGATACCTGGAACATTCAGCGTTCCCGAGCGCATGCCGCGCTCATGTCCGCCGCCATCGATCTGCGGAGCAATCTGCACGCGCGGATTGCGCCGGCGCACATACAGCGCTCCCACACCTTTCGGCCCGTATATCTTGTGCGCCGTCAACGACAGCACATCGATGTTCATCGCGTTCACATCGACGGGAATCTTGCCCACGGCCTGTACCGCGTCGGTATGGAACAGGACGCCGCGCTCGTGGCACAGCTTGCCAATTTCGGCGATAGGCTGGATGACGCCAATTTCATTGTTCGCAAACATAATGGTAACGAGTATCGTCTTGTCATCCATGGCGCGTTTCAGGTCTTCAATGTCGATCAGACCGTCAGCCTTGACCGGCAGGTAGGTCACGCGACATCCCTGCTTTTCCATGCGCTTGCAGGTGTCCAGCACAGCCTTGTGCTCCGTGACCTGGGTGATGATGTGGTTGCCGCGCTCGCGATACATTTCCGCGATGCCCTTGATGGCGAGGTTGTTGCTTTCCGTCGCGCCCGAGGTGAAAATGATCTCCTTGGCGGTCGCGCCGATCAGCTTGGCGATCTGCTCGCGGGCCACGTCCACGGCCTGCTCCGCTTCCCATCCAAAGGAATGGTTGCGGCTGGCGGCGTTGCCGAATTTATTTGTGAAATAAGGAAGCATCGCTTCCAACACCCGCGGATCCATCTGCGTGGTGGCATGGTTGTCCATGTAAAGCGGCAGCTTCACTCCTGCTGGGACTGGGACGGAAACATGGGGCTGGCTCTGCGTGGTGCTCGGCTGGCTTTGTGTAGTGCTCATTGATGCATACTCCCTATGTAAACTCAAACTTTAACTTTGTAGCCGTAAACATTCGCCCACTCGCTATGCGCGCGTGGACATGGAACTGCCTAACGTAACTAAATTGTTCCGGTGCGGTGCTCGCATATGGCCCGCTCCCATTTTGGATTCATCGCAAAGGTCGGAGATGCGCATCTCGTTCAGAAGGTCGCGAATCGTGTCGTTCAACTTCTGCAATGGCTCCTTCACCGTGCAGGAACCCACCAGGTCGCAGTCGCCATGGACGGTGGTGCAGGAGGCGATAAACAATGGGCCTTCAATGGAGTGGATCACTTCAAACGCGGTGATCTCGCTCGCCGGACGGGCCAAAGAGTAGCCGCCATGCAGTCCGGCATGAGAAACCACCACGCCGGAGCGCGTCAAAGTCTGCAAAATCTTGGCCAGCAGCGAAGTCGGAATGTGGTACGCCTCGGCAATGTCCTTGGCGCTCTGCGCAGGCCCGTTCGGGTTCTCCGCAAGGTGCTTCAAGGCCATCAAGCCGTAGTCCGCTTTTTTGGTGAGACGCAGCATCGTTTGTCCAACTGGCCATCTCCCCGGTCGTCCATCTGGGGAGCAATTGCTTACAAATTGAGTATAGGACTATTTTGGTCGTATTTGCAAGATGCCGATGATGCAAGGTTGGCTGACAATTGGCTGCGGGTCGCGCGTTCTTAAATGCAGGAAGCAGATTTAAAACGGAAGTATGTACTTCACGCAGGCCATTGAATG
>JAKAYS010000073.1 GCA_021826695.1 Acidobacteriota bacterium | reverse complement strand
TTTATGACAACGAATCTTGGCGCGACCAGCAGCGACAGCCCGCAATCGGCCAATGTCACGAATATCGGCAATCAGGCATTGAACTTCAGCGCGCTCAGCGTATCCGCCAACTTTGCAATCGCCAGCACAACAACGTGCAGTACTGCGTCGCCAGTGGCGCTGGGCACTAGCTGTGAGGTCGGGATCGACTTTACGCCAACCTCCGGCGGCAATCTGAGTGGGACAGCAACGCTTGCGGACAATGCTCTCAATGAGATAACTCCGCAGGCAACGCAGATCATTCCACTCAACGGAACTGGCGCCTATCTGGCGGCAGAGCTTGCGTTCGCGCCACTCCCGGCAGCTTCGATTTCCGCTGGCAATAGTATCGGCACAGTGAATGTGGACGTGGACACATCCGGCGGGGTCATCGCGACAACATCGAATGTGCCTGTTACGTTGACGCTGACAGGTCCTAGCGGGTTCACGGCGCAGACCTATACGGCCAACGCAGTCAATGGCGTGGCGACGTTCTCTCTGACGACTCCGCTCACTGTTGTAGGGAGCTACAATTTGACAGCTTCCAGTTCCGGTCTGAATTCAGCAACAGCCACGGTTACAGTTGCCATGACGACGCCTGTTTTGACATGGGTCCCTGCGACTCTAAGCGAGATGTATGGCACAGCGCTGGGTGCGAATGTTCTGGATGCCACTGTATCCGGTGGCGTACAGGGAAGTATTGCATATACGGCGCAGTTGGCGGGTGGAACGGTGCAGCCTGTGAACGTCGCGACAATATTGCCTGCGGGTTCATACACGCTCGTCGCGACTTTCACTCCGGCCGATACCAGCACGTATAGCACGGCAACCAAATCGGTAACTTTTACAGTTACCAATGGAACGTTGATTGTGTCAGCGAACAGTGCTACACGCGTCTACGGCACCGCCAACCCAGCTTTTACGGGATCGGTGCTGGGTGCGGTGCATGGCGACACGTTCGTGGAGACTTTCACGACGACGGCGCAACAGAGCAGTAGCGCCGGGACCTATCCCATCGTGCCGGCAGTAGCAGGCCCAGACCTCGCGGATTACACAGTTACGATAAATAATGGCGTCCTGACCATTACCAAAGCAGCAGCCAGACTGGCGCTGCAAGCCAGCGGCAATTCAGTGGCGTTAGGCTCGACGGTGACATTGACGGCAACCGCAACTTCCGCCACAACCGGCGTGCCGACTGGGACAGTTACGTTCTACGACGGCGCCAATCCACTGGGGACTGCGGCGCTGAACGCGCAGGGGGTGGCGTCGTGGACGGTCAGCAACATCCCTGCCGGTACGAATGTCATCTCCGCCGTATACGGAGGAGACGTCAACTTTACTGGGGCCAATGCGCAGCTTGCCCAGCCGATCCAGGCCGGCGTTCCGAGCTTTGCGTTGACAGCAAATCCAACTTCCATGACGACGAAACAAGGCAAGACAGCAAACACAATGCTTACGCTGACGACCCAGTACGGCTTTAACGGAACAGTGAAGCTGAGCTGTCAAAATCTTCCTGCTGGCGCGAATTGCCAGTTTGGAAATGCAAGCATCGTCCTTAACGCTAACGGCCAGGCAAGCAGTACGCCGCTGTCCATTACAACGTGGGGGTTCGCGCAATCGAGCACAGCTGCGAGCCATGCGCCAAATCAGCCGACCCACCCAAAAACCGGGTCGATGGACTTGTTGACGGCAAGCATCTTTTGGCTGCCCGGGCTATTGCTGGGTGGTTTTCTCAGCATGGAGCGGAAAAAGCTGCGGGGCGGCATGGCCCATGTGTTGCTGCTCCTCGTGGCAGTGACAGGGCTGCTGGGTATGATGAGTGGCCTGACTGGATGCGCGAATCTGACTCCCGACGCGGCGATCGGCAGTTATCAAATTGCCGTGGTGGCAACACCGGCCAACGGTGCCCCAGCACAGAGCAGGCAGTTGTTGCTGACGATCATCAAGTAAGAACGCATTGTTTCATTCGCGGAGAAAGGCCCCATCTTCCAACAGAGAAGGTGGGGCATTTCTATATTTGCATTGGTATATAAGCTTTTCAGCTTGTCTCGCGGCACTTCACGCAATAATTCTGCAACAACATTGCTACAACTGCCTTTCCAACGAACACGCAGGGCCATAATTGTGAAAAAATTGAAGGAGTTATGATTTCTGTCAGCAATGTAAGCATGCGTTATGGTTCGAAGGTCTTATTCGAGGATGTCTCCACCACCTTTACAGCGGGTCGTCGATACGGCCTGACTGGTCCCAATGGAGCGGGAAAAACCACATTTATGAAGGTCCTGAGCGGAGACCTGGAGCCGCAGAAGGGCGTCGTCGTGCGTCCGAAGAAGCTCGGGGTGCTGCGCCAGGACCAGTACGCCTTTGACGCCTATCGCGTGATCGATACGGTGATTATGGGCAACAAGGGCCTGTGGGCCGCGCTGGAAGAGCGCGACCATATCTACGAAAAAGCGGAATTGGATGACGCCGATGGCATGCGTCTGGGAGAGTTGGAAGGCATTGTCGGCGAGGAGGATGGTTACACCGCCGAGAGCGATGCCGCCATCCTGCTGCAAGGCCTCGACATACCGAATGAAGTGCATGAACGCAAAATGAGCGAATTGCAGGGCGGCCAGAAGTTTCGCGTGCTGCTGGCGCAGGCGCTTTTTGGTAACCCACAGGGGTTGCTGCTCGACGAGCCGACAAACTATCTCGATCTCGATTCGATCCACTGGCTGGAAGATTTTCTTACCCACCGCGAAGGCACGCTGATTACGATTTCGCACGACCGATATTTCCTCAACAACGTATGCACGCACATTGCCGACATCGATTATCAGACCATCATCACCTACACTGGCGGTTACGACGATATGGTGCTGGCGAAGACGCAGGTGCGCACTCGCCTGGAAGCGCAGAATGAAGAGCGCGAGAAGAAGATTTCCCAGTTGAATGAATTCATTGCGCGCTTTTCGGCTGGCACGCGTTCCAGCCAGGTGACTTCGCGCAAGAAGGAAGTCGAGCGGCTCCAGACCAGCGAGTTGGCGCGCTCCAACATTGCGCGCCCGTACATTCGCTTCGACCAACTTCGTCCGTCCGGCAAGCACATTCTGGAAGTGGAGGGCGTCCGCAAGGCGTATGGCTCCCATGTCGTCATCGACGGATTTACGGCGTCCATTTCGCGCGGAGAAAAAATCTGTTTGATAGGCCGAAACGGCCAGGGAAAAACGACCCTCATCAAGGCGCTGCTGGCGAATGCTCCTAACGTCGAGCACATGACTGGAGAAGACCCGTCCCGCGATATCGACAGCGGCGTGGTGAAGTGGGGCCATGAAGCGCAGATCGGCTACTTCGCGCAGGACCACACCTCGACCATTCAGAAGGGAATGACGGCGGCGGACTGGCTGCACCAGTTCGATGCCAAGGCGACCAAGGAGGACATCCGCGGCGTGCTCGGCCAGATGCTGTTCAGCGGGGAAGAAGGGCTGAAACCTACGGAAGCGCTGTCTGGAGGCGAAGCGGCGCGTTTGCTATTTTGTCGTCTTATGATGCAAAAACCGAACATCCTGATCTTCGACGAACCGACCAACCACCTGGACCTGGAAGCCATCAACGCGCTGAATCAGGCGCTCCAGAAGTTCGAGGGCACCGTCCTGCTCGTCACCCACGATCAGGATCTGATCGATGAAGTGGCGACCCGCATCTGGAACTTCGAGGACCATAAAATTCAGGACGTCAAAGGCCCATACGCGGAATTCCTGCTATCTCGTGTTGCAGTATCGCGATAAAGTTGGTCTGAAATTGGGAAAGACCCCAACCGAGTGCTGGTGGAATACGTCTATATCCTGCGGCACATCTTTATCGTTTTCGAAGGCAGGACAGAATGTCAGTCACACGGAGCGTTCGTCGGTGCGTGGGAAAGCCAGGTGCATGGCTTTCGCTGGTTGTTTTGCTGGCTGCGGGTTGTGCCGGCGGCTCACCGACCATGACCACTTCCAAGCCGCCTGTTCCGACGCCTCCGAATCCCCCCGCCCCATCCCAGCCACCTCCCACTCCACAACAGGCTGGCTCCATTACCATCAGCCCCCAGAATGCCGCAGTTGGTCTTGGGCAGACGGTTCACTTTACGGTGGTGGCTAACGGTGGCGGCGCCGTGACATTGTCTGTAAACGGAATTGTGGGTGGCAATGCAACCGTGGGCACCATCGATACCAATGGCAATTACGTTGCGCCCTCCACGATCGGCCAGAGCGAAAATGTTGTAGTAGAGGCTGCTCTGACCAGTTCCCAGCAGGCCAACCACGCAAGCGCTGTGGTTGCTGTGATGCGACCCGGCCTGGTGACAAACACTGCCAATCCGCTGGTTGCTGACTATTCCATGTATTTGCCGCAACCGGGCAAGATGTCGGTCCAGTTCGGACCCGACACCGGCTATGGATTGAATACATGGTCGCAGCCCACGCCGACTACGCCCAATAACTATGGCGGTGAAATCAATATGGAAGTGGCAGGCATGCATGGGTCGTCCACGTATCACATGCAGGCGCTGGTCACGTTCGCCACTGGAGTGACGTTCCAGGACGTCGACCACGCTTTCACGACCGGCGCTGCTCCTCCCACCGTGCCGGTGCAGATTACGACGCCAAGCGGCCAGACGCCCCAGCCCGGAATTGAATTGTTCGATACGGTCACATTCGGCAGCAAGCCAATCCCGAATTTGAACCAGGCCTTCGCCACGGACCTGACTGGAAAAGTCATCTGGACGTATCAATTTCCGGCAAGTGAACCGGGATCGGCTGCCAACGTCATCTTCCCAATCAAGCCATTGCCCAACGGACATTTCATCATGGTCATCGGATACGTTGCCACGCCGACCGCGACGCAGAACATTCCTCCAGGAACGATCAGCGTGGTGCGCGAGGTGGACCTGGTAGGCAATACCATCCGTGAACTTTCCATCGCGCAATTGAATAAGTCTCTGGCTGCCAATGGCTTCACAGGATTGAATCTTTTGACGTTCTGTACGGACGTTTTGCAGCTACCGAACGGTCACATCGTCGTGATTGCGTGGATGACCAAGCCTTACTCAAACCTGCCAGGCTATTCCGGCCAGACCCTCAACGTTTTGGGAAATGTTGTTGTCGATTTAGACCAGAACTTCAATCCGACCTGGGTCTGGAACGCTTTCGATCATCTCGACATCAACCGTCATCCTTATGCGTTCCCCGACTTTACGCATGCGAACGCGCTGCTGTACTCGCCGGAGGACCACAATCTGCTGCTTTCCATTCGCCAACAAAACTGGATCGTCAAGATTGATTATCAGGATGGAAAAGGCACTGGCAATATCATCTGGCATCTCGGGCACCAAGGCGATTTCAAGCTGGTGGGCGGCACGGCCCCGACCGATTGGTTCTATGCGCAGCATGGGATGAACTTCTTCGGCACAAACACTTCCGGTGTTTTTAAGCTGGGCGTGATGGACAACGGCAACGACCGGCTATTTCCTTCGGGGCAGACCTGTGGCACCACCGGCGCGCCAGCTTGTTACTCAACCGCACCGGTGCTGCAACTGGACGAAACGGCCAAGACTGCAACGTTGCTGTTTCACTACATTCCGTCTCCGGCCATCTATAGCTTTTTCGGTGGCCAGACAGATCTGCTCCAGAACAACGATATCGAGACGGATTTCTGTGCTGCAAAGGGCGGGGCCGAGGTTTTTGAGTTGGACCCAACCCAGACGCCCGCACAGACCGTATGGCAGGCGCATACGCCGGGCTATAACCAATATCGCGTGATACGACTTCCCAGTCTCTATCCGGGCGTTCAGTGGTAAGGCTGGGAGGGACTCTGAATCCCCCGGCATACATTGCATTGCACGGGAAATTGCTGCTGTCCATTCACTGAAGTGCGGGTGTAAAGAACCACGCATTCATTGTCCTCGCTCCCACCCTTTGCACACAAAGGATGGGTACACGGCGATCTTCAAAACGCGTTATTTCAGCTTGGCTTCCAGTTCCGTCCAGCGCAGATACAGCGCATCCACGCGACCCTCCGCTTCCGCCACGGCGGAGGCAGCGCGCTCCAGGGCGGCGGCATCGCTGGCTATGCTGGGACTTTCGAGTGCTTCGCGACAGCGTTCGAGTTGCCGCTCCGCATCCGCAATGTCCTGCTCGATGGTGGCGTATTCGCGGCCTTCCATATACGAAAGCTTCTTCTTGATCTGGCCCGACGGAGTTGCCGCAGCACTTTTTTCTGCGCCATTATTGTTTGCGGAGCGCGGTGTGAGTTCAGTATTTTTCTTCTGTCCGCGCTCATTCTTCCACGCGTTCCATTGCGAGTAGTCGGCAAAGCGTTCCGCGCCGCCACGCCCATCGAGTCCCAGCACCGTGGTCGAAACGCGATCCAGCATGAAGCGGTCATGCGTCACCAGCACCAGCGCGCCGCGGAATTCGAGCAGGCTTTCTTCCAGAATCTCCAACGTTGGAATATCCAAATCGTTCGTCGGCTCGTCGAGTAGCAGCAGGTCCGCCGGTTGCAGCATCAGCTTGGCAATCAACACGCGTGCCCGTTCGCCGCCGGAGAGTCGCTCGACGGGCTGATTCAACTGCTCGCTGGTAAATAAAAATCGCTCGGCCCAGGAAGCGACATGTTGCACGCGGTCCTGATAGATGACGGAGTCGCTGTCCGGCGCAAGCGCGCGGCGCAGTGTCAGGTTGTTGTCGAGCTGACGGTTCTGATCGAAGTAAACGATGCGCAGCGTGGGCGCGCTGCGGATATCGCCAGCGTCAGGGAATTGTTCTCCACGCAACAATCTTAAAAAAGTAGTTTTCCCGCTGCCGTTCGGTCCGACCAGCCCCAGGCGCATTCCCGCGGTCAGGATAAAGTCCAGCTTGTCGAACAGGACCTGATCGCCCATCTTGCAGGAGACACCTTCGAGTTCGACCAGGCGCTTCGTCTGCCGATCGGTGGCGGAAAAGTCGATGCCAGCGGTCCCTGTCCGGCTGCGCGACTTCATCTCCGCCAGGTCGCCGATCATGCTGTTGGCGCTGTCGATGCGCGCCTTGGACTTCGTCGTGCGTGCTTTCGGCCCACGGCGCAGCCAGTCGATCTCGGTGCGCACGCGATTGGCCAGTGCGTCCTGCCGCTTTGTTTGCGCTTGCAGATATTCATCTTTCTTTTCCAAAAATTCGCTGTAATTTCCTTGTACGCGCAGGATGCCTTCGGCATACATGCGGTTCAACTCGACCATGGTGTGCGCGACATTTTCAAGAAAATATCGATCATGGCTGACCACCACGTAGGCGAAGGGAGCGGCAAGCAGCAGCTTTTCCAGCCACTCGATTCCGGCCAGGTCGAGATGGTTCGTTGGCTCGTCGAGCAGCAAAACATCGGGCTGCTGCACCAATGCTTCCGCGATGGCGAGCCGCTTGCGCCATCCTCCGGAGAGCGCAGCGGCAGGTACGTTGAAGTCTTCAAATCCGGCGCGTCCCAGTGTCTCGGCCAGTCGAGCTTCGCGCTCGCTCTCCGGCGCGCCGATGCGCACCAGCGCCTGATACAGGACCGAGCGGATCGTGTTGTCGGGGCCAAATTCGGAGTTCTGCGCGATGTATCCCACACGCGCCAGCTTGCGCCGCGAAACTTCACCGGCGTCGGTGTCGATGCGTCCCGCGAGGATCTCCAGCAGCGTGGACTTGCCGGAGCCGTTCGGCCCGACGACGCCGATCTGGTCTCCTTCAGAAACCGTGAAAGCGATGTTGTCGAACAACGGCGTGGCTCCGTAAGCCTTACGGAGAGATTGTCCATTCAAAATGGGAGGCAAGCGTGAAGTACGTCCTTAATCTGCGAAATGCAATGTACGAAATTGAATCCGAGGAATGCGTGCGGTCTAATGCTAAGGATATCAGCCAGCCAAGCGCATTTGTCAGCGCACCCAGATCAAATAAACCGCTAAACCAACACCGGCGGCAGCCAACAGCAGCGCGACGGCCACCGCGGTTTTCGAGGGGCGTCCCGCGATCCAGGTGCCAGACGCCAGTTCCTTCACCTCGCGAAGATGGGTGAGGGCGGCGCTGACATTCACGATAACGCCGACGATCACCAGCGCAGTGCCCAGCCACAGCGAAGGGCCAGTCGTGTGGCTGGAGGCATGGCTGGCCATTTGCGACGGTTGCGATTGCCGCATGCTCAATTCGCGCAGGAACAATCCGAAGCGGGCCACCACGAAGCCGAAGCCCATCAGCGCCAGTCCGGTGCGAATCCAGGCGAGAAATGTCCGCTCCGCCGCGAAATAGACCCGTGGGTCGCGCTCCTTCGAAGCATCCCCTGCAGCAGGTTTTTGATCGGTCATTTTCTTCAGCTAGGAATCCAGAAACGCGACGGACTTGATGCCCGCCAGCTCAAACCGCTTCCGGCAACGAATGTTCTGGCAGGCCACCTGGTCTTCGCGCAGCACCATGTAAGATTGCGCCTTTGCGAAGCGCGCGCGGTCGCGTTCATCGGCGCGCGGCGGCAGGCTGTTCTTCTTGCGGCGCACCAGCCAGTTCAATTGATATTCGCCAGCCTGACGACAGTGGGGGCATGTCAGCGTGTGCGGGCGCTGCTCCGGTTTCTCGCTGTAAAAATCTTTTTCTTCCATCGTGTGCCCTCCTGTTTCCTCTTCCAGTATGGCACTGGAGCCGCTTCGACCGCGAGTGGGCGACGATTTACCTGGATGTTTTGCCGGTCCATCGCGGTACACTCGGCAGAAGATATTTTTTGGGAGGACTTTTATGTCTATCGATGCCAGTATGGTGACTACGGCGCTGGAACTGCCCGGCTACCGAATTACGCGCAATTGTGGAGTGGTGCGCGGGATCATTGTCCGTTCGCGTTCCATCTTCGGGACCATCGGCGCAGGGCTGCAAACATTGGCCGGTGGCAATATCACCCTGTATTCCAACCTTTGCGAGAGGACCCGCGAAGACGCCTTTAAGTTGATGATGGAGCACGCCGCGCAGCATGGCGCGAACGCCATCATCTGCGCCCGCTATGACGCCAATGAGGTGCAGAAGGGCGTGACGGAAGTGCTGGCGTATGGCACGGCCGTAGTGGTCGAAAAGATTTAGCGAGACGCGCCCGGCAGGGCTGTCAGTGCGGCAAAAGACTCAAGCCCCGCGGTTGATGCGACGGCTTCCTAAAAATGCGTCCACCACGCCAAAAATCCAGAGCGCGCCAGCCACGATGGCGAAGGGGACCATCCCGAGTCCGAAGGTGAAGGCCCCGAAGAAGCCGCCGATTCCCCATAAAATGCCCATAAGCGCGAAAAGAATGATTCCGCGCAACACGCGCCCGTTGTAAACCTGACCCAGCCCGCAAATGACCGCGGACAAAATCGCGGCAAGCAGCGGGCTTTTCCGATTGGCAATCGACATCTGTTTTGCAATTCCTTTCGCACGACCCTACAGAAGGGTTGGATGTCGAAAACCTTTCCAGCGGCTTGCCTATCTGCGTTGCCGCTAAGTTCGATCTATTTTGCTGCCTGTGCGGATTCCTTGGTCGAGAGATACCACGCTTCAACGTTCAACCCTTTATCGTCGCCATTGGCGCGCTTGCGCGCGGCTTCCAGCGTCGTGGGAGCGGGTACGATGACAGGCTGGCCCGGTATCCAGTCGGCGGGTGTCGAGACGCTGTTGAGGTCGGCGATTTGCAGGCCGTCGAAGATGCGCAGCAACTCATCGACACTGCGTCCAAGCTGCATCGGATAATAAAGAATGGCGCGAATTTTGCGCTTGGGATCGATGGCGAACACGGCGCGTACCGTCGCTGTATCGGAGACAGCCTCATGCACCATGCCGTAGAGCCGCGCCACTTTCTGGTCGAGGTCGGCAATCACTGGGAATGCGATTTCCACTCCACTGCGTTGCTCGATGTCGCGCGCCCATGCGATGTGTGAAAACAGGCTGTCGATCGACAGGCCCATCAACTGCACGTTACGCTTTTCAAACTCTGCATTGCGGCGCGCAAAGGCCAGAAATTCCGTGCTGCAAACCGGCGTAAAGTCCGACGGATGCGAGAACAGCATCACCCATTTTCCCTTGCTGGTGTAGTCGCTCAGGCGCACTACTCCCAGGGTCGTTTTGGCTTCAAAATCGGGCGCATCTTCCAGAATGCGCGGCATACGGCTCTCTGTTTCCGCGGTTGTCATGGCTTTCTCCATTTTCATTTACTTCCCTAAACAAAGTTAAAACGCTCGACGCGACTGCGGAATTAAGAAAAAATGATTTCTCATTCCATCGAATGTTTCAGCTCGCGTATAAGCGGCAGATAATTCCGTCCAGGAAAGTACTCTCAAAAACCTCTTGACATAGTTTCTTCCATCGCAGGCGATTTGCGCCGCACAATTTCAAGTGCATCCGGACAGTTTTTCCTAGCGGGATGCACATGCTTTCAACAGGCGCAGATGACAGCAGACCATGCATTTGCAACAGAAAGGAATCGGCGGTGGAATCCTGCTCCAAAATGGCACAAATTTCACCGAATATTCGCTGTTTACAGACTCGATTTGGATTCGTACTCTGGGCGAGCGTTACTGGAAACAGCAGCGCACCTCTTTCGCCTATTGTGATCTAAAAAATTGAGTTTGGAACGGATGACCTATCGCAGACGCGACGGGTTCCCCGGAAATGCAGCCGCCTCGTCTTCTGTTTGAGGCACGCGCGTTTTCCGTTGGAGGCCAGGCGCGGCAGGCAACCATGCGCTATGTCGCCGTTCCCCCGCAGCCCGGCTGCCTGGCAGCCGGAACGGCACTGTGTGAACAGAGGCCTGCGTAATCGCAGTGTCTGCGAACGCAGCCCGGTCACGCATAGCACGTTCTGTTTTCATTTTGCAGCCGGACTGCGGCTGAACCATCCTGCCTTCTTGTGGGAATGTGGGATGAGCCATGTGTGTAGGGAGAAGTATGCGTCCAAAAAAAGTCATCCTATGTGTGGATGACAACGATCAAGCGCTTTCAGTCCGTAAATTTGTTTTGGAGACCCGCGGCTACCGTGTTTTGACTGCCAACAATGCGGACCAGGCCATCGAGCTGTATGACCAGGGCAAAGTCGATCTGGTGATTAGCGATCTGGTGATGCCGCACTGCAATGGCAACGATCTGATTGTGCGTCTGAAGGAAATCGCTCCGTGGGTGCCAGCCGTACTTATCAGCGGCAGCATGAAGCAATTCGATCCGACCAGCCGCGCGGATGCATTCCTGCCCAAAGGCGCCTGTTCACCACAGGAGCTGCTGGAGCGGGTGCGCGTCCTGTTGGTGAGAAAACGCGGACCCAAAAAGAATGTACCTGCGCAGGGAATGCACAACACTGCCATCGCCGCCACGCAGGGAGCAGCGTAAGGCAGCCGCAGAAGTTCGTCCTTTATGGCGCGCTGTCTCTGCAAAATTTCCTCACCCGGTACAATAGTCAGGAATGCAGCCCGTTATTGTCGCCGATCATCTCGGCAAGGTATATCGCGCAGGTAAAGTGGAAGTCGCAGCTCTTCGCGACGTTTCTTTCACTGTGGGCCCGGGAGAGTTTGTCAGCATCGTCGGCCCTTCCGGAAGTGGAAAATCTACCCTGTTCTACAACATTGGCGGTCTCACACGGCCATCGTCCGGGCGTCTGTGGATCGATGGCGTCGACTTCGCCACATTGAACGATTCCCAGCGCACGAAACTACGCAAGCAAAAGATCGGTTTCGTATTCCAGAAGTTCAATCTGCTTCCCACGTTGAGTGCGATGGACAACATCCTGCTGGCGCACGAAATCGCCTGCGGCACGGCCACGCTCGACCAGTCCTACTTTGAACATCTCAGTAATTTGCTGGGGATTCGGGACCGGCTACACCACCGGCCTTCCGAACTGTCTGGTGGCGAGCAGCAACGCGTGGCCATTGCGCGCGCGCTCATCGCCCGCCCCGCCATCGTGCTGGCCGATGAGCCGACGGGAAATCTCGATTCCAAAAACTCCGACGCTGTGCTGGCGGTCTTGCGCCGCTCCAATCAGGAACTGAAGCAGACCGTCATGATGATTACCCATAACCCGGAGGCAGCGGCCATCGGCGATCGCATCCTGCACATGCGCGATGGGGAAATGCTCGATGCCGAACCGTTCGACCCCGAACCGCTTGGCGCCAACAGGGTGCCCCATCCTGGCCGCGCTGTTCGCGGCTAAGGTAAACCGGTACAGTATCCGCCGGACGAACAGCAACCCACCGTCACAGCTCCGTTGACCGTGTTGGCGACATGCCGATATACTCGATGGAAGTAAGGGCGGGAGTAGCTCAGTGGTAGAGCGCGACCTTGCCAAGGTCGAAGTCGCGGGTTCGACCCCCGTCTCCCGCTCCAGCGGCGTTTCGCTGCCAACCTTCCGATCTGTTTCGTCCCACCCTAACCGCGAACAGCGCGGCGAGGATGGAGCACCCGGATTTTCTTTCGATGTTCCAGGCGCGGTACCCAAGTGGTAAGGGAGAGGTCTGCAAAACCTTTATGCGTCGGTTCGATCCCGACCCGCGCCTCCAATTCCTCTCAACAACTTACGTCCGGGGCTTCCGCTCTCTAGCTGCCGCTACGCTGCCAATAAGCGGATAACCGGTCATAAATCAGGCTGTTTGGGCGGCCTTCGGAGCAGAAAAACTGCTGCTCAACTGCCCACTCAGCGTCTCCGCCGCCACGTCCGCCGAGGCGTCGAGGACGTGCGTGTAGAACTTGAGAAGAATGTCGGGTCGCGAGTGCCCAAGGCGCTCTTGCGCCGCCTTGAGCGGAACACGCGCCTCCACCATCTGTGTCGCTCCCCAGTGTCGGAGAAGACGCCACGTGACGTGGGGGAGGCCCAGATCCCTGGCTACCGGCTGAATGCGCCGCGCCAGAAGAGTTTCGTGCCAGATCGGACCGGTTTTCAGACGATTCGGAAACACCCAGTCGTCATCCTTCGCCTTCTTCCAGTCTTTCAGGTCAAGCAGACGTTTCACGTCGGCTTCCGTCAGGCGGATCGGGCGATTGGCGCGGTGGTACTTCGGGGTGTGGAGCTTGCCTTGGTTGACGGCACGTACCACCCACAACTCCCGTTTCGCGGCATCCAGATCTTTCCACTTGAATGCCAATTCCTCCGGACGAACACAACTCACCGCGACTAGCCACACTGCTGTGCTGATTGGCTCCTTCAGACGTTCGATCAGCTGGCTGAGCTGAGGGATGGTCAGAAGTACCTTTCGTTCGCGGATCTGCTCCGGAGGCAGATCTGTGCCCCGCGCAGGGTTCGACATCATGTATCCGTACTTCGCAGCGGCAACGAAGATCGAGCTCAACCCCCACTTCAGGTTCTTGAGAGTCTGGACTGCCTTGCCTTCGCTTGCCTTCTGGTTAAGGAATGCCTGCACCACTTCGATCGAGATTTCAGACAGCTGCATGTCGCCGAACACAGGCAGGTAATGCGCACGGATATTGGTTTCATACCCATGCACCGTCGTCCCCTTCTGGTTTGCCAGTTTCAGCGAGCGGTATTTTTCGATAAAGCCGCGGAATGTCATCATCTTCTTCGGGCGGTGTTTAGCATCGTTAATGGGTTCAAGGATGACGGCCAGCTTCTGCCGGGCGGCCTTCTCCGAGCGAATCTCCTTTATCGAACCAAGGTTGACAGCGCAGCGTTTCCGCTCTGTCTTCCCGGTTTCGTTGACGACATTCTCCCGATAGAAGCCCTCCCACCACGCCGGGTCTCCATCCTCACGCAACCGGACACTGCCGGTCTGCAATCGCTTCCGAGTCAATTTCATATTCTCCTTTCCGTTGACTCGGGCAATTCCGTCGGATAACTCCAGCGTAGCATCCGGCCGGTGCCTCTCGCGAGCGCGAATATAGGAGGAAATCTTGTACGGGTCGAATCGAATTCCACGCCTTCCGAGACGGACCACTGGGAGCGGATCGATCGCGCCTTTCTTGGTGCGCTTGTACACCCAGCCGGGAGTAACTCCGATCGCGTCACACAGTTCGCGGGCGGTCAGCAACTGCGGTGGGCCGAATGGCCGGCCTTCCGGTCCATGCCCGGCGATTTGGGATGGAATGCTCCTCATCCTGGCTCTCGAATGTCCACCTAGCAGTTGCGTCTGCGTATCGCCACGCGAACTATCGTGTATCGTTCCGCAGGGAGATTTCTCAGTTGTTTGCTTCTGGAACCCTTCGTGATGCGCCGGTATCCCACAGCCATCTTGGACAGCCCGGCCCTGAGGTCGTTAAGCCTAGGCATCATGGGGTCATTTCGCTCCTCGGTCAAATGCCAACAGGGGCGCCGAGTTCGATGGCCCTTATTTCTTCACTCCTCGAACAGATTTGACCGAGTTTTGAAACCGCTCCATGCTGGCATCGCGTTTGGAAGAGGTGCATATGCGAGAGCGGGAGAAGCGTTTTGCGATTACGGTGCTGTTGACGGGTGTGGATGCCGCACTTCTCAAGAGGTATTTCAATGTGCTCTGGCACACATGGTCCATTGATCCCTGGATCCGAGGAGCATTTCTCTTGCTGCTAGCCCTTTTGGCAGCCTCAGCCGCCGTGTTGTGGGTCCACGTCTACTGCGATCTGCGCCAGTTCCAGCGTGAACGGCGTGACGCACTCTCCTCGAGGGCCACCTCGCTTCCTGGCGAGTTGAGGAGGGACGGCGATGTTTGATTCGCTGGCCGATCTCTCCGGCAAACTCACGGCAACGGGCTATTTCGTCGACCCGGTGATGACCCGCGTCGTGTATTTAGCGGCCCGATTGCAGAAGCCCCTGCTGCTCGAGGGGCCAGCCGGAAGCGGCAAGACCCAACTCGCCGTTTCCGTTGCCCAGGCGGCAGGCACGCATGTCGAGCGGCTGCAATGCTATCGCGGGGTGACGGAGGACAAGGCCATCGGGCGGTTCGACGAAAGCCTGCAGCGGCTCTATATGGAGTTCTCGAAAGGCCAGAACGAGAGCTGGCAATCTTTACAGGCGAACCTCAAGGGCCGTGATTTCTTCCGTCCCGGGCCATTGATGCGCGCGCTCGAGTGCGAGAAACCCTGCGTGCTGTTGATCGATGAACTCGACAAGGTGGACGAAGGCTTTGAGGCGATGCTGCTGGAGATCCTGTCGGCATGGCAGCTTTCGATCCCGGAGTTCGGGACGGTGGAGGCTCGGAGCATTCCCTTCGTCGTTCTCACCAGCAATGAGGAGCGCCGTCTCGGCGATCCCATTCGCCGCCGCAGCCTGTATATGCGCGTCGAGCATCCGAAGCCGGAGCGAGAGGCGGAGATCATCGCCAGCCGCACCCCTGAAGCTTCCGATGAGTTCCATCGCGAGATGGCGGGCATCGCGCTTTCCTTCCGGAACTATTCCCTCGAAAAGCCGCCATCGGTTTCGGAGATGATCGACTTTGCGAACGCGTTGCAGCTGCTTGGGACCGACCATGTTTTACCCGAACACCGCGATGTCCTATTGCCGTTTCTCGCCAAGACAGAAAAAGACCGCCGTCATCTGCTCCTGCGAGAAGGCTTCAAGAGCCTGCTCGACGACGGAGCCCGCTTTGCGCAGAAGCTCGCTCATCCCGGAGGCATGCCCGCATGAAATGGCTTGCTGTTTTTGTGTTGCTGGTACTGCCGACCCTTGCTCCCGCACAAGCCACTCCCATTTTTGCCGAGAGATGCGTCGAGCACTATGCGACGCACTATGGAGTTCCTCCGGAACTCATTGCCGCGTTGATCGATGTGGAGTCGCGCTGGAACCCGAATGCGGTATCGAGCAAAGGGGCGCTTGGATTGATGCAACTCATGCCCGCCACGGCACGGCGCTTCGGCGCGTTTCGGCCATTTGATCCGGAGCAGAACATCGCAGCAGGCACGCGTTATGTGACAACTCTTATGTGGGAGTTCCACGGCGACCTGCGGCTGGTCA
>JAKAYS010000072.1 GCA_021826695.1 Acidobacteriota bacterium | reverse complement strand
CAAAGGAGTCATTCTTGAACCCCTCGAGGTCGCCGCGGCGACCTCGAGGGTAAACTCCGCGCTGCGGAGTGAAGTTCATTCCTGAAATGGTTGACTTTCTGCTCGTGTGTGGATAAGGTAGGATTCATGAAGTTCCACACAATGACGGCGATTTGTTGCATGTGCATGTGTCCCATGCGACTGCGCCGGTCTTATGTGTGAGCCAACGACTTAAGTAACAACTAAGCACACCTAAAGCACCCGTCGCAGCATACCCTGCGGCGGGTGTTTTTTGTTTTTCTACGAGGAGCGAGATGAGTGAAGCGATACCAGCGACCCCATTGAAGGAAACCAAGGCCCAGCGAGCGGAACGCCTCAAGCTCGAAAAAAATCCATGGGAGGCCTTCGACGAAGTGCGCGCGTTTGCCCTGGAAGGCCGCTCTTCCGTGCTTCCGGCATGGGCCAGCATGTACTTCAAGTGGTGGGGCATCTACACGCAGGGCGATGGCGTCGGCGCAATCGGCGGCTCTGGCGGCGAGGGGAAAACCTCGGACTATTTCATGATCCGGATCGCCATCCCCAATGGCATTCTGCATTCCCATCAGCTACGCGTGATTGCCCGCCTCGCCAAAAAACATGCGCGCAATCTCGCCGACATTACCGTGCGCCAGGCGATCCAGTTGCATTGGCTCACCATAGAGTCTTTACCAGAAATTGTCGACGAGTTGGCGGCAGCCGGCCTTTCTCCCAAGGGCGCGTGCGGAGATGTGGTGCGCAATGTCACTGGCTGCCCACTAGCTGGGCTGGCCGCCGATGAAATCGTCGATGCTTCGCCGCTGGCCCTTGCAGTGGTCGGCGCTCTTGCGGGAAACTCCGAGTTTTACAATCTGCCGCGCAAGTTCAAGATTTCCGTTACCGGTTGCTCGGACTGGTGTTCCTATCCGGAGATCAATGACATCGGACTGACCGCCGTGAAGCGCGGTGGGGAGATTGGCTATACCGTGCGCGTCGGTGGAGGACTGTCGGCGAATCCGCACCTTGCCGTCAAGCTGGATGCATTTGTTCGTCCTGAGCAGGCCGTGCCCGTCGCGCGCACCATTGCGGAGATTTTTCGCGATCAAAAGGGACTGCGTGAGAGCCGCGACCGCGCTCGCCTCAAGCATCTTTTTCTACGCGAGGGCTGGACGGCGGATTCATTTCTTGCGGAAATCGAATCGCGATTGCACCATCGCTTCGATCCCGCCGCGGAAGAAAAATTGCCACGCGACCTGCATCGCGATCATGTAGGGATCCACGCGCAGAAGCAGACTGGGCTGCACTACGTCGGCGCATCCGTGCTGCGAGGAAGGCTCTCCGGGGAGCAACTGGAGGCAGCCGCGGAGCTGGCCGATCGCTTTGGTTCCGGCGACCTGCGAACCACAGTGATGCAAAATCTTTTGTTTGTAAACATCGCGGCCTCCAAGTCCGCGGAACTGGCCCGCGAGCTGAGTGACATCGACATGACTGTGGACGGCAGTTCCTTCTGGCGAGGGACGGTCGCCTGCACAGGAACGGAATTTTGCAAGCTGGCCATCACGGAAACCAAGGGCTTCGCCCGCTGGCTGGTGGATGAACTGGAAACGCGTCTTCCGCAATTCGACCAGCAATTGAAACTGAACGTCACGGGCTGCCCCAATAGCTGCGGGCAGTATTGGATTGCCGACATTGGCATTGAGGGCAAAAAGATCAAGCACGAAGGCAGGCTGGTGGATGCATTTCAATTCGCCGTCGGCGGCGCGGTCGGCGAGTTCGCAAGGATCGCGCGTCCGCTGGGATATCGCTGCCTTGCTACGCAGGTCCCCGATGCTATCGAACGGCTGCTGCGCAGCTATCTCAGCAACAGGACCGCGGAGGAAAATCTGCGCGCATATTTTTCGCGGCATTCAGACAATGAGTTGCGAGGTCAGCTTTCTGGAGTTTCCATCGCGCAGGAATGCTACGCGGTGGGCGCATGAGCTTGTCCAGAAGGAGTGTTATGAGAGTAGCGGAAAAGGGCGTCGTGTATCTGGTAGGCGCGGGGCCGGGGGACCCCGAGCTGTTGACGCTGCGCGCCGCGTCTCTGCTGGCGAGCGCGGACATTGTCCTGCACGACGATCTGGTGCCGCAGGCTGTGCTGGACTACGTCCATGCGGGCGCCCTCATTGTCAGTGTAGGAAAACGCTGCGGCAGCAAGCGCATCACGCAGCCGCAGATTCACACACTCATGATTGAGGCGGCGCGAAGCGGTCAAAGCGTCGTGCGACTGAAGAGCGGGGATCCGCTGATATTTGGCCGCGCCGGGGAAGAAATACAGGCGCTGCGAAATGCCGCGGTTCCCTATGAAGTTGTTTCAGGCATCACGTCCGCATTTGCCGCCGCTGCTGCGTTGGGAATTTCTTTGACGGACCGTCGCAGCGCCTCCAAAGTAATTTTCGTTACCGGTCATCAAGCTGCGCATGGTGCATCGCGAGAAAGTCTGGACGAAAAGAACGATAGAAGCCTGTGGCGGGGTACGCTGCCGGAAGATGCGACCCTGGTCGTCTATATGCCTGGCAGAGATTATCGCACGCTCGCAGATGACCTGCGCGAAAGCGGCATTTCCACAGACATGCCCTGCATTGAGGTGTCGCGCGCCGGTCAACCGCAGCAGCAGACGCGCACTGCAACATTGCAACAGTTGGCCGCGATGGAGCCTGCCGCCGCACCGGTGCTGTTGCTCATCGGACGTCCGCTGGGAACGCTCCTGGATTGCGAAGAAGTTCTCCCCGAATTTGTGGATATGTCGACACTGGCCGACGCTCGCTGATGGTTCGGGATCGAACTTCCTGAAACATTACGCTCGGGCAACGTCCGTGCAACACCGGGTCGCAAGATGTGTTAACTTTCCTCCAACACGTCTTGAAAGGCGATTTCTTCTGCTATGACTGTCAGATGGAATTTGTTTGCGGCACTCTTGTTGTCGGTCATCTCGCTTACCTCGTGGACAGCGCAGGCGCAGAGCGCGTCCCTGTATCCGCAATATCCCAGTGAGACACCTTCCGTGTTCCACGCGCCCACCTATGGCATGGACTATGAACGCCGCGAGGCGATGATTCCCATGCGGGATGGGGTGAAGCTCCACACAGTCATTCTTGTGCCCAAGGGCGCAAGGCACGAAGGAATCCTGCTGACGCGCACACCCTACAGCGCCACAGTGCTGACGACCAACACGCCAAGCGTGCATCTGGGTACCAGCCTTTGGGGCTACGACAACGCGACGGAGACGATCATCCGGGGCGGCTACATTCGCGTGGTCCAGGACATTCGCGGCAAGTATGGCAGCGAAGGCGACTATGTGATGAATCGCCCGCTCCACGGCCCACTGAACCCAACGCCGGTGGATGAGTCGACGGACACCTATGACACCATCGATTGGCTGGTGAAGAACATTCCCGAGTCTAATGGCAAGGTCGGCATTCTGGGGATTTCCTATGATGGCTTCTTGTCGCTGATGCCACTTGTGCATCCGCATCCGGCGCTGAAAGTTGCCGTGCCCATGAATCCCATGGTTGACGGCTGGCGCGGCGACGACTGGTTCCACAATGGTGCCTTCCGTCAGCAAAACATGCCCTACATTTATGAGCAGACGGCCACCCGCTCGAACACTGCCCACTGGCTTTCCAGCAATTTCGACGACTATGACATGTACATGAAGGCGGGGTCTGCGGGTGAGCTGGGCAAGCAGCGCGGCATGGACCAAATTGGCTTCTGGAAGAAGGTCACAGCGCATCCGGCGTACGACAGTTTCTGGAGCGACCAGGCCGTCGATCGAATTCTGGCGAAGGAGCCACTGACCGTCCCAACGATGCTGGTGGCCAGCCTGTGGGACCAGGAGGACATCTACGGAGCCATGGCGGTTTACAAGGCGCTGGAACCCAGCGACAAGAACAAGGGCAAACTCTTTCTTGTTCTGGGGCCGTGGCACCACGGGCAGGAGATCGAAGAGGCCGATTCGCTTGGCGCAATCAAGTTCCACAGCGACACCGGGCTCTATTTCCGCGAGAAGGTTCTCGCGCCATTTCTCGCGCACTATCTTAAAGACGATGCGCCCGCGATGCATGTCGCGCCAGTAACTGCCTTTGTTACAGGCACGGATACATGGGAGCGGTTGAAGGTGTGGCCATCTGGTTGCGAGCAGGACTGCACTCCCAAGCCGACCCCTCTCTACCTGCAACCGGATTTGAAATTGTCGTTTGCCCCGCCCACCACGGGCCAGGCTTTCGACGAATACGTGTCCGATCCGGCGAAGCCTGTTCCATTTCGCGCACGGCCCAACCAGCCTGTCGGATACACCTCCAACCTGTCGTGGGTGCGTTGGCTTGTGGACGATCAGCGCGAGTTCTCGGGCCGCCCGGATGTACTTGCGTTTACGACGGCTCCTCTGACAGCACCGCTTAAAATCAGCGGCGAACCCATCGCCAACCTGGTTGCCTCCACCACGGGGACCGACGCCGACTGGGTCGTCAAATTGATCGATGTGTACCCGGATGAAGTCGCGGGTCAGCCCGAGATGGGAGGATATCAGCTTGCCGTGTCGATGGACATTTTTCGCGGCCGCTATCGCGACAGCCTCTCCGCGCCAAAGGCAATCGCGCCCAATGAGCCGCTTCTTTATAAGTTCGCTCTACCGACCGTCAATCATGTCTTTCTGCCTGGTCACAGAATTATGGTGCAGGTACAGTCAAGCTGGTTCCCGCTGTACGACCGCAATCCCCAGACTTTTGTGCCTAACATCTTTTTTGCCAAACCGGCGGACTATCAAAAGGCGACGGAGCGGATCTACCATGCGCCAGGACACGCCAGCTTTGTAGAGTTGCCGGTCGTTACAATGGAAAAATAAGAATCATCAAACCAATCAGCAGTTATTGATTGCGCTCTCTCACGCGTTCTTTTCGCTTGCTGCTTGAGTTGTGAAATGCGCTCACCTATTTGCAGTTTATTTTCAAAGGGTATATTACAAGTGACATATGCTTAAAGTCCCAACCAAGGCGCACTCATCATCAATGCTAAGCCGAAGCCAGCGTATTGTTGCCTGCTTATTGCTTGTCATGGTGATTGCGTTCCTCGTGGTCAATCCGTTGTGGGAGAGTCATGACCACATGGACAATCTCAGGCATCTGGGACCGAATGGAATTCTGGTGATGTTCCTGCTGTTCGCTTGCGCGGGCATCACTTTGTTCAAGTCGCTGCGCTGGCGCCTCCCTGGCGGATCGCGACTTTTGCCTCTAAACCTAAAGCTGCTTGCAAACCATCAACAGTACGCTCGGTGTCGGCTTTTATCCATTTTCACCTCTGACCTGCTCCAGCCTCTCCGCATTTAAGTACTCCGAAGTACTCTGCACCCAAAATCCTTCCGATTCCGTACCGCATGTGCATTTTCGCATGCCCGGATTCCCTTTTTAAGTGATCGGTTGCCATCGACGTTGAGGCAGGCGTCAACGAGTGACGAAAATTATTTCTTTGAATTTCCGTATGTGGGGTATAAGACCGTCCTCGCTGCGAAGTGCGCTGGCCATGGTCTGGCTCGCGCTGAGCGCAGGCGGGTTAACCGCGACTGGACAGTCTCCCAGCGCCGGGTACGTGACCGCGCAGTTGGGCGCAGTGACTCCTCAACTCGAAGCCTACGGCCAGGTTGAACCCATCACTGTATTGCCGGTGAGCGCCGCGCAAGCGGGAGTGATCGCCGGACTCAAGGCGTTGCCGGGAATGCATGTCCAGAAAGGACAGGAACTGGCGCACCTGAATGGCCCCGAAATAACAGCGCTGCGATTGCAAAGCGAGGCCGACGTTCGAAGCGCGCAGGCCCAACTCAGCGCCGCGCAGAAGTCCCTGGCGATCCAGCGGCAGCAACTGGCCTCACATCTGAGTACCCGGCAGGCGGTCCATCAAGCGGAGAGCGCAGTGGCCCAGGCGCAGACGAGTTTCGACAATGCCCAGTCGCATCTGCAAGCTGTACACCAGATGATGACTCTATCCGCTCCGGCGAGCGCCACGGTGCTGACGGTGAACGCTATTGATGGCGAACTGGTCAGTGTCGGTCAGCCAGTTCTTACGCTACAGACAGCGAACCGATTGTGGCTCAAGGCCACGTATTACGGAGCGGACCTCTCGGCGATTCGAGTTGGGATGAAGGGCAGTTTTTTGCCTGCGGACAACGGCGAATCGATTCCCGTGGAAGTCAGTGCGGTTTTCGGCTCGCTGATGGCGGGCGGAGGCGAATCGATTGCCATGGTCATCACCAACCCGAGATCCAGATGGATGAACGGCGAATTCGGCACGGTGACATTGAATGCGCCGCAACGCAGGCTGGTCGCTGTCCCGACGCGCTCGCTCATTCTCGATCAAGGGAAATGGTGGGTGATGGTGCATACAGCACAGGGCGACCGTCCGCAGGCCGTCGTGCCTGGACCAACTCGCGGCTGGCAGACATTCCTTGAGCATGGACTCAATCCAGGCACGCAGGTGGTGGTTGAGAATGCTTATCTGCTGTTTCATCGCGGCATTTCTAAAGGCTACGAACTGCCGGACTGATCGCTTATGACTGAAAAACAAAGTAGTCTCCGGCGATTGCTGATACAGCCCTTGTTCTGGGTGCTTATCTATGGTGCGCTGATTGCGTATGCGGCGTATGCTTTCTGGAAAATTCCCGTCGAAGTGCTGCCGCGTTTCAATTTTCCGCAGATCAGCGTCATCACCCATCAACCGGGCGCGACCGCATCGGAATTGGAGACACAGGTCGCATGGCCGCTCGAAGGCGAGATCATGGCGCTGCCAAACCTGGAAAACGTGCGCTCCACCATGGGCAACGGCACGGTGGAGACCGATGCCCGGTTTGTGGAAGGCACCGACACGCAGATTGACTTGCAGTCGGTCAACGGCGCGATCGATCGCGCGCGCGGACAGATACCCGCCTCGGTGCATCCGTTTGCCGAGATCATGGGCGACGCCATCAATGAGGTGGCCGACTACACCGCGCAAATTCCGGCTAACGTCGCGCCTGCGGAGGTACAACGTGCCATCCTGGCAAACGTTGTGCCTGCGTTGCGCGCGCTGCCCGGCGTGCAGAGAGTGGAACTTTACGGGACTGGCGCGGAAGCGTTGTGGGTGCAGCCAAACCTTGCCGCTATGGTCCGTTATCAAGTACCCGTCACGGCCATCACGCAGGCACTGCAACAACAGGTGCTCTTGATGCCCGGCGGCTATCTGACGCAGGGCCATCAGGACGTTTTCATTGAAGCGCGCAATCTGCCGGTGCATATTGCGCAACTGGAACAGCTTCCTGTTTCCAGTGGGAACGGGCCGATTCCACTCGGAGACCTGGCGCGCATCGTACGAGCGCCAGTTCCAGCGCTCAACGCGGTCCTGTTGGATCGCCAACCTGGTGTTGCTCTGACTGTCTTTAAGCAGCCCGATGCCTCCACTGTGCCGGTGACGCAGGCAGTACAGGCCACGCTTGCCAGCACGTTGAATGAATTGCCGACAGGAGTGCGTTGGGTGGGCATTTACAACCAGGGCCATCTGGTACACATCGTCGGGGCCGACCTGGCGCGAAATTTGCTCATCGGCGGCTTGCTTTCCATCGCCGTCATGTTCTGGGTGCTGGGCGCGGGCCGAGGCATCTGGATCCTTGCATTCAGTATTCCGTTGTCCCTGCTCCTCGGCATCGCCGGACTTTATGCAATGGGCCAAAGCCTGAACCTGATGACGCTTGGGGCCTTGACTGTTGCGGTCGGGTTGCTCGCCGACGACGGCATCATCGTGCTGGAAAGCATTTACCATCGCTGGGAACAGGGCGATGAACATTGGGCCGGAATTACGCGGGGACTGAAGGACATTGCCAGCCCCGACGTTACCGGCACGCTCACCACTGTTTCTGTCTTTGTCCCATTGCTGTTCGTCGGCGGTCTGGCGGGACTATTTTTCGTGCCGTTCGCGCTGGCCATGGCGCTGGCCCTGCTCGCGTCGCTGTTGATATCGCTGAGCCTGGTTCCGCTGGGCCTGGGGTTTCTCAAAGCGCGCCCCCACGCAAAACCCACCAGTGGCGCAAAGGGACTCGACCATCTGCGCAGATGGAATGGGCGGCTGTTCAGCGTGGTAACGCGCTATCCGCGGTTGAGTCTGGTCTTATGCATTGCCCTGCTGCTGGCCAGTCTCGCCGGACTTGTTCTGGTGCCAGTCAATTTTCTTCCACTGCCCAATGAAGGCGTGTTGCTGGAGAGTTTCAGTTTGCCGCCCGGCAGTTCGTTGCTGGACACCGAAGAGGCGGTCATGGCGCTGACCAAACGCATGCACGCCGACCCCGCCGTGGCCCACACTTTTGCCCGGATCGGTTCGGCGGCCAGCAGCACTTACACCGAACCCGGCTACGCCGGAGAGATCCAAATAACGCTCAAGTCCACGGTCAACGTAAATAGCCTGGATCAAATTGGGGCGAGGCTGTTGAAAGAGAGCCAAACGACGGGCGTGCAACTGGCGCTCGATACACCCACCATTGAGCGGGTCGGAGAAAGCCTCTCCGGCCTGCCGCAGCCTTTCGTTCTCCACCTGTTCGGCAATAACATTGACGAGTTGCGCACACTCGCTCAGCAGGTCACCAGGCGTTTGAGGCCCATTCGCGCACTCAGCAACGTCTTCAACAACGACGCGTATCCAATCACCGAATTGCAATTGCAGGCAAAACCGGAGGCGCTTGCCGCGCATGGGATGACACCATTTCAGTTGTATGGCCAAATCTCCCCTTTGCTGAATGGCGAGGTGGTGGCGCAGGTGCCGGAAGGCAACGTTCCGCTTGATCTTTATGTGCGTCTGGCGGAGGCCCCGCGGGAATCCCTCCATGCATTGAATCAGTTGCCTATACGCACCTCCGGTTGGACGCCGCTGGGGCAACTGGCAAACATCCGGATGGTCACAACACCGAACCAAATCCGCCACATTGAGGGAGCGCGCGCGCTGGAGATCCTCGCCACGCCGACCGGTCCGCTGGGCAGCACCATCTCGGCCGCCCGCCGGGCGCTGGTGGGGCTGAAGTTGCCGCCGGGATACCGCCTCGGTTTCGGCGGGCTCTATCCGCAACTGGAAAAAGCGGCCCTTGGACTCGGCCTGGCAGCCATCGCGGCATTTGTACTGATGGCAGGGATTATGATTCTCCAGTTCGACGGCCTGCTTGTGCCAGGATTGCTCCTGCTGCAAATCCCGTTGGCGTTCACAGGAGGCGCCATCGCTCTGATCGCAAGCCGGGTTGGGTTGAACGCCATCGGCCTGGTGGCTTTCCTGACTTTGGTTGGCATCGGTCTCAACCACGGCATCGTGCTGCTCTACCGCGCCAGCCGCAATGAGACCGCGGGCATGCCCCCCGAAGAAGCCGTTCGCGAAGCCATCCAAGTGCGTTTCCGTCCCATCGCGCTGACCACTCTGACAGCAGTGCTCGGCATGTTGCCCACGGCGTTGGGATGGGGACAGGGAGCGGCCCCCGAACAGGGGCTGGCGGTAGTTGTCCTCGGCGGCATCGTTTGGAGCGCGCTGCTCAGCACCAATCTGCTTCCCGCGCTCTACTTACGCCAACGCAATAAGCAAATCGCAAGAAAGAACGCATCGTGATTCCCTTCTCACATTCCCGATGGATGCAATGTGCGGCATGGCTCGGAGTCATGCTTGTCTCGGGCTGCGCCAAATACCACCCCGTACCTTTGCCCGTCGCGCCAGACCTGACCAGCGTGCCCGCGCTCACCGTGCCAGCCAGCAAGTTTATGCTTCCCGGTCTAGAACCGCATCCGTTTCCAAATGATGGCCTGGACGAAACCGCGGTCATCACGCTTGCGGTGTTCGATAATCCGGATCTCAAGGCCGCCCGGTTGCAGGCTGGCCTGGCCAGCGCACAGCTCCTGCAGGCAGGGTTGCTGCCCGATCCCCGGGTCAACGCGGGCTTCGCAACCTCCGCGCTGACCTATGGTTATGACATTGGGCTGAACGAAAGCATTCAAGCCCTGGTTACCCGAGGCGCCCTCAAGGCCAGCGCCAGGGCGCATAAGAAGCAGGTGGATCTGGAAATTCTGTGGCAGGAGTGGCAGGTCGCCGAAAAGGCCCGGGAGCTGTTTATCCAGGCCCACGCCGACGCTCAACTCCAGCAGGTGCTAACAAGAAGCCGCGATTTGCTCGCCAACCGCTATCATCAGGACGATGCTGCACTCAAAAAAGGCAACATTACGTCGAGTACGGTTTCCGCAGACCTTACGCTGCTGGCTGACGCGGAAACAGGGCTTCGCCAACTCCAGATCGATGCCAACATGACGCATCACCAACTCAACCAGTTGTTGGGACTTCAGCCAGACGTACAGCTTCCCTTGATCGGCCCTGGCAACATCGAGCCGGTCTCGCAGGACCAATTTCAAGCAGCGGTGGCTGGGCTTCCCCATCGTCGCGTCGATCTGCTGGCGCTCGAGGCCGGTTATCAAAGCCAGGAACAGAACGTGCGTCAGGCCATCCTTGCCCAGTTTCCCGCGCTCAGCGCTGGCGTGGACCAGAGTCGCGACCCGGTAGAGGGTGTGAATTTCTTTGGCCCGACCGTCAGTCTGACTCTGCCGCTGTTCAATCGCAATCGCGGGCAAATCGCAATACAACGAGCAACGCGCGCCATGCTTCATCAGGAATACCAGGCGCGGCTCGATCGGGCCGTAGGGGACGCAGACCAAGTCCGGGCAGCGATTGAAATTCTCCAGGGCCAGCTTCAGGATCTGGACGCGCGCCTGCCCTATTTAGAGAAGACCGCCGCGGCTACGGAGCAAAGCTTCCGGCAAGGCAATCTGGATGCAGGTCTCTATGTCAGCGTGGAGTCCAGTCTGCTGTCCAAGCAGGCGGAAGCGATCCGCTTGCGCGCTTCGCTCGATAACGCACAGTCCGCGATGAGAACTCTGTTAGGCTTGCCTTTTGGCGGGCCGTAAGTTTAGGACACGAATCGATGCAAACGAAGGTGTGGAAAACACGATGGATTTGAGCATCGGCTGGGCACATGCGGGGCCGTCCATCCTGGCGTCATTTTTGGCGTCGATGGTCGAATGCGTCGAGGCGCTGACCGTCATTCTTGCCGTGGGAAGCGTGCGTGGCTGGCGCGGAGCTTTGGGCGGCAGCGCGACGGCGCTGGCTGTGCTTCTGGCCCTCGTAGCGGTCCTGGGAAGAGCGCTGATGAACATTCCGCTCGACATCGTTCAGATCGTCGTTGGCGCGCTCCTTTTGCTGTTCGGACTGCGATGGCTACGCAAAGCCATTCTCCGCTCTGCCGGCCTGATTCCTCTTCACGACGAGCAAGCGGCGTTCGCCAAAAACACGGAAGCGATGCGGAGATTCGGCGGTGTGCGCGGCTGGGACAAGGTTGCCTTCGCGGCCTGCTTTCAAATCACCATGCTCGAAGGCACTGAGGTGGTCTTCATCGTTATCGCAGTTGGCGCGGGAGGAACCGGCCTGCTACTGCCTGCCGGTCTTGGCGCCCTCGCGGCCCTCCTCGTCGTGATCGCGCTGGGCATTGCGCTCCATCGCCCTCTCGCCAGCGTGCCGGAGAACACGCTCAAATTTTTTGTGGGAGTGTTGCTCTCCGCTTTCGGCACGTTCTGGTTCGGCGAGGGAATCGGCCTCCGCTGGCCCGGCGCGGATTGGGCCATTGCAGGGCTGATCGCCGCATTCCTGGCTGTCGCCCTACTCACCGTCCCGCTTTGTCGCCGACAAGCTAGCTCGAATATCGCGACCGTTCGCCCATGAGAAACAGGAGATACCATGCGTTGGTTCAGAACTATTTTTCGCGAAATCTTTGGCCTGTTCGTCGATGACGGAAGTTTCGCGATCACCATTCTTGTGTGGCTTGGAGTTACGCGCTTGCTCTTGCCTCGCCTCGGCGTTTTTTCACGCTGGAGCGGTCTGATTCTGTTTGCCGGACTCGGTTTGGTCCTTGTAGAAAGCGCCATGCGTTACGCAAGGAGCAGGCAAACCCGGCTCGACAAAATGGACCCGAAGAGTGTGTCGCATTCCTAGCATAAATTCGTGAATGAAATACTTTCAGGTCTTGTATCAGGGCACGACTTCAGTCGTGCCGTACATGGCGCAAAAACAGATGGGCTTCAGCCCAAATGCTCATGAGGCTTATGGTCGTCTCTTGGAGTCAGTTCTCCCTCAAGGCGCGATCCAGGGTCATCTTTTCTGTCATCAGTTCCTGCACGCTGGTGGCGTCGCCGCGTTGTTCGGCCTCCGCCAACTGCCTCCGCAACTCGCGCTGACGCCGTTCCAGGCGGCTGTGGCGCAGGGAATGGAATGCATCCTCGACCTGCTCGGGTTGAATTTCCTGCGAGCTATGAAGCAGCACTGCGGCCAGCCAGTGGCGGCTCGCTTCATCTGGCGCGAGGTCAAACGGGTTGGAGATCGTCTCAGCCGCGACGAAAGCAGACAGCAGCGAAGAGGCCGCCAGCCCCTCGTACAGCGCAGGCTCCTGTGCCAGGCGCTTCCGGGCCAACTCACGCGCCGCGTCGCCCGCAGGCAAAGTCAAGGCCCGCAGCAACAGCTTTTCCGCCTCGCTTAACGCTGGCGCGGCTGCGGCTTTGGAACTTACATCCGCTCGGCGAGCGAAGGCCGCCTGCTTCAACTCCTGCCGCAGCAGCGCGGAATCGATGGCGAGCTTTTGTGCCGCATCTGCGGCGAACTCGTCCCGCGCAATGCGGCTGGGAATATGCTGCATGTGCGGCAACAGAAAATTGAGCGCCTTCACTTTTGCATCTGGGGTGACAGGAGGAAACAGGGTACGCGCGCGGTCGATGAGATAGTCGCTATGACGACGCGCCGAGCGCAACGCCGCGATATAAGCTGGCGTTCCCCGCTCGCGCACATAGCGATCGGGGTCCAGGCCGCCGTCGAGCGTGACCACCTTGACGCTGAAACCTTCCTCTATCAGCAATGCAATGGATTTTTCCGCTGCGTTTGCTCCCGCTGTGTCGGGGTCGAAATTTACCACTACCTGCCGCGTATGTCGCGCCAGCAGCCGCACCTGCGCCTCGGTAAATGCGGTGCCGCTGGTGGCCAGCACATTCGTGATCCCGGCCATGTAGACGGAGATGCAATCCATCTGCCCTTCGACCAGCAGAGCGAATTCAAATTGCCGGATCGACTGCTTGGCCTTGTCGAGATTGAACAACACGTGGCCTTTGGTGTAGAGTGGCGTCTCCGGCGAGTTGAGATATTTCGGGCCGGCCTTTTCGTCGTTATCGAGCGCCCGCGCCGTAAACGCAATCACGCGGCCCGCTTCATTGCGAATGGGAAACGTGATGCGTTTGCGAAAGCGCGCATACAGCGGCCCGACAGCGCCATCGTTCTGTTCTTTGGAGGAAAACAGTCCGCTGGCGCGCATGGTTTCCTCGTCGAAGGAAGACTGAAACCTGTCGCGCATGGTGGAGTAGGAATCCGGCGCGTAGCCGATACGAAACGCCGCGATCGCCTCCGCCGTGACACCTCGACTGGTGAGATACTCGCGCGCGCGCGCCGCCTCAGGAGACTGGAGTTGCTCTTCAAAATAACCGCATGCCTGTTCGTGGATTTCCAGCAGTCGCGAGCGCAGCCGCGACGCCTGCGCTTCTTCCGGCGAGGAAAATTCACGCTTGGGCAGTGGAATGCCGCACTTCTGCGCGACGGTGCGCACCGCCTCTGGAAAGCCGACATTTTCCATCTTCTGGACAAAGGTAAAAACATCGCCGGACTGTCCGCAGCCAAAGCAATGGAAGAACTGCTGCGCCGCCTGAACATTAAAGGATGGCGTCTTCTCTTTATGAAATGGACACAGCCCCTTGAAGCTCTGCGCGCCCGCTTTGGTCAGCCGAACATATTCGCCGATGACGCGAACAATGTCGGCCTGTTGCTTCACGGATTGTGCAAAACCATCTGCCATGGGAAGAAAGGCGAACCTGCAAAGTCGAGTGTAGTGCAAGCTGAGGCGGATCGATTTCGTGCCTGTTCAAAAGCTGGCCACAAATCCGACTTGTAATAAGAATTTATTTGACAACGCGTCTGACGGAGGCTAACTTTTTCTGTACCTTTATCTACACTATCTACACTATAAGTTTCATCTCCCGTAGGGCTTAAACGTGATTATCAGTGGCGCGTCTCTTCTATCAGGATCTGTATTGCGCAGCCGTTTTTGTGTCGTCGGTTCCGGCATTGGTGGGTCCGCTGTCCTGAAGACCCTGGTTGAAGCTGGACACGACGTACTGTTGGTCGAAGCCGGGAATGTTCAGGAACAGGCCCGCGATCGGGAATCCGTTACCGACGAAAACGTCGGACGACCATTCCGCATGCTGCGTACGCGATGCATTGAATTGGGTGGCACCAGCAATTTATGGCACGGCATATGTACCCCTCTCGACGACATCGATTTTGAACCTCGGCCATGGATGGAAGACTCCGGATGGCCGATCCGACGCACTGACATCGCGAAGTTCTATGACGAGGCATCGGATGTGATGGGCGTCCTCCACGCCAGCGATTGGGACGCGAATCGAGTCCCGCCCTATGTTGGCGAGCGCTCGCGGGACATTCCGTTCAATGCAGGGAACATGCAGAACAAGCTTTTCCAGTTCAGAAAGCCCCCGCTACGATGGAAGAACACACTGCTGGAGCTTGCCAGCAAAGACAACCTTCGCTGTCTGGTGAACGCGCCAGCCCTCGAATTGGTCGTGAGCGAGAACAACAGCACAATCGAGTATCTGGTCGTGGGCGCGGGAGAGGGCACGATCTCTGTATACGCCGAAGTCTTCATCGTTTGCGCTGGAACACTGGAAACACCCCGACTGCTGCTTAACTCGCGCCGTCGCCTGCATGCTGGCGTGGGGAACGGTCAGGGGCTAGTCGGCAAGTACCTCCTCGACCACCCGAATGGACACTTCTGTAAATTGGGCTTTCATCGCCGGACATCTGCACCCTTGTACGCGGGCATGCCGCTCGATCAAGAACATGCAGACGTCCGCCTGGTAACCGGTCTTGCATTCTCCGTTGAGCAACAGCGCCAGCATCGACTACCGAACAATCACGTATATATCCGTCCCAGCCTCAGCCAGGAGCGCATCGACGATGACCTTCTGCTGTCGTTCCTGGCCGCGCGGGGTGCCCGGGACCTAACGTTCCGTCAGATTCGGGCCATTTTGACGCATCGCGATATCTTTTATCGCATCTTGATGACACGCTTCGGCGTACGTCCCACTTATCTCTATGGAGATCTTTTTTTCATGACCGAGCAACTGCCCAATCGCCATAGCTGTGTGCGACTCTCCGATCACCGGAGTGACCGCTACGGCTACCCTGTGGCACAGATCGACTGGCAGCTCGGCGAGGCGGATTTCCTTGCCTTTGCAAGATATACAAAATTGCTTTTCTCCGAGGGTCTCCAATCGGAAAACTACTCGCTGGCCCGCGTCGACGAGCTTTCGATCTGGAACCGTACGGTTGCTTCCGCGGCACACCACCTAGGCACGGCACGTATGGCGAGCCAGCCAAGTCATGGCGTTGTTAGGCCGGACCTGCAAGTATTTGGTACGGACAATCTCTATATTTGCGACGGTTCTGTCTTTCCGACCGCAGGAAGCGCAAATCCCGCGCTCACTATTACAGCATTGGGCCTGCGACTCGCAGCACACCTTATCCGCAGCCAGCAGCCGCTTACCTTGAAGTCGCCATTGATCGATACCGCAACAGAAGTTGGGAACGGAACGGAAGTCTTCTCTGTGAGACCGCCTGTCGTGGAGTAAGCCACGGAACTGAGTGTTAGGCCGAGTCATCAGCAACACCAACCCGGCCAGCAACTTTTGCTTTGCTACGAGCAGACAGACGGTTTGAACGCCGTCTACAACGGCACTAAATCGGCCGACGT
>JAKAYS010000071.1 GCA_021826695.1 Acidobacteriota bacterium | reverse complement strand
GTTCGGGCGTTGACAGTCGGGGAAAGAATTGTGCTCTCCCACCCTTTGTGCAAAGGACGCACGAAGGATGGGGCACCCCAAGTTTTGTTAACACTTGACCTGAAAATGCTCCTAGCGGCGCTCGATCAGCGCAGCAAAAAAACCATCGCAGGGATGCTCTCCCGGCAAGGTACGCAGGTAGCCATCGCGAAATCCACTGCTCCGCAATGTCGCTACCGCTTCGCCCTTTACGATTCCCTGTTGTTCGAGTCGATCAAACTCCTCGCGCACATCGAGCCTCGTCAGACCACGCACCGATGTTCTGGCCGCCTGCAAACATGCTTCGACGACATGCTCATTCTCTTCCGGTTCCAGTGAACAGGTCGCGTACAGCAGCCGACCGCCTGGAGCGAGCAAGCGCACAGCGGAAGCGAGGATGGCCCGTTGGCGCTCCGACTGGCGGGCCATTTCCTGTGGCTGCAAACGATGACGGATCTCCGGGTTGCGCGCCAGAGTGCCAGTGCCGGTACAGGGAACATCGCATAAGATTCTGTTGAATGGACCAACGTCGCGAAGACCCGCCGCGTCGGCCACTCGAAATTCAATGCGGTCATGGCCCGCGGTAGACGCCAGCCTGCGTTGCATGGTCGCCAGTCGGGTCAAGTGGATATCGCAAGCCATCACTTGCGCGAGTGGATTATTTTGCAGCAACACTGCCGTCTTTCCTCCGGGAGCGGCACAGCAATCCAGAATTCGCGCCCCATGACCCACTAGTTCCGCGACCAACTGTGAGCCTTCATCCTGAAGTTGAGTGTGTGTGAGAACGCTGCCGATTTCCGAGCTGACAATCGATCGCGCCTTCGCCAGAAACGCTCCCGGTTCCACGGCTATTCCATGTAAGCGAAGCTCTTCTTCAGCATCCGGCGTCATCAATCGAAGCGTGGTCCGCGGTTCCTGCTGGCCTTCCTCGCAAATTCTCTTGCAAGCCTCTGCCCCATAGAATTTGCGCCAGCGCGCGACCATCCATTCCGGATACGCCAGTTCTGCTGCAAAAGTGCGTGTCTTCGGCAGCGCAGCAACCTTGCGCAGTACGGCGTTCACCAATCCAGCTTGACGCGCTCCTTCTGAATGCTTCACCCATTCGACCGACTCAAAAATTGCAGCGTGAGCGGGAATGCGATCCAGAAATAAAAGCTGATACGCGCCGACGCGCAAGGCCAGCATTGCATCTTCCGGCAGAGACAAGTCCGGACGAGACAGAAACCGGCGACACTCCGCATCGAGCACGCGTTGCCAGCGCAGTGTGCCGAGGACCAGTGTGGTGCAAAGGTTGCGGTCCGGCTGTGAGAGTGCATCCACCTGATGGGAATGGAGCAGCGAATCGCTGTTGCCTAGTTCCAGGCCGACTTTGCGAAGTATGTCGAAGGCGGCCTGACGGGCAGGCGCAATGGCAGCGGGCATTTGCGTTACCCCAGTCGCTCGCCGGGCGTTAAGGAAATCCCGTTGAGAAACGCATCGACTGGCATACGACGCTTTCCTTCCACTTGCAATTCCATGATTTCCAGAGAGGTGTCCTCCCCACACGCGACAAAAAGACGGTTGCCGCTCCGCGTCAGAGTTCCCGGCGGGGCCACGATGGAATCGACCACGCGCATTGCGTGCAGGCCCAACTTTTTGCCACGAAACGAAGTGAACGCTCCGGGCCATGGCTGAAAGCCTCTCCAGCGATTGAAGATTTTCCGCGCGGCATGGTTCCAGTCGATGCGGCCATCTTCACGCTGTAGGATCGGCGCAAGTGTCGCCTGTAGATGGTCTTGTCCCGTTGCATGCAGTGTGCCGTTTTCTAAACCTGAAAGTGTCCGCACCATCAACTCCGCGCCCACGTTCGCAAGGACAGGCGACAACTCCATCGAATTTTGTTCGGGCGAAATTGGCACGCGTTGCTGCAACAAAATATCTCCCGTGTCTAGCCCTTCATCGATCCTCATCGTGGTCACACCCGTCTGCGTTTCCCCGTTGGCGACGGCCCATTGGATCGGCGCGGCCCCACGATATTTCGGCAACAGCGATGCGTGCAGGTTGAGATTGCCGTAGCGCGGCAGCGCCAGCATCCACGAGGGAATCAGACGCCCGTATGCGACCACCAGGATTGCGTCCGGGGCCAGTTCTGTAAGCTGCTGCTGGAGCGAAAAATTGTTGCGAATCTTCTCCGGCTGCGCGATGGGGAGTCCATGCTGCTGGGCAAATTGCTTGACTGCGGACGGTCTAACTTCCATGCCGCGGCCACTGGGTTTGTCCGGCTGCGACAGAACCATTTGCACGGTATGACCGGCGCTCAGAATGGCTTCGAGTGTCGGCACAGCGAACTGCGGGGTCCCGCAAAAGACGAGGCGCATCGTTTACCAATCGCCAGCTTTCTGCAATTTGCGGATCTTCCGCAATTGCAGATCGCGTTTCAACCGACTCAGGCGAAAAATGAAAAGAATGCCGTCAAGGTGGTCGATCTCATGCTGGAGCGCGCGGGCCAGCAGTTCCTCGCCGTCCACTTCCACGGGCTTGCCATGGGCATCCAGTGCCCGCACTTTTACCTGTGCCGCTCGCACGACCCGGTCTCGAATCTCAGGCAGGCTCAGGCAGCCTTCTTCCTCAACCTGCTTGCCTTTCTTTTCGACGATTTCCGGATTGATCAAAACAATTTTTTGTTTGGGGTCTTTTTGAAAGCTGAGGTCGATGACCGTCAAACGCTGCGAAATTCCAATCTGCGGAGCGGCCAAGCCGATGCCCTGCGCGTCGTACATGGAGGCGAACATATCGTCCACAAGCTGGCGCAGGTTCGCATCGAACGTGGTAATGGGCTCTGCGGGCTTCTGCAGAACAGGGTCGGGATATTTCACAATCGGATAAATCATGAGGACTATTTTTAACTTTCAGAATCTACGAATTTGCTCGCAGTACCCCTGATAGTTTCGCACCATTTCTCGCATGGAGTCGCCACCAAACTTTTCCATTGCGAGTTTCGCCAGCGTCAAGGCCACCATCGCCTCCGCCGCAACACCGGCAGCGGGCACCACGCAGACGTCAGAGCGCTCATACGCGGCCTTGACCTCCTCTCGTGTGGAGAAACTGACGGAACCAAGCGGACGGCGCAACGTCGAAATTGGCTTGAGATAGCCGCGAACGATGACATCTTCTCCGTTCGAGATTCCGCCTTCAATGCCCCCTGCGTTGTTCCGGTCACGAGTGAAACGCGTGTGACGATCTGCTTCCTGTTCCCGAGCGTAGTGGATCGAGTCATGCACCACTGAACCGAATGCCGCCGCCGCAGTCACGCCGCGTCCAATTTCGACGGCCTTCACCGCCTGGAGCGACATTACGGCAAACGCCAGCAGACCATCCAGACGCTCATCCCAGTTGGCATACGTTCCCAGGCCCGGCGGCACGCCGTGCGCCACCACTTCAAACACTCCGCCAACGGAGTCGCCGGTGCGTAGCGCCTGATCGACCACGGCCTTCATGCGCTGCTCTGCATCCTCATCGACGCAACCGAGCAGAACCTCCTCGCGATGCAGCAGCGCCTCAATCTCACTCCACTCCGCTGCCCGATCCAGTTCCGCACTGCCAACGCGAATCACATGACTTGCAATGTTGATCCCTAACTCCGCTAACAATTGTTTGGCGACTGCTCCAGCAGCCACGCGGGCCGTCGATTCGCGGGCAGACGCGCGTTCGAGCACGTAGCGCGCATCCGGAAAGTCGTACTTCAGCGCGCCCGCGAGGTCCGCATGTCCGGGACGAGGCGAAGCCACAGCTTTATGCTTAGTCGGATCACCGGCGGCAACGGGAAGACTTTCCGTCCAGTTTTTCCAGTCGTTATTTTCGATGCGAATGGCAATCGGCGAGCCAATGGTCTTGCCATGGCGCACGCCGGACAAAATCTGTGCCGTATCCCGCTCGATACGCATTCGACCGCCGCGACCATAGCCCTGCTGACGCCGCCACAGTTCGCGATTCATCTTGGCTTCATCGATCGGCACGCCAGCGGGCATGCCAGAAACCATGGCAATCAGGCATTCGCCGTGCGACTCCCCTGCGGTAGAAAAACGAAGCATGTATTATGACCCTGAAATTTCGCTTTCTTTAAAAGATATTATCCGCCTGGGAAGTCGGTTGCCCGCATAGAGCGGTCTCACCCTATGACCAACCACGCATACTCAGCCTCTGTAAGAGGAACAACGGACAGGCGTCCCTGCTGCAATAGCGGCGAATTGGCAAATAACTTTTTCGCCTTCGTAGCTTCGAGCTTGATGTCAGACAGTGTCTTCGGCGCGATCGGCCTGCCGCAGCGAATGCGGACCAGCGGCACTTTCGGATCGCTGGCATCGACGCTGACTACGGTCGCCGTACCGACTGCGGTGCGCTCGTCGCCGGTGTGATAAATCACAAGCTTGTCCCTGGGCTGCATCTCACGCAGGTATTTCACCGCCTGTGGATTGGTCACCCCATCCCAGACGGTTTCGCCGTCGCGCTGTAAATCGCTGAACGAATATACATCCGGCTCGCTCTTCAGAAGATAGGCCATCGCTTACTCTTTCCTGGCCTCTGCCAGATATTGCCGCGTGTTCACTAAAGGCCGCTCCAGCGCTCGGACACGATCGATGTATACCGGCGCAGCCGCGCCTTCCGACAGCGGCTGGCACGCCTCCTGTATCGCGAGCATCTTTGCCTCTGTATCGTCGAGATAATGGAGCAAGACGGCTTCTGGAATCATCGGCAATTTCGGTGAACCGAATTCCAACGACCCGTGATGACTCAAAACCATGTGCTCGACCAGCGTATGGAGATGCCTGGGGAAGTCTGGCAGGGACTTGATTTTTTCATCCAGCAGACGTGTGGCAATGGAAATGTGGCCGATCAATTGGCCCTCCAGTGTGTACTCAAACCCGCGCTCCCAACTGAGTTCGTAAATTTTGCCGATGTCGTGCAGGATCGCTCCTGTCCTTAGCAGATCGCGATGGATCAGCGGGAAATGACCGGCAGCCAAATCGCAAAACTCCAGCAGATCGACGACGTGTTCCAGCAGGCCGCCAATCCAGGCATGGTGCATGAACTTTGCCGCGGGCGCGGCCTGATAACGGCCCGCAATCTCCGGATCATCGAGAAAAGCAAATACCAGACGTTTCAAGTCTGGATCTGTAAAGCTCTCAGCCGATGCGCGAAGCTGGTTCCACAAAGCGTCGATGTCGCGGGTGGTCTTGCGCTGAAAGTCTCCAAGGTCGATCTGGCCTGGCTCCAGTCGTTGGATCTCCAGCACGCGCAGTTGAAACTTGCCATTGAATTCATCGACACAGGCGCGCACATCGACGAAGTCATTTGGCTCAAACTTCGCGGCCCACATCTCGGCATTGTCCCAGACTCGGCCATCGAGTCGACCTGTGCGGTCCGACAATGTAATGGAAAGGTACTTGCCGTTGCCGTCGTTGCGATCACGCAACTGTTTTGCGGCCACCAGAAAATGCGAGCGCACGTTGCGGCCCCGGTGCTTTGCGGCATCGGCAAGAAAGAAATCTTTCACGCGTTCCTCCTCTTGCTTTGGCTCAACAACATGCTGAAACTGTTTGCAAATTGCACGACTCCCACCAATACCTTTGGGCCAAAACCTTGGGCATAGTCGTGCAACAGCCTAACATTATGCGATGACCCTTACTGCGGCTGGTTTGTGGGAGCGCTAGCGGCAGTCGGAGTCGTCGTGTCTCCGTTACCATTCGACGTCGGCTTTTGCGAGCTTGACGTGTCCACGGAACTACCCTTCTTGCTACTCCCATTTTTTTGACTGCTTTTCTTCTGGTCACTCAGGCGTGTCTTCTCGCCATTTTTGATCCTGACCTTCTTTTTCTTCTTCTTTGTTGCCGTTGCGCCCTCGAGTCCCAGCGGCGCGGACTGCACTTTCTGGGCCGCCAGTTCCGCTGGCGTCAATGGCGTGGCCTTCGCGTTGTCCTTCTTGAGCTTTTTGGCCTTCTTTAATTTCTTGTGGTTCTTCTTGGCATTTTTCTTGGCGTTTTTCCTTGCTTCCATCTGCGCCTTGTTACGCGCCTCATCGCTAAACCGGCGCTTCTGCTGGACGGGCTGAGTAATGGTCGGGTTGTGCTCCAAATCTGGCCCCAACGGCTGCACATCTGAACCTGCGGCAGTATCCGACAAGGCATTTGTCTGGGCAGCAGCCGCATCTGTCGATGGAGTTTGTTGAGCGTTACTGCTCGCCGTCGTGGCTACCTGCTCATCGGAGACGCGTGCATTGGGCGCGCGGCCGAACCGAAATTTCTCGCGCTTACTTTTGCGGGCCATCTGCTTCTTTGCATGCGACCGTTTGAAGCGCGAGTGGGTCGCGGTGGCGGCGGAAGTTGTCACGCTTTCGCCCGCAGCTCCAACAGCAGTTGGAGCGACAGCGGAAGCCATAACTGGCTGCGCCGCTTTTCCAGGCTTCGGGCGCGCGAATCGTACGTCGCGTCGGTCAAAGCGGTTCTTCTTCTTCTTTTTCTTTTTCGGTTGAGGAGGCGCGTAAGCAGCATAGGTCGGCTTGCTCTCGTTGGCGCTAGCAGCGGAGTCCACATAGCCAGTCCGAATATCGATGTATGCCTCGTCGCGCAGACGGGTCAGATAGGCGCGCACCGCAGGCTGGATCTTCTGCATGTAAATCGCCTGCTCGATTTCCGGCTCGACCTTTTGCAAAGGAGCCAACCCACCCGGTGTATGCTCGGTGGTCTGCAAAATTATATAGCCTTGTTTGGTGCGAATCGGCGCAGTGTAGCCGCCGACAGGAAGATTGAATGTCTGGTCCTCCAGGACCTTCGCCAAAGCTCCACGCCGGAATTGTCCCAGGTCTCCGCCTTGCGGTGCCGTCGGCCCCCCGGAATATTTCTTCGCCATGTCGGTAAAGCTCGCGCCAGCTTTTAGCTTGGCTTCAATGTCTTTGGCCTTGGCGTAGGCTGCCGCCAACTCGCTGCTGGTGGCATTGTCGCTGGTTGGGATAAGAATCTCGTTTAGATGGACCGATTCCGGCTGGGTGTAGCTGTCCTTGTGTTCGTTGTAATACTTCTCGATTTCCGCCTGCGAAATCTGCATTTTGCTGCCAACCTCGTCGCGCACAACCTGCTGCGTAATAATGCTGTGGCGAATGTTGGCTTTGAAATCCTCGTAGGAAATGCCCTGCTGCTCGACGGCCTTTTCCAGGTCTTCCAGGGACTCAAGATGGTTTTGTTTCCGAATCTCATCCAGGCGCTTGATCAGCTCTGTATCGCCCGTTATGCCAAGCTGCTTCCCTTTGGACAAAAGAAGCTGCTGGTCGATCAGGTCACGAAGAAGATTCTTCTCATTGCGGTTGTACTGCTCGAGCGTCCAATTGTTCTGGTGGGCGTCCTGGTCCAACTGTGTCTGCGCGCGTGTGATGTCGGAGTTGGTGATGACACGATCGTTCACGCGAGCGACAATCTGCACCACGGGCGTGCCGTAGATGCTGGCCAGATCGTTATTGGAGTTCGCATTCAAGCTCGAGCTAAAGACAGAAGTGCCTTTTGCTGGGGCCGCGCCTTTGGTTTGAGGAGCGTCGGGGGTTTGAGCCGTGCCGTGGATGCACAAGGTGACGGCCAGGGCCAAAGGTAGAAAAACGCGCGCAACTGCTCTAAACATCATCGTGTAGCTCATACCATCCAAAGCCTGCTGTGATGAAACGAGTTTCCTCCATGGACTGCATTTTTTGAACGTCCATGTCCAATTCGAAAATCCGTCACCACAATGCAGGTCGATTCCGTTCCTCTCATTCTAACCGCATCCTGTGCAATCCTTTCGAAGCAATGAAAACAAGTGCGCACAAGTCGATCCGTCGGCTCATTCTTTGGCGCCAGAGTGCTACACTGAGGGTTAGTTTGCAGTCGCGGCTTTTTGTAAATTAACTGCTCGCATTTTTGATCGCTTGCAATAAAAGGACCCCTCGGTTCATGACCTCCCGTACTCGGCGCTCT
Organism: Acidobacteriota bacterium; assembly: GCA_021826695.1. GTDB lineage: Bacteria > Acidobacteriota > Terriglobia > Terriglobales > Acidobacteriaceae > JAKAAZ01. The sequence continues at coordinate 8,123 of JAKAYS010000071.1, read as the reverse complement.
CTGTTCCTCGTGGTTGTATTCCTTGTTTCCTGCGGAATAGCAGGAGCTTTTTTAGATCGCAACGTCGGCGCTCAAACGGCCAGCGATCAGTCCACGCTGCGGGACAGCCTGAAGCAGTTCACGAATGTTTACAGCGTCGTGGAACAGAACTACGCGGAACCGATGACAAAAGACCGCATCGACTCCGCCATCTATGACGGCGCCATTCCCGATATGCTGCATGTTTTGGATCCCCACTCGAACTTTTACGATCCAAAGGCTTTTGCGGAAATGCGGGAGGAGCAAAGCGGCAAATACTACGGCGTTGGCATGCAGATTATGCCACTCGGCGACAAGATTGTGGTCGATATACCCTTTGTCGGCACTCCTTCCTATAAAGCCGGAATCCATCCCGGTGACGTGATCCTGGCCATCAATGGAAAACCGATCAACGGAGTGGGCCCCGATGGTAAAACACTCAAGCGCGCTACGACCCTCGACGTGGCTACCCAACTGAAAGGCCCGAAAGGTACGCCTGTAGATGTCACCATGGGACGAGAAGGCGTACCGCAACCGTTGGTATTCCATCTTATTCGCGCGGAAATTCCACGCACCAGCGTCGATCTTGCGTTCAATATTCAACCCGGCGTGGGCTACATTCACATCAAAGACTTCGCGGAAGAAGCTACGGGACACGAAGTCACCAATGCATTGCAGGCGATGGGGCCCATTCATGGCCTGATCATCGACCTGCGCGGCAATCCCGGTGGCCTGCTGAGCGAAGCGGTTTCGGTTTCTGGAGACTTTCTCCAAAAAGGGCAAGTGATCGTCTCGCAGCGTGGCCGGGCTTTTCCACCGATCACCTATCGCGCGACCCGTGGAGAGCAAGGACGCGATTATCCGATTGTGATCCTGGTGAATCGTGGAACGGCCTCCGCGGCGGAAATCGTGAGCGGCGCGTTGCAGGACCACGATCGCGCTTTGATCGCCGGAGAAACGACCTTTGGAAAAGGATTGGTCCAGACGGTCTATCCACTCTCTGACAGCACCGCACTGGCCTTGACGACCTACCACTACTACACTCCGAGCGGCCGCTTGATCCAGCGCAACTACACAGGCGTTTCCATGTATGACTACTTCTTCAACCCCGCGGACCGTCCGCACAGCGACGCGAACCGCGAAGTCAAGCTGACTGATTCCGGCCGCGCGGTTTACGGCGGAGGCGGGATCACCCCGGACGTGAAAGTCGATACGCCCAAGTCCAACCATTTTCAGGACGTCCTCTTAGACCAATTCGCTTTTTTCAATTTTGCGAACCACTATCGCAGCAATCACAACATCACAAAAGATTTTCAGGTCGACGATTCGGTCATCAAAGACTTTGAGGCATTCCTGACCAGTAAGCAGATTCCGTGGACACAGCAGGACATCGATGGAGTTCGCGGCTGGATTGATATGAGCATCAAAAGCGAACTTTTTACCTCCGTCTTCGGTCAGGAAGAAGGACTGAAGATTCGCGCTGCCTGGGACCCTATGATCGGTAAGGCGGTGACGTTACTTCCTCAGGCGCAGGCCTTGGAAAACGCCGCTCAGAAAGCGATCGCCATGAAAGCGAGCGCTGCGGCAGCCGTAACCCGATAACAATATGTTCCAGACGTCACCCACGCCAGGCCGCGCATGCATGTACGCTTTTCATAGACATTGGAAGCCTATATCCGCTACGCTTGGATGCAATTTGATTAAGAAAAATGGATTTTGAAAGGATTCCCTCGATTGCGTCTTGCAGCCATCTTTAGATCCACGGCCACTCCATCCGTTCTCCAGCATGCCGCTTATGCGAGACATTAGGAGGAATGCTTGGCCTTACTTCTCTTAGAGAAAAAAAAGTCGGAAGAGGTTTCTCCCGTCACGGAACCCATCGCTCAGTCCTCGCTCTGGCAGAGGATTTTGGTCCTTTTGCAGCAACCGTTCGTTTTTCTCTCTGGTCTGACATTTCTGGCCCTTTTGATCCAGGGCTACCATCCGTATGTTGACGATGCAGCCATTTATGTAGCTGGCATCGAAAAAGTCATTCATCCCTCGCTGTTCCCGCTTCATGCGGAATATGTTCTGCCCCATTTAAAACATTCTCTATTTTCCTTCACGCTCGGCTGGTCAATCCGCGCGTTGCACATCCCGTTGGCGTATGCACTGTTTGCAACCTACGTAGTCTCACTCGCGCTTATGCTTTTCGCGTGCTGGCGACTGAGCTGCCTGCTATTCACCAAGCCGAAGGCACGCTGGGGGGCAATGCTGCTGATTACGGCCACGTTGACGCTCCCGGTCGCAGGCTCTGCTATTTTCTTTATCGATCCCTATTTGACGGCCCGCTCGTTTTCCACTCCCGCTACTCTTTTTGCCATTGTGTATGTGCTGGAGCGTCGCATGGTGGCAAGTACGCTGTGCCTGATCGCGGCCTTTGTACTGCATCCGCTTATGGCCGCGTATGCCATCGGTTATGTCATCACGTTGGGCCTGTTGCGCGCGCAACGTTGGAACTGGCTGGCTGGCATGGCTGTTTTGGTTATGGCCATTGGATTTGCCGCTTCTCATGCGGGAAACCTCCTCGGAAGCTCTCCTGCTTACACGGTTGCAGCGACGAGTCGTTCCTACTTCTTCCTGAACCAGTGGGCTTGGTATGAAATTTTTGGGCTTTTTCCTCCGCTGGCGGCTGCGGCCATCTTCTGGGCAAGTCGCGGCTTTAGCCTGAAATCGAACTACAGCCGTATCTCCGCCGCATCCCTGTATGTCGGAACCCTCGCCCTATTGTTCGCCGTTTGTTTTGCCCGTACCCAGGACTCGATATTACTGGCGCGCCTGCAACCTCTTCGCGCTTTTCAACTGATCTATATATTGTTTTTCCTGCTTCTTGGCAGCGTGCTGGGGGAATACATTCTGCGACGCCGCTGGTGGGCGTGGATTGGATGCTTTACCACGATTGCTGGCATCATGTTCACCGCGCAGATTTACATATATCCATCGCTCGCGCACATTGAATGGCCCTGGAGCCAAACCCATAATCCATGGGAGCAGGCTTTCCTCTGGATTCGCGGCAATACTCCCAACGACGCATTGTTTGCGCTGGATCCGCACTATCAGGCGCAGCCCCAGGAAGACACTGTCGGTTTCCGGGCCACGGCACAGCGCAGCGTTCTGGCGGACTGGAATAAGGACGGCGGAGTGGCGGCCATCTATCCAGCGGTTGCCGCGGAATGGTGGAATGAAATGAGGGCGACAGAACACTTCTCCCAATGGACCGATGCGCAACGCATTCAGGTACTTGCACCCTACCATGTCAACTGGATCGTATTGCCCGCCAGTTCTGCGACGCAGTTTACGTGCCCTTATGTCAACTCAGCGGTGCGCGTGTGTCAACTGCCAGAGCATTTGACCCTGCTGCGTGATTCCGCTCAGCCTCTCAAGCCTTAATTCCTTTACATTCTCCAATCGCAGCAAAAAACTTAAAAATTCCGCGTTCCATTTACCATAAAGGTATGACTTTGCTTGTTTATACTGCTGGCTGGTGTCGCGACTGCCGCGAGGCCAAACGCTTCTTGGAAAAACACAATCTTCCCTACACGGAAATCGACATTGAAAACACGGCAGGCGCCGCCGAGGAAGTGATCGCCCATGTCGGCAAGCGCGCCATCCCGCAATTTGTCATAGATGGCAAATGGATACAGCCCTATAAACCGGGAATAGGATTTCTGCATGAGGAAATGGCCGAACTGCTGGGTGTAGCGCAATCCTTTTAACAGCATTTTAGGTGCCCCATTTCTCGCTTTCTGAGACTTATGTAGATAAATTTAGTATCGAAGAGGGCTAGAACCGTGATTGATCGCTACACGCGTCCCGCCATGGGGCACATCTGGACAGAAGAAAATAAATACCGCATATGGCTGGAGGTGGAAGCCGCCACCTCGGATACACTCGCGGAATTTGGGATTGTGCCGCCGGAAGCGGCCCGGGCCATTCGAGAGTGCGGCAGCATCGACATCGCGCGCATTCAGCAGATTGAAGCCGAAGTGCGCCACGATGTCATCGCCTTCACCGCCGCCGTTGCCGAGAAGATTGGCCCAGAGTCCCGCTGGCTGCATTACGGACTCACGTCCAACGACGTGGTCGATACAGCACAGGCGCTCCAACTGAAGGCCGCTTCCGCGATCCTTCGAGAAGACATACTGCGCCTTCTCGAAGCCCTGAAGCGCCGCGCCATAGAGTTTCAACACACGCCGACCGTAGGACGCACGCACGGCATCCACGCAGAACCCACAACGTTCGGACTGAAGCTGCTCAACTGGTACGCCGAAATGCAGCGCAACCTGAAGCGTTTCGACATGGCGGCGGAGGACATGCGGGTCGGCAAAATTTCCGGCGCGGTCGGCACCTTCGGTCATCTCAAGCCGGAACATGAAGCGCGCATCTGCGAGCGGCTCGGTCTCGCACCTGCTCCCGTTGCAACGCAAGTCATTCAGCGGGACCGCCATGCGTTTTACATCGGCGCGCTCGCGCTGGTGACGGCGACGCTCGACAAAATCGCTGTCGAAATCCGTCACTTGCAACGCACGGAACTGCGCGAGGCGGAGGAGTACTTCTCCGAGAAGCAAAAAGGTTCCTCCGCCATGCCGCACAAGCGCAACCCCATTACCAGCGAGCAAATCAGCGGCCTGGCGCGCGTGGTGCGCGCCAACCAGCAGGCGGCGCTCGAGAATGTCGCGCTGTGGCATGAACGCGATATTTCCCACTCCTCCGTGGAACGCGTCATTCTGCCGGACTCGACAATTCTGGCCGATTATCTGCTGGAAAAAACGACCGCGCTGATCGACAAGCTGGTCGTCCACCCGCAGCGCATGTTGCGCAACCTGGAGTTGACCGGCGGCCTGATTTTTTCTGGCCAGCTCTTGCTCGAACTCGCCGAAGCCGGAATGTCGCGCGAGGATGCGTACCGGCTGGTGCAATCGCACGCAATGCGCGCCTGGCAGCAGGACCTGAATTTTCGCGAAGAGGTCAGCAACGATCCAGAGATCACAAAGTTGTTGACGCCGGAAAAACTGGCGCATGCCTTCGATCTGAATCGCCAGCTTACCAATGTGGATACGATCTTTGCCAGAGTGTTGGACGGACGCGATTGAGAGAGCGGGAAAACTCGATGCCTTCTGGAAAAATCCTGATCGTAGCCTTGACTGGCGCGAGCGGCGCGGTCCTGACGCGAGAATTGCTGCATCTGCTCGAACAGGATGACAGGGTCGAACGGGTACATTTCATCCCGTCGGATAATTCATTGCGCGTGCTGGCGGAAGAACTGCAAATCAGCGGGCGCAATAGTTTGCTGTCGAAACTGCTCGGACAAGAGAGCACCAAGATTACGCAGCACGCGTCCGGCGATATCGGAGCATCGGTCGCCAGCGGCAGCTACCCAACCGATGGCATGATCGTTCTTCCTTGCAGCATGGGAACGCTGGGCGCGATAGCCAACGGGCTGGCGGACAACCTGATCGCGCGCGGCGCGGATGTCTGCCTGAAGGAGCGCCGTCCGCTGGTTCTATGCGTGCGGGAAACTCCCTTCAACAAAATCCATTTGCGTAATATGCAACTGGCCGCCGATGCTGGCGCGACCATTTTTCCTGTCATCCCGACCTTTTACGATCATCCCGTAGATGCACAGGAAATGGTGCGGCAGTATGTTTGCCGCGTGCTGGCCCATGTCGGCCTGCCGCAGAAATCCGCCTATCGGTGGCGTGGAAAAGCCTAGAACAGTTTACCCATGAGGGGTTGCCCTATCTTTCGCGCCGTTGCGAAGGGCAGCCAGCGACAGCCCTCAGTAGTGGTACGTCCCGCCCGTCATCGCTGGCTCACTGCGCAGAAAGTCCAACACATGGGGAACGACCCGGTCAGCGCATGTGGCGGGAGCAAGATGGCCGCATCCCTGATACAACTCCAGCACGGACTGCGGCATGGCCTGATGCATTTGCTCGCCGGAAGTTGGCGGAATCAATTCATCCTGCGCGCCCCATACGATCAGCACCGGCACATGGATATTTTGCAGCTTTCCATCGAGAAGGTCCTGCCCGGTCAACATTGTCTGCACTGCGCGATGGATCACCGGGGAGTTTTGCTTCATCCGACGCAGAACGTCGCGCTCAACAAATGCAGGGAGAACGTCTGGATGCGGCGTCAGCAGCGTCATAAGCTGCGATAGTTGCTCCGGAGTTTTCGGCTCGAAGACCTGCGCCCCAAAGTGGGCCTGAAAGATCAGACCCGCGCTGTCCATGACAACCACGCGATTGACATGAGCCGGATGCTGCAAAGCATACAGCAACGTAATCCAGCCACCCATCGACCACCCAGCCACATCTGTTCGTTGCACATGCAATGCATTCAGAAAGCCCTGCACCATATCCGACTGCTCTTGCATGCTGTACGCAATGTTCGGGCGACTGGTGCGACCGCAACCTAGCAGGTCGATGGCATAGACGCGAAAACCCTGCTTCAAATAGGCGGGCATCTCAGGCGTCCAATCTTCCGCGCGCCCACCCAGCCCATGAATCAATAGCAATGGCTTCCCTTTACCGCCAACAAAATAATGCACGCGATAGGGCCTCACCCGCACGTAGCGACTGTCGATGCCTGCCATGCGCAGCCGAAGATGAATTCCCGCATCCGCTACCGTCATAGGCCGCTCGTAGATCACTCCCGCAGCGATCACCAAAAACAGCAGACATACCCACGCGAGGCCCATCCATGCACTGCGTATGGCCTTGCGCGGGCTGGCATTTCGACTGGACTGCTCGCGTTGAACTGTATTCGTAGAGGCCATAATTTCTCCTGATTGTACCTTTCACACGCCAGCCTTGATCGCATACCGGAGCTGTCAGTGCCAGACGTTCCTTCCCATCAAGTAACACTTCTACTCGCTCCGCGGGCTTCCCTTGTCCCGCTGCGATTGACTGTCTTGCTGAACTCGGCCCATTTCGATGATGTTTAGCGTTTCTGGCGAAAGACGAAATTCGCTCGATTCCTGAAGTCCTTCGATCTTCGCCCAATGAGCGTCAGCGGCATCGCTCGCAGGCCGCAATTTGCCCTGCAAAACAGCGCAGAGAAACTCCACCAGCACATAGTGATATTGCACCCTGCCGGTGGAATCGCGATGGATCTTTTCCACCGTATCGAGCACGGCCAACGGCTCGACCGTCAGTCCCGTTTCTTCGTCGATTTCACGGACGATGGCTTGCCGCAGCGTTTCACCCAATTCGACCACGCCTCCCGGCAAAGACCACTCCCCGGCCAGCGGCGCGCGCGCCCGGCGAACCAGCAGAACACAAGCATCTTTCAGCACCACCGCGCCTACCGCCAGTCGTGGCGTCGATGGATATTCGCGTTGCGCGCCTGTTGCAATCCGTTCCATCCATGGGTCCTTTACATAGAAAACGGCGCAGCATGTCGCTGCGCCGCGCCAATCCATTTCCTTCCCTCTACAAGCGAAGCCGCTTTCCATATTCTTCAGCGAAGACCACGCGCGACATTTCAAATCGGCCTCCGTTGTGCTTATCGTTTCCTTTCAAATGCCCAATTCCAAGCAGGGCCACCACGTGATAACTAAGTGGCAACTGCAAAACATCTCGCACCTTCTCCTGCTCAAAGCCCTCCATCGGAGCAGTATCGTATCCCAGCGCCTCCGCCATCAGCATCATGTGCGTAAACGCAATCATCACATGGCGATTGAGCCACATCGGCATGTTGGGATGGTTGGAAAGATAATTCGGAATGGTTCCCTTGGCCTGTGCCGCATAGTTCTCCGACATCCCGCCCTCGCGGCCCAGGCGCAGCATTTCTTCCAGATCGCCATTGCGCCAGCCATCGGCGTCCCCACACGCAACGATCATCACAGATGCTTCTTCCACCTTGGCCTGATTGAAACTTGCGCCTCGCAGGCGTTTTTTCTGTTCGGGATTGCGGACCACGATAAAACGCCAGGGCTGCATGTTGTAGCCGCTGGGAGCGCTGAGTCCCGCCTCGAGAATCTTCTTCAAATCTTCACCTGGAATTGCAACACCATCGAAACTAGGCGTCGCGCGACGCTGACGGATGACTTGAGAGAGCGGTTT